>NZ_JBVJMV010000002.1:0-511711 GCF_055584025.1 Streptomyces sp. NPDC104309 | reverse complement strand
CCGTCGTCGCCTTGGTAGGCCATCACCCCACCAACAAGCTGATAGGCCGCGGGCTCATCCTTCACCGCCGGAGCTTTCAACCCCGTCCCATGCGGAACAGAGTGTTATCCGGTATTAGACCCCGTTTCCAGGGCTTGTCCCAGAGTGAAGGGCAGATTGCCCACGTGTTACTCACCCGTTCGCCACTAATCCACCCCGAAGGGCTTCATCGTTCGACTTGCATGTGTTAAGCACGCCGCCAGCGTTCGTCCTGAGCCAGGATCAAACTCTCCGTGAATGTTTTCCCGTAATCGGGACAACACAACACGAGAGCGGAACCATCGGTCGGAATAGGACCGATGATCCACAGCGTCCTCGCTGTGTAAATTGCCTGCCGGATCAGTGATCCCGCAGGACTTTCAAAGGAACCACCAACCTGCCGAAGCAGGCCGGGGTATCAACATATCTGGCGTTGACTTTTGGCACGCTGTTGAGTTCTCAAGGAACGGACGCTTCCTTTGTACTCACCCGCAGAACACTCTCTGGGGCTTTCCTCCGGGCTTTTCCCTTCGGTCTTGCGTTTCCGACTCTATCAGACTCTTTCGTGTCCGATTCCCGGTCGAAGCGGGGCCGCTTTCCAGTTCCACGCTTTCGCGTTTCCCTTTCCAGCGATTCCAACCCTACCAGACTCTTTTCTCACCGTTTCCGGTTCGAATATGAATTCCGGTGGCCGATTGGAGCGGCCTTGCCTTTCGGCTGACTCGACTTTATCAGAAACATTCAGTCGAACTGATCGACTGCGTGATTCGGAATGAGAGAATCAATGGCTCTGCGGAAATGTGTTTCCGGTGAGAGCGAGGAAGACGTTAACTGTTGGGATCGGACCTGTCCAGTCCGACGCAACCGTTAAAATCTACCTCCCCAGGTCGACCGTGTCAACAGTCTCTTGGGGCGAAGAGGAGACTAGCAGGTCAGCAGGGTCGTACGCACATCAGGCGGCGACCGGGAGCTCGGCGCTGCGTTCCGTGGGATCCAGGTCGCCCTGTTCGCCTGCTCGTGTGGCTCGGCCTCCCAGGATGCAGACGTACCCGACGAAGGCCAGCTCGGCTGTGATGCCAAGGGCGATTCTCGCCCAGGTCGGAAGACCGGAGGGGGTGACGAAGCCTTCGATGACGCCCGAGACGAACAGGACCAGGGCGAGGCCGATGGCCATGCCTATCGCCGCTCTGCCCTGTTGGGCGAGGGCCGAGCGGCGGCTCTGCGGGCCCGGGTCGATGACCGTCCAGCCGAGGCGTAGGCCCGTACCCGCTGCGACAAAGACAGCGGTGAGTTCAAGCAGGCCGTGCGGGAGGATCAGCCCCAGGAATGTGTCGAGTCGGCCGGCCGAGGACATCAGACCGATGCCGACCCCGAGGTTGAGCACGTTGACGAAGAGGATCCAGATCACCGGGATACCGAGGAACGCTCCCAGGACCAGGCACATCGCTGCGGCCTGGGCATTGTTCGTCCAAACCTGGGCGGCGAACGACGCGGCCGGGTGGCTGGAGTAGTAGGTCTCGTACTCCCCGCCGGGACTGGTCAGGCGGCGGAGGTCGTCCGGTGCCGCGATGGCCGACTGGACTTCCGGATGCGTGCCGATCCACCAGCCGATGACTGCGGCCAGCAAGGTCGACAGCACAGCCGTAGGTATCCACCAGTGTCTGGATTGGTAGACCGCGGCGGGGAAACCACTGGTCAGGAAGCGAGTGGCGTCGCGCCAGGTGGCTCGGCGAGTGCCTGTCACCGCGGACCGGGCACGGGCCACGAGCTGGGTGAGGCGCGCGGTGAGCATCGGGTCCGGGGTACTGGACTGGAGAAGAGAGAGGTGAGTGGCCGTGCGCTGATAGAGCTCGACGAGTTCATCTGCTTCCGCCCCGGTGAGTCGGCGCCCGCGGCGCAGGAGGTGGTCCAAGCGGTCCCACTCGGTGCGGTGGGCGGTCACGAAGACGTCGAGGTCCATGGTCGGCTGCTGCTCCAGGCATGGGTGCGTACGGGTTCGTACTACGGCGGCGCGCTGCGGGTCAGCTTGGCAGACTGAGGCCCCGACGGGCAGGGAAGACCGGCGAAGGATGGGGTGGCGATGAGTGAGCTCGTGACAGGGGACGCGGTCGTGCTGGGGCTGCGACCGGCGAAACTGCCGAGTCGGGCTCTGGCGCTGGCCATCGATCTTGCCGTGGTGGGGGTGGCGTTCGTCCTTGTCTCTATCGGGCTGGCCTTGGCGACAGCGACGCTGGATGACGCGGCACTCGCGGCGATATCCGTCGCCTCCTTCCTGCTGGTGCTGGTGGGTGGGCCGATCGCGGTGGAGACGCTCAGCCATGGGCGTTCGCTCGGGAAGCTGGCGTGCGGGCTGCGGGTCGTCCGGGACGACGGCGGGCCGATCCGTTTCCGGCATGCTCTGGTGCGCGGGGCCATGGGGATCGTCGAGGTTCTGATGACGCTCGGGGTCGTCGCCTGTATCGCGTCGCTGGTGTCGGTGCGGGGGCGACGGCTCGGTGATGTGTTCGCGGGGACGCTCGTCGTACGTGAGCGGATGCCGGCAGGACGGTCGGCTGCCGTGCCGCCTCCGCCGCCGTGGTTGGTCGGGCGGTTCGCGGGACTGGATCTGTCGGCGGTGCCGGACGATCTCTGGCTGGCGATACGGCAGTACCTGACGCGGATGCATCAGCTCGACGCGCAGGTGGGCTGGTCCATGGCGGAACGGCTGGCCGGGGAGTTGGCGACGCGGACCGGGGTTCCGATGCCCGAGGGGGTGCCGGCCGGGGCGTATCTGGCGGCAGTGGTGAACGAACGGCAGGCGCGGGATGCGCGGCGGGTGCTCGCCGCTGGTCGAGACAGCGCCGCGCACGTGGGGTCTGGGCAGGCCGAGGGTGCGCGCGCCGGTGCGGGCGGGCAGGTGGGGAGCGGGGTACGGGACGGTGGGGCCGTTGCTTCCCCGTCGGTGAAGTCCCTGCCGGTGGAGTCTCTGTCGGCGGTGGAGGTTGCGGGGGCATCCGCTCCCGTGGGGCCGGTGGTGGAGGAGGGCGGGGCGGCGCCCGCAGCGACGGGGTTCGCGCCGCCTGCCTAGGGTTTTTCGTTCGGATCAGGCCGGATCAGCGAGCGAGGTCCGGTGCCGTGGATCGCAAGGCGGAGGAGGGAGGCGGATGGGGTCTCCCCTGCTCGAACGGAGCCGAGAGCTCGGGGAAAGAGCCATGGCGACCGACGACAACGCGCCGAGGCGCGGCGCCGGAGCACGCGAGCCCGGCAGGATCCGAACAGAAGACCCTAGGTCGGTGATGGTGGGGATTCCAGGTCTTCGAGCTCGATGCCGGGCGCCGAGAGGACCACGTCGCCGACGATGTGCACGGTGTGCTGTTCGCCGGTGTCCAGGGCGCTGACCTGGTATTCGTCCACCGTCAGAGGGCCGTTGTCAGTGGCGTGCGCTTCACTGTTCACCAGGGCCCAGGACTGGTCGACGGTACGGGGGGCCAGGACCGGGTCCGTGAAGGCGACCAGGCGGACGCGGGCCACGGGGGAAGCGGAGGTGAGGCGCAACAGCCGTGCGGTCGCGATGAGGAATGCGGGGGATGTGCCGGCGAAGGCGTGCGCGCGCGCATTGCCTTCGGTGGCGTGAGTGCCGGTCGGGTCGGTACGGACCCAGGTGACACCTTCCAGGGCGGCGCCGCGGACCTGCCAGCTCGCGGCGTGGAGTTCGAGGCGGATGGGGCGGCCCAGTTCGTCGAGGGTGAGGTCGACGGAACCGAGGTGGTCGCCGGAAGGGGTGGTGGTCCGGGAGACGTAGCGCCAGCCGGAGGGGCCGGGGGCGCATTGGAAGTGTTCTTCGCCGAGGAGGGAGTGATCGTGGAGATCGTGGAGCGAATATCGGCCGCGGGGCATGGGGTCCTTCGAGGTTCCTCGGGCTGAGCGGGTGCGGTACGGCGCAGGCCCCCGACACGGGGGTGCGGGGGCCTGCGCTGGTAGCTGCTGCTGAGGCTGTTCCGTCTGTCAGCGGCCGGTCGTCACTGACCGGTGGTGACGTGCGCGGTCGCCGACGGGCGGGATCAGTAGCGGTAATGGTCGGGCTTGTACGGGCCTTCGACCTCGACACCGATGTAGGCGGCCTGCTCGGGGCGGAGCGTCGTCAGCTTCACGCCGAGCGCGTCGAGGTGGAGACGGGCGACCTTCTCGTCCAGGTGCTTGGGCAGCACGTAGACATCGGTCGGGTACTCCTCGGGCTTGGTGTACAGCTCGATCTGGGCCAGGGTCTGGTCCGCGAACGAGTTGGACATCACGAACGACGGGTGGCCGGTGGCGTTGCCCAGGTTCAGCAGGCGGCCCTCGGACAGCACGATGAGGACCTTGCCATCGGGGAACGTCCAGGTGTGGACCTGCGGCTTGACCTCGTCCTTGACGATGCCGTCGGTCTTCGCCAGGCCGGCCATGTCGATCTCGTTGTCGAAGTGACCGATGTTTCCGACGATGGCCTGGTGCTTCATCTTGGCCATGTCGGCGGCCATGATGATGTCCTTGTTGCCCGTGGTGGTGACGAAGATGTCGGCCTTGTCGACGACCTCGTCGAGCGTGGTCACCTGGTAGCCGTCCATCGCAGCCTGCAGCGCGCAGATCGGGTCGACCTCGGTGATGATCACGCGGGCGCCCTGGCCGCGCAGCGATTCCGCGCAGCCCTTGCCGACGTCGCCGTAGCCGCAGACGACCGCGGTCTTACCGCCGATGAGGGTGTCGGTGGCGCGGTTGATGCCATCGATCAGGGAGTGGCGGCAGCCGTACTTGTTGTCGAACTTGGACTTGGTGACGGCGTCGTTGACGTTGATCGCCGGGAAGAGGAGGGTGCCGTCGCGGTGCATCTCGTAGAGCCGGTGCACACCGGTCGTGGTCTCTTCGGTGACACCGCGGATCTCGGACGCCAGCTGGGTCCACTTCTGCGGGGACTCGCCGAGGGTGCGGTTCAGCAGGGTGAGGATGTGGCCGTACTCCTCGCTGTCCGCGGTCGACGGGTCCGGGGCCGCACCGGCCTTCTCGAACTCGACGCCCTTGTGGACGAGGAGCGTGGCGTCACCACCGTCGTCGAGGATCATGTTCGGGCCGCCCGTGGGGGTGTTCGGCCAGGTCAGAGCCTGCTCCGTGCACCACCAGTACTCTTCGAGCGTCTCGCCCTTCCAGGCGAAGACCGGGACGCCCGCAGGGGCGTCCGGGGTGCCGTTCGGGCCCACCGCGATGGCCGCGGCGGCGTGGTCCTGAGTGGAGAAGATGTTGCAGGAGGCCCAGCGGACCTCGGCGCCGAGGGCCACCAGGGTCTCGATCAGCACGGCCGTCTGCACGGTCATGTGCAGCGAACCGGTGACGCGTGCGCCGGCCAGCGGCTGCGCGGCGGCGTACTCCTTGCGGATCGACATCAGGCCGGGCATCTCGTGCTCGGCGAGGGTGATCTCCTTGCGACCGAACGCCGCGAGGGAGAGGTCGGCGACCTTGAAGTCCTGGCGATTGGCGACCGTTGTCATAACGGGCTGCTCCTCGTGATGGGTGTCGAGGTGGGCACGGCTGGCTCTGCGACACCGGACATACCAATGCCCGGGTGCTCGCAGCACAGTCCGTCGGAGGCCCTCTCTCCCTCGGCCGGTCCGCGCGTACGGACCGATCGACCGCCATCAGCAGCGACGTCTGACACTGGCATCGAATCTACACCGATCGGCCCAGTCGCTCCCAGCCCGCCCGGAGGGGCGGGATGAGGAGCCGCATACCGGAGCGGGCGGGAGGGCGGGCCGAAAGGCTGGTGGGGGAGCTGACGGGAGGGGGGTCGGAGGATGTGCGTGGGTGCGTTCAGTGGCCGGAATGCGTCGGGGAGTCCGAGGGCCCGTCGGGATTCGGGGCGGGAGATCCGCCCGGGGCCTTGCCGGGGTTGGTGCCGGCTGCGGCGGCCGCCTCGCTGTAGATGTCCGGTTCCAGGTAGATGACCCGGGCGATCGGGACGGCTGCGCGGATACGGGTCTCGGCGGCGTTGATGGCGTTGGCCACTTCGGCGGCCGTGTCGTCGTGCTGCACCGCGATCTTGGCGGCGACCAGCAGTTCTTCCGGGCCGAGGTGGAGCGTACGCATGTGGATGATGCCGGTGACCGTGTCATCGTCGACGACCGCGGCCTTGATCTTCTCGACCTGGTCGGCTCCGGCGGCCTCGCCGAGCAGCAAGGACTTCGTCTCGGCGGCGAGGACGATCGCGATGGCGATCAGCAGGACGCCGATGCAGAGGGTGCCGATACCGTCCCAGACACCGTTGCCGGTCGCGAGGGCCAGGCCGACGCCCGCGAGGGCGAGCACCAGGCCGATCAGTGCTCCGAAGTCCTCCAGGAGCACGACGGGGAGTTCGGGGGCCTTCGCGCGGCGGATGAACTCCTTCCAGGAGAGCGACCCGCGGGTCTCGTTGGACTCCTTGATGGCCGTACGGAAGGAGAAGCCCTCGGCGATGACCGCGAAGACCAGTACGCCGACCGGCCAGTACCAGGCCTCGATCTCGTGCGGGTGCTTGATCTTCTCGTAGCCCTCGTACACCGCGAACATGCCACCGACCGAGAACAGCACGATGGAGACGAGGAAGGCGTAGATGTAGCGCTCGCGGCCGTAGCCGAAGGGGTGCTGGGGGGTCGCCTCGCGCTGGGCCTTCTTGCCGCCGAGGAGCAGCAGTCCCTGGTTGCCCGAGTCGGCGACCGAGTGGACGCTCTCCGCAAGCATCGACGACGAGCCACTGAACAGGAACGCCACGAATTTGGCCACTGCGATCGCGAGGTTGGCGCCGAGTGCCGCCACGATCGCCTTGGTTCCGCCTGACGCACTCATGGGTGCCTGGTGTCCCTTCTTCGGTGCTGCGGCCCTGGCGCCGCGGTACGGCCGGACATTGTTGCAGCCGTTGGTGCGGACGGTACGTCAGACCACCACTGTCGCGCGGAACAGAGTTCCCGTACCGGACACTTCGACCTTCTCGCCGGAGGGTACGAACACCGAGGCGCCGGGGGTGAGACCGAGCGTGCCCGCCTTCGGGGCGCCCGCGGTGCAGAGCAGGATCTGCGGGGTGTCCCTGGTCAGTTCGACGGGGTCCGCGCCGGGCGACAGGTCGAAGCGCGAGAGCCGGAATTCGTCCACGGGCGTCTCGTACAGCTCCTCGCCGGACGGGGACGCCTCGGGACGCAGGACACCGGGGTCGGTCGCCTCGAAGCGGACGATGCGCAGGAGCTCGGGGACGTCGATGTGTTTGGGCGTGAGTCCGCAGCGCAGCACGTTGTCCGAATTGGCCATGATCTCGACGCCGAGGCCATCCAGGTAGGCGTGCGGGACACCGGCGCCGAGGAAGAGTGCTTCGCCGGGCTGGAGTTCCACATGGTTCAGCAGCATCGCCGCGAGGACACCGGGGTCGCCGGGGAAGTGGTGGGCGATCCGGGCGTACGGGGCGTGGGCACCGCCGAGGCGTTCGGCGGCGGCGGCTGCCCGGTTCACCGTTTCGGCCATTTCCGTCGGGTCGGCGCTGAGGATCGCGGTGAGGACCTCGCGCAGGGCCGCCTCTTCGGGGTGGGCGCCGAGGAGGTCGACGTAGGGCTTGAGGGAGTCGACGCCGAGTGCCGCCATCGCCTCGGCCGCCTCGGTGGGCCTGCGGAAGCCGCACAGACCGGCGAAGGGGGTGAGCGCGCAGATCAGCTCGGGCTTGTGGTTGGCGTCCTTGTACGTGCGGTGGGATGCGTCGATCGGGACGGACCGGCGCTCCTCGTCCTCGTAACCTCGCCCGGCCTGTGCGAGGTCGGGGTGGACCTGGAGGGAGAGGGGGGCACCGGCGGCGAGCAGTTTGAGGAGGAAGGGCAGGCGGGGGCCGAATTTCTCGACGGCGGCCCGGCCCAGTTCGCGCTCGGGGTCTGCGGCGATGACCTCGGTGAGGGCCTGTTCGTGGCCGGCCTCTCCGGTGCCGGTTGTGCGGGTGAGGCGGGAGGGGGCTCCGGGGTGGGCGCCCATCCACATCTCGGCCTGGGGTTCCCCGGTGGGGGCGATGCCGAGCAGCTCGGGGATGGCGGTGGTGGAGCCCCAGGCGTAAGGGCGCACGGTGTTGGAGAGCCGGTCCATGGGTTCGTCCTTGTGAGATGCGTGGATCGGGGTGGTGGTGCAGGCGGGCTTGGTGCAAGGGGTGTGGTCTGTGGTGCGGGACCGGCTCGGGTGTTCAGGCGCGGGCTGCCGACGCGAGTGCCAGGTAGACGGCGGCGAAGTCGGTGACCGCGAGGAGTTCGGCCAGGGCTTCGAGCTCGGTGCCCTCGTCCGGTTCGAGTTCGCTGATCGCCGTGTCGTGGCCGAGGGCCAGTTCGCGGGCGGCTGGGCCGGCGCTCAGGCCGCCGGTGGGGCGGTCGCGGAGCAGTACGACGCGGGCGTGCAGCGCCTCCGGCTCCTCGACCCGGTCGCGGAAGAAGTCGTCGGGGTCGGCACCGGCTGCGAAGGTGCCCGCCAGCAGCGCGCCGTGGGCGGGAAGCGCCTCGGGGAGTTCGGCGGCAAGGGCCGGGCGGCCGGACAACTCGGCCAGGACCGCGGCGAATCTGCGGCCGACCGGGGCCGCCGCGTCGCCCTCCGTCCAGATGAGGGGCAGGCTGTCGGCGAGTTCGGCGGCGAGGGTCTTGGCCGGGTTGCTGTACGTGGCGATGGCCGGACCACAGAGTTCCGCGGTGCGGTCCAGGCGGTCGGCGACACTCTGCAGTGCCTCGGCGGACGCGGTGACCAGGCCCACCCGGTCGAGCAGCGCGAGCAGCGGGGTGAACAGGGCCCAGAGCGTGCCGGGTCCCGCCGCGGACGTCTCGGCGTCGTACTCGCCGTGCGGGGCGGTGGCCATCGGTACGACGAGTCCGTGCGCCCCGTCGATCGCCTCGCGCAATGGTGACTGACGGGGGGTGACGGCGACGACGCTGCAGCCGCGGCGGTACGCCTGTTCGGCGAGGAGGGAGAGGCCGGGCTCGGAACCGTCGGCCGTGACG
The DNA here is from genome assembly GCF_055584025.1 of Streptomyces sp. NPDC104309. NCBI lineage: Bacteria > Bacillati > Actinomycetota > Actinomycetes > Kitasatosporales > Streptomycetaceae > Streptomyces > Streptomyces sp. NPDC104309. The sequence goes on along the minus strand of NZ_JBVJMV010000002.1, from coordinate 502,703 downwards.
ATCAACAACAGGTCCACGGAACCGGCCCAGCCGGGAAGCGTCCAGCGCAGCGCGCCCGCGGCGGGTGCGACCCCGGTGGGGTGGATGCGGGTGACGGGCGCGGAGGCTCCCGCCAGGGCGGTGATCAGGTCGGCCACGCCGGACGCGGCGGTGCCGGAGCCCGCGATGAGTACGGCGCGGGGGCGGCCTTCCGGGTTCAGCGCGGCGATCCCGGCCTCCGCCGCGTGCCGGGCGGCGGTGCGGACCCGGGCCCCGGCCTCGGCGGCGCCGCGGAGCAGGTCGCGGCGGTCGGCTCGGGCCAGGGCTTCCGGGGCGTCGAGCAGCGACTCGTCGAGCATGGGGACGGTCCTCCGATCACATGCTGATCACCGTGCGGGTTCGGGCACGGATGCCGTTACGCGGGGCGGCGGGCCTCGTCGACGAGGAGGACGGGGATGCCGTCCCGTACCGGGTAGGCCAGACCGCAGTCCTTGCCGGTGCAGATCAGCTCGGGGCTGTCGGCTGCCGACCGGTCGTCGAGCGGAGAGTGACAGGCCGGGCAGGCGAGGATCTCCAGAAGGCCGGCTTCGAGCGGCATGGGGTGAGTCCCTTCAAGCATTCGAACAAGCGGTTCGGGTTCACACGGATCAAGCGACGTCAGCCTACCGCCGGGGTACGGGGGCCGCGGGCCGGGGCGAGGCGGCGTCGCCGGGAGCGTGGGGGCTCGGTGCGGCTTGGCCGGGTGGGGCGGCGATCTGCGGGCGGGGAGGTGTCCGCTCGGCGTCTCGGCGTCCGACGCAGGGGGCTCCGGGCGCTCGGGACGCGCCGGTGTGGCGTCGACCGGTTGTCGGGGTAGCGGGGGCGTGAGGAAGTGCGGCGGAGCGTGAGGAAGTGCGGCGGGGGCGTGAGGAGGTGGGCGAGGCCTCGTCGACGGATCCGGGAAGGTGGGCTCTGCGGCAGGCCTCTTCCCCCGCCCCCGCCTTCCCGGAACCGGCACTCCGCCCGGACCCCTCTGAAACGCCGAACGGGCTGGTAATGCCCGGGTGGACCGGCATGGCCCCGGTGGGGCCGCAGGGCAGGCCGATCTGTGCCGCCCAGCAGGTCGGAATCGCTCGACCGGGCCGAATGCCCGGCCTCTCGGACTCACCGGACAGGGCCCGTCCCCGTCCGGCCGGTCTCCTCCTACACAGCCCGCCCACGTCCAGCCCGGTCCCCTCCTACACAGCCCGCCCACGTCCAGCCCGGTCCCCTCCTACACAGCCCGTGCCCGGACCAGTGCCAGAACCTCGTCCCGGATCGCCGTCATCGTCCGCTCGTCGCGGGCCTCGACGTTCAGGCGCAGCAGGGGTTCCGTGTTGGAGGCGCGCAGGTTGAACCACCAGTCCGGGCCCGTGACCGTCAGGCCGTCCAGGTCGTCGGTCGTCACGCCGTCGCGGGGTGCGAAGGATTCGCGCACCGCCGCCGTGCGGCCCGGCTGGTCGGCGACCGTGGAGTTGATCTCGCCGGAACCGGTGTAACGGTCGTACTGGGCGACCAGTTCCGAAAGGGTGCCCGGCTGGCCCCCGAGCGCGGCCAGGACGTGGAGCGCGGCGAGCATGCCCGTATCGGCGTTCCAGAAGTCGCGGAAGTAGTAGTGCGCGGAGTGCTCGCCGCCGAAGATCGCGCCGTGCTCGGCCATCTCCGCCTTGATGAAGGAGTGGCCCACGCGGGTGCGGACCGGCGTTCCGCCGTTCTCGCGGACGACCTCGGGGACGGAGAGCGAGGTGATCAGGTTGTGGATGACGATGCCCCTACCGCCGTTGCGGGCGAGTTCGCGGGCCGCTACCAGGGCCGTGATCGCGGACGGGGAGACGCCCGCGCCCCGCTCGTCGACGACGAAGCAGCGGTCGGCGTCGCCGTCGAAGGCGAGGCCCAGGTCCGCCCCCTCGGCCACGACCCGGGCCTGGAGGTCGACGAGGTTCTTCGGGTCGAGGGGGTTGGCCTCATGGTTGGGGAACGTGCCGTCGAGCTCGAAGTACATCGGTACGAGGTCCACGGGAAGGTTCGCGAAGACGGTGGGGACGGTGTGGCCGCCCATGCCGTTGCCCGCGTCGACGACCACCTTCAGCGGGCGGATCGATGCGAGGTCGACCAGGGACAGCAGGTGCGCGGCGTAGTCGGGGAGTGTCTCGCGCTCGGTGAGGGTGCCCGGGGTGACGGCGGGCTGCGGCACGCCGGCCTCGGACCACTTCTCGACCAGGGCGCGGATCTCGGCGAGCCCGGTGTCCTGGCCCACGGGTGCGGCGCCGGCCCGGCAGAGCTTGATGCCGTTGTACCGCGCCGGGTTGTGTGAAGCGGTGAACATGGCGCCGGGGAGGCCGAGGCTGCCCGAGGCGAAGTACAGCTGGTCGGTCGAGCAGAGGCCGATCATGGTGACGTCCGCGCCGCGCCCCGCCGCGCCGCGCGCGAAGGCTGCCGCGAGGCCGGGCGACGAGGGCCGCATGTCGTGGCCGATCACGATCGCGTCAGCGTCCGTCACCTCGACGAACGCGGCCCCGAAGTGCTCGGCCAGTGACTCGTCCCACTGGTCGGGCACCACCCCGCGCACGTCGTACGCCTTCACGATCTGCGACAGATCAGCAGTCACGGGCCGGTCCTCCTGATATTTCTTCGGACCGCCCAAACTACCCGGCGGCCGATCGGGGGGCCTCGGGGCCTTGTGGCTGAGCGACCGTGCGGTGGCCTCGCCGCGCTCCTGGCGACCGGGGCCGGCGGTTGCCGCTCCCCCGGAGACCTGGGGTCCTTCGTTCGGGAAGCACGCCGTTGCCGCTCCGTCCCGTTCGGCGGCAGAGCAGGAGCCGGGTCGCTCAGGGCAGCACCGTCGTGCTCTGTGCCAGGACGATCAAGCACATCACAAGCAGCAGTCCCAGGCTCCACGGCAGCACCTTGCGCAGCAGGTGCCCCTCGCGTCCGGCCAGGCCGACCGACGCGCACGCGATCGTCAGGTTCTGCGGGGAGATCATCTTGCCGAGCACCCCGCCGGAGCTGTTCGCCGCGGCGAGCGGTTCCGGCGGTAGGCCCGATTCGCCTGCCGCCGAAACCTGGAGCGCGCCGAAGAGGGCGTTCGCGGAGGTGTCGGAGCCGGAGACCGCGACGCCGAACCAGCCGAGCACCGGGGAGAGTAACGGCCTCGCCCACGATTGGCAGTGGGAGAAGGAGCGGCGTCCGGGGCCTTCGAATCCAAGGCGGAGGAGGGAGTCGACGCGGAGCGTCGGCGACTGACGACAACGCCGGAGGCGGAGGTCCCGGATACCGCGACGCCGCTGACAATCGCGGGCGAGGTCGTAAGGCCGGACCGGCGCTCGCCGCCGCCACGAACAGGCCGATCGTGGCGGCCTGGCCGGAGAGGTTCATGACGTACGCGAGTGCCAGTACGGAGGTGACCGTGAGGATCGCGTACCGCAGTTCACGCACCGTTCCACTCGCGCGCCGCGTCGAGGGGTGGGGAGTCTTGTGCGAGGCGTGCGGCGGCACGCCGCACTCAGGAGTCCGGTGAGCGCAGCACCCGCAGATGGCCGCGGCGTGCCACCTCCATCGGATCCGCGGTCTGCGGGCCGTCGCCCCTGCCGTCGGGGCCGCGGTCGTGCGGCCGCGCCGCTTCCCGTACGGCGTTGGCGAGCGCTTCGAGGTCGTCGCCGCTGGGGCGCGTGGGAGCGGAGGGGTCGGAGAGCCTGACGACTTCCCAGCCGCGTGGTGCGGTCAGCCGCTCACTGTGCTCGGCACAGAGGTCGTAGCAGTGGGGCTCGGCGTAGGTGGCGAGCGGGCCGAGGACCGCAGTCGAGTCGGCATAGACGTACGTCAGTGTCGCGACGGCAGGGCGGCCGCACGCGGTGCGCGAACAGCGACGTACAGGGCTCACGATGTTGGACGGTACCGCACTCTTGAGCGGGCTGCGACGACTCTCCCTCAGCTCACCCCTCCGTGTCGCCCCGTCACCTCCGGCACAAGCGTCCTCCGGACAGTCCTCCTGACCTGCGACGGAACACGGAAGCTCAGGTCGCACCGGCAACGGTTCCGGTCACCACTCGGCACAAAAGCTGTCATTCAGCAGGAGATCAGCGGTCAGGAGCCGGGCCGGAAACGAGCTCCCGATTGGCCGGATTGTTCAGGATTGGACAGGCCGACGCCCTGTCAGGCAGCGGCGATCCCGCCGCCCCCGTGGAGGGTTACCCTGCGTCAGTGATGGACAGTCCCGTACCGCCCCACCCGTCCGAGCCGCGCCCGCGTCGTCGTGACCGCCATGGCCGCGGCATGCGCGGACCCGTCGCCCCGCCCCAGGTGCCGCTCTCGGTCAGCCGGGCGGAGAACTTCCGTGATCTCGTGCAGGACTCGGTGGAGCGGCTGGAGCGGCGCTGGCCGCAGCTGGCCGATGTCGACTTCATGGTGCTCGATGTGCCGGGGACGCAGGAGGAGACCGTGCCGCTGGGGCGCGCGGTCTCCGCGGAGAAGGGCCGGCCCGCGCAGATCGTCGTCTACCGGCGGCCCGTCGAGATCCGTACCAAGAACCGCGACGAGCGCGCCCTGCTGGTGCACGAGGTCGTGGTGGAGCAGGTCGCGGAGCTGCTCGGGCTTTCACCGGAGTCGGTGGATCCGCGGTACGGGCAGGAGTAGAACCGGCCGCCCGGGCAGGGCGACCGGTTCTGCCGGGGCCATCCGCTCAGTCGTCCAGGACGGCCAGGTCCTGGACGGCCGCGGGCACCTCCACCGTTGCCTCGTCGTCCGGCAGGGTCTGCACGGTGAACATCTGGACGCCGTTTCGCGGAAGGCTCAGCGTGCGGGCGGCGTACACCGGGCCGCCCGACTCCGTCCGGACCGTCAGCGCGTAGCCGCCCTTGAGCCCGGACGGGACGGGCGGGGTGACCGCGAGCGTCGTACCGCCCTTGACCGTGTACGTCTTGACGACCTGTTCGCCGCCCTCGCTGCCCGCGGAGGCGGTGACCTTCACGGTGGCGGTGGCGCCCGGTGCGGCGAGCGAGAGCGTGGACCCCGTGGCCCGGTTGTCGGCCACGGTCGCCTGAGCGCCCACCGGGCCGGTCGCCGGGATGTAGCCGACCTCCTGCCCGGATCCCTTGCCGCGGACCACGCGCAACGCGGCCACCACCGGGGTCGCCTTCCCGCGCTGGACCGGAGTCAGCAGCAGGGAGCCGGCCTCGCCCTTGGTGATGTCCTTCAGGTCGACGCCCGCGGTCATCCTCGACTTGACGTGGAGGTCCGGGTGCCCGACCGGAGAGATCGCGCCGTTCTTGCCGAGCAGCTTCACGTTCAGATCGGCGTCGTCGTCGCTGGGTGCGAAGGCCACCAGGCGGACCGAGGTGGCGTCCGCGGGGATGCCGGGGAGCACCAGGGTGCCCGAGGGGTCGGTGGAGGCGGCCAGCCAGTCGCTGCCGGTCTCCTCGTCCGCGGTCCTGACGACCGCGCCGACACGCCCGGTACGGGTGGTGACGTGGACGGTCACGTCCTCGGCCACCTCGCTGGTCAGCGTGGAGATCAGGACCGGGACACTGGACCGGGCGGGCACCGTGATGCCCTCGCCCACGTCGGACTTGAGGCTGCCGTCCGGACCGTACAGCTCGATGTCGGCGACGGCCGCGGTGTCGTCGGGGTTGGTGAGGTGGACGTAGTCCTCGCGGGACTTCGCGGTGCTCGCGGCCGGGAACCAGAAGTCGGTGTCGGGCCCGGTGCAGCTGACGCCGAGCAGACCGCGGCCGCCGCCCGCCTCGACGGTGGTGGTCTGCTGAGCGGTCCAGCCGGGGGCCAGACGGCCGGTGGCGGTACCGACCAGCGCGGGGGCGCCGGCACCGGACGCGTCGGCGGTGGCGGGTTTGCCGGGTTCCTTGAGGGAGACGACCGGCTTTCCGGAATCCGCCTCCTTCTTGTCCTTCTTGTCCTTCTTGTCCTTGCTCGCGTCCTTGCCCGTGGCGTCCGCGGCCGTGGACTGCTTCAGTTCGGCCGTACCGGCTTCACCGCCACCGCTGCCCGCCGGGGTGAAGGACGTGTACGTCGTCTCCGCGAGGTCCGAGAGACCGGGCGCCGGGCAGAGCAGACTGGACCGCTCGACAGGCAGTCGCGTGGCGGTCTTCGCCTCCGTCGTGCCCCCGTCACCGGGGACGGTGACCGCGGCGAATCCGGTGACGGCGGCGAGGGCGACGGTGCCCGCGATGAGGGACAGGCTGGTGGACTTCACTCGGACTCGCCTCGCGATGCGTTACCGGTCGGCCACGGGTTCTGGCCCGGGGGGTTCTCGTCGGGGTTCTGCGGGTCGTACTGGTTCTGCCGGCCGTAAGGGGCCTGGGGGTCGTACGGGACCTGCGGGGTGTACTGCTGGGCCTGCGCGGCGTACGGGGACTGCGGGTCGTACGACTGCTGCTGTTGCTGTTGTGCGTAGCCGTACGGGTCGTAGGCCTGGTGCTGGTACGGGTCGGCGGTCGCCGGGTGGTCCTGCTGCGTGCCGTACTGGCCGTCCTGGTACTGCTGCTCGCCCTGGTACTGCTGGTAGTCGGCGCCCTGGTACTGCTGCGCGTCCCATTCGCCGTACTGCTGCTGCGGCACCGCCGCGTACTGACCGCTGTCGGCTGCGGCGAAGGCATCCTGGCCGCTGTCGGACTGCGCGGCGAAGACGTCCTGGCCGTCGGTCCGCGGCGGCTGGGGCTCGGCCGTCTGCTGTGCGGGAATGTGCTCACCCGCCTGCTCCGCCGGGACGTACTCCCCCGTCGTCTCCGCTGCCTCCTCGGCATGTCCGCTCCCGGCCGGCTCCGACGCGGCCTCGGCCTCGGCCTGGGCGGCCGCCCGGAGCCTGCGCGCCCGGCGCCCCTCGCCCGCGACCGGCTCCGCCGGAACCGTCGTGGCCTCCTCGGGCAGGTCGTCGTCGATCTCCCGGCGGCGGCCCGGCAGGGCGAGGACCAGCAGGACCACGGCCAGCGCGGTCTGGGTCCAGACCCAGGCGGTGTGGGTGAGCGGGGCGTTGTAGGTGAGGTCCAGCGTGCCGCCCTCGGTGGGGAGCTCGAAGCCCTGGGCCCAGCCGTCGACGGTCTTCCGGGTCAGGGCGCGCCCGTTGAGCGTGGCCTCCCAGCCGGGGTCGGCGGCGTCGGCGATCCGCAGCACCCGGCCGGAGCCGCCTGCCGGGATCTTGGTGTGCGCCTCGACGGGAAGGGAGCCGACAGGCAGCTGTTCGCCGTCGGTGCCGGAGGGGACGATCATGATCCGGGCGACCTGCCGGTCGACCCGCCACAGCGCACTGCCGTCCAGCTGACTGAGCCGGCTGAGCCCCGGGGTGGCGTCGAGGACCCGGCTCATCTCCTTCGGAGCGCCGTCCCGCACCAGTACGTAACGGATCGCGAAGCCGCTGAGCTGGCTGCCCTGGTCGGCACCGGAACCCGCGACCAGATTGGCGACGACCTTGTCGAGGTGGCTGTTGCTGCCGCCCGCTTCGACCAGCTCGGCGTCGCCGAGCCGCGCACCGGAGCCGCGGACCAGGGTGTACGACACGCTGGCGGGCGAGGTGCCGCCGAGGACCAGGGTGCGCGGCTGGTCGCGGGTGGTGCTCTCCTCCGCGACGAAAGCGGGCACCTGCACCGGGTCGCGGCGCTCCAGCGGGCCCGCGGCGCCACCGATCATCCAGCCCGCGGCGGCCAGCACCGGGGCGAGGCCCGCGGCGACGGCGATCAGCGCGGCGACCGGCTGGCGCCAGCCGAAGCTGAGCTCGGCCACACGGACCCGGGCGCCGTCCGCGCCGACCAGCGCGGCGGCGATCAGCGCGATGCCGTAGACGAGGGTGGCGGGACCCGCCCAGCCCGAGCCATTGGCGAGAGCGGCGAAGACCAGCCCCACGAGCGCGACGGTCCACGCGGCGCGTACCGCGAACTGCCGCTCCCCGCGCAGCAGCGCGGCCAGCGCGGCGCACACGATGCCGAGCAGCAGCACGCTGCCCGCGGCCTTGGGGCCGCCGGGGCTGATGCCGAGCAGATCGAGGGCGGAGGCCGTGCCCGTACCGATGTCCAGGCCCGCCTCCTTCAGGAACGCGGACGGGCCGGCGAGGAGCGAGAGCGACCAGGGCGCGAGAACCAGCAGCGGTGTGCCGATCGTCGCGAGGAAGCGGAGCCCGTACGCCGCGATGTCGTCGCGGCGCAGCGCGAGCACGCCGATGCCGAGGACCACGGCGAGCGGCCAGACGATGGGGGTGAAGGCCATCGCGAAGGTGAGGAGCAGGGTGTACACCCAGGTGGCGCGCCAACTGCCGCGGGCGTCGCCGCCGGCGCGCATGCCGTGCGCGGAGACGGCGGCACGGGCGATCAGCGGCAGCAGGACGGCCAGTACGGCGGTGCCGAGGCGGCCCGTCGCCAGGGCGCCGGTCGCCGCGGGCAGGAAGGCGTACGCGACGCTCGCCCAGGCCCGCAGCAGCCTCGATTCGAGCAGCGGCCGGGAGACGAAGTACGCGGTGAGTCCGGCGAGCGGGACCGAGCAGACCAGCAGCAGCGTGAGCGCGAAGCCGGTCGATCCGAGGAACAGCGCGGACAGCGCGGAGAGCACGGCGAGGTAGGGCGGTGCGGTCTGGGTGCCGCCCGTACCGACCGTGTGCCAGCCGTCCGCGTACCTGCCCCACAGGTCGGAGACGTCAGCGGGGGCCGGCAGCAGCGCACCGCCCGCGAGCGCACCGCCGCCGAGCAGGCCGCGACAGGCGACGAGCGAGACGAACAGCAGCACGACGAAGAGCACCGGGCCCGGCTTGCGCCCGATCCGCTTCAGCCGCGCGAACTGCTCGATCTCCAGGAAGTCGGCGTCGTCACCGCCGGGGCCGGACTCCACGGCACCGTGCCGGGAGCCGCCCGAGTCGGCGTCGGAACCGCCGCCGAAGTTTCCGGCGACCTGGTCGACGGTGGCGCGGACGGTGGCGCCGGGCGGCGGGAAGAGTCCGCGCAGTTCGGCCTGGTCGACCGCGCCCTTGCCGCGACCGCGCCGGGCCGAGAGGATCCGTCCGGGGCGCAGCAGGGTGCCGAAGAGCCCGGCGACCTCGTCGAGGGCCTGGCCGGGCACCTTGCCGACGAGATAGGCGAGGGTACGCAGCAGCGTGCCGACGACGAGCCGGAGCAGCACCCAGGGCAGGACCTTGGCGCGTGCGTTGGCAAGCATCGTGTAGACGGCACCGGCCTTGTCGACGCGGTGCGGGGAGGCGACCGAGCGGCCCGCGCAGTCGATGGGGCGGCGCTCACGGGCGGACGCCTCGGCGTGCCTGAGGACGGCGTCGGGGGCGACGAGCACCCGGTGTCCCGCGGTGTGGGCACGCCAGCACAGGTCGACGTCGTCACGCATCAGCGGAAGCCTGCGGTCGAACCCGCCGAGCTCCTCCCAGATGTCACGGCGGATCAGCATGCCCGCGGTGGAGACGGAGAGCACGGTGCGGACCTGGTCGTGCTGGCCCTGGTCCTGCTCGCGCCGGTCGAGTCCGGTCCAGCGGCGACCGCTGTTGGCGATGGAGACGCCGACTTCGAGCAGTTGCTTGCGGTCGTACCAGCCATGGAGTTTGGGGCCGACGATCGCGGCGTGCGGGTCGGTGTCGACGACGCGCAGCAGCTCGGCGAGCGCGTCGGGTTCCGGTGCGCAGTCGTCGTGGAGCAGCCAGAGCCACTGCACGGGCTCGCCGTGCGGCAGTTCGGGCAGGTCGTACGCGTCGTCGCGCCAAGTCCTGCTGACGGGGTCCCAGCTGCTGGGACGCTTGAGGTACGGCAGGTCCTCGGGGGTGAGGGGGCCGGCCGTGCGGGTCGCCTCGTCGACGGCGGTGCCGAAGCTCGTACGGCGCGCGAGGTGCAGGACGCGTTCGGCGCCGAGCGCCTCGGTGACCAGCCGCGCGGAGTCGTCGGCGCTGCCGGTGTCGGCGGCAACGACGTTCTGTACGGGGCGTTCCTGCCCGAGCAGTCCCGCGAGCGCGTCGGGCAGCCAGCGTGCGCCGTCATGGGAGACGAGCACGGCGGTGACGACATGCCGGGGGAACTCTGGGGCGGCGGCGGCCGCGTACGGCGCCGTCGGTTGGCTGTGCACGGACATCGAGGTACGGGCCCTCCGGCCGGGTCCGGGGGGCGTCCCCCCGGGGGCTGCATCGGTGTACACGCGCGCTCCGTCGGGGCGTTGGCGCGTCTCGGACGGAGCCCCACACTAACGGTACGGATAACCACGAGGGCGCCGAGCGGTTGAACGGGCGCGACGACGAGGGGTCGCTGGCACGGCGATGGCCCGTCGTCTGCGGGCGGGGTGCAGGCGGCGGGCCATGGTCGATCGACGGTCCGGTACGCGTTCCCACGCGCTGTGGGCGAGTGGGTCGTGATGATCCGGTGCGTGGTCCGGACCTTCCTTTGTCCTGTTGTTCTGCTGTCACGTGTTCTGTTGTTCTGCTGTCACGGTGGTCCGCAGTCGCGGTGTTCCGCCTGCCGCGGCGGTTCGCTGTCGTTGTGGTCCGCTGTCGTGGTGGTCCGCTGTCGAGCGGTTCGCGGTCAGATGGCGGCCTTCTTCAGACGGCGCCGTTCACGCTCGGAAAGGCCGCCCCAGATTCCGAACCGCTCGTCATTGGAAAGGGCGTACTCAAGGCATTCGGACCGGACTTCACAGGCGAGACAGACCTTCTTGGCCTCGCGGGTGGATCCGCCCTTCTCGGGGAAGAAGGACTCGGGATCGGTCTGGGCGCACAGCGCGCGCTCCTGCCAGCCGAGTTCCTCGTCCGCGTCCTCGACCAGCAGTTGCTGGAACAGCTCGGTCATGTGCGCCCCTCGTCTGTCTCTTGCGTCCCCGTGATGCAGCCGTTACTGATTGCGGCCGAACGACACGAGTGAAATTACAAGTGTGTAGCTCCGGGCCAGTCAAGCGAAGATCTGCTATTGGCCCCGGTATTCACTCTGCGGAACCAAGGGTATGCGGAAAGTGTGCAAATCACCAAAAACCTGACATATGCCATTGCGCCCCACCGTGCCCCTCTCACCGAGTGAGACGACCGGGACCGCCTTCATGTTTCGGTTCGATCACCGAAGCGACCGAGATCACAGTCAGGTCACGGGACGCCAACGACGTTTGCGGCCGCGGTCGATGCGCCACATCTCCGCCACGATGACCGCACAAACCTTTCCCACGGTTCAATAACCGGATGAGGTGAAACATTACCCCCAAATCGGGCATTGAGTTGACAGCACAGGATCGAGCCGGTCTCCTTGACTGCATGCCAGCGACCGCAGCGATGTACGCCACCCACGTCCGTGGGTTCGGCAGCGCTGTCCAGACCCGCTGTTGCTGTTCCAGCTGTCACAGCTGTTGATGCCCCAGGGCACCGGCTCTGACCCAGCTCCTCTCCGCCGAGCCCTTCGCAGAGCGTCTCCTCAGACCTTTCCCTCTGCGCTTCCCCGGCTCTCCGGATCTCCGCGACACGCCGCACATGCACCCCCCATGCCGAGGAACCACCGCTTCCATGAACAGCGACAGCGACCTTCAGATCGCCGGCGACATCCTTGAGGTCCAGCACCTGCTCCAGCCGGCCCGCGAGCACCCCGCCACCGTGGCCGAGTTCGTCGGACTCGCCCGCTCCATCGCCGCCGACCGCGCGCAGTGGGCGCCGCTCGTCCGCTACGACACCACCACCCGCTGGTACCACCGGCTGCGCACGGGACCCGGATACGAGGTCTGGCTGCTCAGCTGGGTGCCCGGCCAGGGCACCGGCCGTCATGACCACGGCCTGTCCTCCGGTGTACTGACCGTCCTGGAAGGCCGGTTGACCGAGCACACCGAACGCGGCGCGCGGACGCGGGAACCCGGCGCCCAGCGCGTCTTCGCACCCGGCTATGTGCACGAAGTGGTCAACGACTCCCTCGAACCGGCCGTCAGTCTGCATGTCTACTACCCGGGCCTGACCGAGATGCCGATGCACGCCGCGCAATGCGCCCCGACGGCCGTGGATGCCGTACCCGCCTGAGACCCCACCAAGGACCGGGCTCCGCCTGACAGTCCCACCCGTCGCCCACCACCACCCCCACAAGGACCGGGCTCCGCCTGACAGTCCCACCCGTCGCCCACCACCACCCCCACAAGGATCAGGCTCCGCCTGACAGACTGTTGGGCATGCGCATTGTGGTTCTGGCCGGCGGTATCGGTGGTGCTCGTTTTCTGCGTGGCCTCAAACAGGCCGCGCCCGACGCGGACATCACGGTCATCGGCAACACCGGCGACGACATCCATCTGTTCGGGCTGAAGGTCTGCCCCGACCTCGACACCGTGATGTACACCCTCGGCGGTGGCATCAACGAGGAACAGGGCTGGGGGCGTACGGACGAGAGCTTCCAGGTCAAGGACGAGCTCGCGGCGTACGGGGTGGGACCCGAATGGTTCGGGCTCGGCGACCGTGACTTCGCGACGCACATCGTCCGTACCCAGATGCTGGGCGCGGGCTATCCACTGAGCGCCGTCACCGAGGCGCTGTGCGCGCGCTGGAAGCCGGGAGTCCGGCTGCTGCCGATGTCCGACGACCGGGTCGAGACGCATGTCGCGGTCGACATCGACGGCGAGCGCAGGGCGATCCACTTCCAGGAGTACTGGGTGAAGCTGCGCGCCTCGGTCGAGGCGCAGGCGGTCGTGCCGGTCGGCGCCGAGCAGGCCAAGCCGGCGCCCGGTGTGCTGGAGGCCGTCGCCGAGGCCGACGTCATCCTCTTCCCGCCGTCCAACCCCGTCGTGTCGGTGGGGACCATCCTGGCCGTGCCCGGGATCCGGGAGGCGATCGCCGAGGCCGGGGTGCCGGTCGTCGGCCTCTCCCCCATCGTCGGGGACGCGCCCGTGCGCGGCATGGCGGACAAGGTGCTCGCCGCGGTGGGCGTCGAGTCGACGGCGTCGGCCGTGGCCCGGCACTACGGCTCCGGGCTGCTCGACGGATGGCTCGTCGACACCGTGGACGCCGGGGCCGTCGACGAGGTCGAGGCCGCCGGCATCCGCTGCCGGGCGGTGCCGCTGATGATGACGGATCTCGACGCGACGGCGGAGATGGCCCGGCGCGCGCTGGCGCTGGCCGAGGAGGTACGGGCGTGAGCGCCGAGCCCTCCGGTTCCGCTCCCGCACCTTCTTACCGCGTCTGGGCCCTGCCCGGGATGCCCGAGGTGCGGGCCGGGGACGACCTGGCGAAGCTGATCGCCGCGACCGAACCGGGGCTGGCCGACGGCGACGTCCTGCTGGTCACCTCGAAGATCGTCTCCAAGGCGGAGGGCCGGATCGTCGAGGCCACCGACCGGGAGGCCGCGATCGACGCCGAGACGGTACGGGTGGTGGCGCGGCGCGGCGCGCTCCGGATCGTCGAGAACCGGCAGGGTCTGGTCATGGCCGCTGCCGGTGTCGACGCCTCGAACACCCCCGCCGGAACAGTGCTGTTGCTGCCCGAGGACCCGGACGGATCGGCGCGTGCGATCCGGAACGGGCTGCGGGACACCCTGGGCGTCGAGGTCGGGGTCGTCGTCACGGACACCTTCGGGCGCCCGTGGCGCAACGGGCTGACCGATGTCGCGATCGGCGCGGCCGGGGTCCTGGCGCTGGACGATCTGCGCGGTGGTACGGACACGTACGGCAATCCGCTCAGCACGACGGTGGTCGCCACGGCCGATGAGCTGGCCTCGGCCGGTGACCTGGTCAAGGGCAAGGCCTCGGGACTGCCCGTCGCCGTGGTCCGGGGCCTCGGCCATGTCGTGGACCCGACGGATTCCACGGGCGGGGCCCGTGCGATGGTGCGGGTCGCGTCCGACGACATGTTCCGGCTCGGCACGTCGGAGGCGGTACGGGAAGCGGTGACCCAGCGGCGCACGGTGCGCGAGTTCACCGACGAGCCGGTGGATCCCGGGGCGGTGCGGCGGGCCGTGGCCGCGGCGGTGACGGCGCCCGCGCCGCATCACACGACGCCGTGGCGGTTCGTCCTGCTGGAGTCCGAGGAGGCGCGGACCCGGCTGCTCGACGCGATGCGGGAGGCGTGGATCGCGGATCTGCGCCGGGACGGCCGGAACGAGGAGTCGGTCGCGAAGCGGGTGCGGCGGGGCGACGTGCTGCGCCGGGCGCCGTATCTGGTGGTGCCGTGCCTGGTGATGGACGGCTCCCACACGTACGGGGACACGCGGCGGGACACCGCGGAGCGCGAGATGTTCGTCGTCGCCGCGGGGGCCGGCATCCAGAACTTCCTGGTGGCGCTGGCGGGCGAGGGGCTCGGCTCGGCGTGGGTGTCATCGACGATGTTCTGCCGCGAGGTGGTGCGCGAGGTGCTGGAGCTGCCGGAGTCGTGGGATCCGCTGGGGGCGGTCGCCGTGGGGCGTCCGGCGAGCGCGCCTGTCCCGCGGGCGGGGCGGGATCCGGAGGGGTTCGTCACGGTGCGGTGAGGCGGGGGCGGGGGCGTCTGCCCGTCACAGGCGGGCGATGTCGCCCCGGGTCATGCGCGGGGCCCGGCGGGGCGGGGTGCGGCCCGAGAGCAGGATGAGTCGGGTCGCCCGGTGGCGCTGGCCCTCGTAAGGGGCGAGCAGGGCCAGCATCTCCTCGTCTCCGGCGTCCCGGTCGCCCGCCAGCGCGTGGCCGACGATGCCGGGGAGGTGGAGATCGCCGACCGTCACCGCGTCGGCCGCGCCGTTCGACCGCTGGAGGGTCTCGGCCGAGGTCCAGGGACCGATGCCGGGGATCAGTTCCAGGCGGGCCATGGCCTGAGGGAGTTCCATGGCCGCCGCCTCCTCCATGCGGCGGGCCACCCGTACCGCGCGCAGAATCGTGGCCGAGCGTTTGGAGTCGACGCCCGCGCGGTGCCATTCCCAGGACGGGATCAGCGACCAGGTGCGGGCGTCCGGCATGACATGCAGGCCGAGAGCGGTGAACGCGGCGTGGTCCGTGGGACCGGGCGCCGGGGTGCCGTGCTCACGGACCAGGTGGCGCCAGGCCCGGTACGCCTCGTCCGTGGTGACCTTCTGTTCGAGGATCGACGGGATCAGGGACTCCATGACCAGCCCGGTGCGCAGCAGGCGCAGGCCGGGGCGGCTGTGCCGGGTCAGGGCGAGCAGCCGGTGGCGCGGGCGGAAGGCGTCCGGGTCGTCCGTGGCGCCCAGCAGCGTGGGGAGCTGGTCCAGCAGCCAGGACGCGCCCGGTCCCCAGGCCGTCGCCTCGATCCGGCCGCCCCGGGCCGTGACGCGGAGGGTGCCGGGGCCGGCGGGTGTGCGGCCGGCCCGCCAGACCGCGCCGTCCCGGGTCATCCGGAACGTGGGGTCGGCGGGGCCCCGGCGCAGCGGCCCGAGGACCAGGCGCAGGTCGAGCGGGCCGGGCGGGGTCCAGTCGCGGGTCAGCGCGTCCGTCGCCGGAGCCGCCGCCTGGTGCGGGACGGCCGCGCGAGAGGCGCTGCGGGGTGCGAATCGTCCTGCCACGGTGAGGTCCTCGGTCGTCAGGGGTGCCTGTCGAGGGTAACGGCTTCCCGTGGGGGAGGCCGTGAGCGCACCCGCGGGTGCGCGGCAGTGCGTCGGACCGTTCGCCGCACTACTCGTCGGACGAGAAGCGAACCGCCGTGTCCGGCAGGACCGCCCCGCACCAGACGCGGATGCCGGCTCGGAGTTCGTTGTCGGCGCCGATCCGGGCCCCGTCCCCGATGACCGCGCCCTCCACCACCGTACGGCTGCCGATCCTGGCGCCGGCTCCGACCAGCGAGTCCGTGATCACGGCCCCCGGTTCGACGACCGCGCCGGCCAGGACCGCCGAACCCTCGATCCGGGCCCCCGCGCCGATCAGCGCGCCCTCGCCGATGACCGTACCGCCGCCGAGTTTGGCGTCGGCCGCCACGGAGGCCGTCGGCAGGACGAGCCGGTCGCCGCAGCGTCCGGGGACGGCAGGCGACGGCGCGCGGCCCAGGACCAGGTCGGCGGAGCCGCGCACGAATGCCTGCGGAGTGCCGAGGTCCAACCAGTACGTGGAGTCGACCATGCCCTGGAGGTGTGCGCCGGAGGCGAGCAGTCCGGGGAAGGTCTCGCGCTCGACGGAGACCGGCCGGCCGGCCGGGATGGTGTCGATGATCCGACGGCGGAAGATGTACGCCCCCGCGTTGATCTGGTCGGTGACGATCTCCTCGGGCGTCTCGGGCTTCTCCAGGAACGCGGTGACCCTGCCGTCGGCGTTCGTCGGTACGAGACCGAAGGCGCGCGGGTCCTCGACCCGGGTGAGGTGGAGGGAGACATCCGCTCCGGAGACGGTGTGCGAGGCGACCAGCGCCCGGATGTCGAGGCCGGTGAGGATGTCGCCGTTGAAGATGAGCACCGGTTCGTCGGGCCCGGAGGTGAGCCGGGAGGCGACGTTGCGTATCGCTCCGCCGGTGCCGAGCGGTTCGCGTTCGGTGACGTACTCGATGTGCAGGCCGAGCGACGAACCGTCCCCGAAGTACGGTTCGAAGACCTCCGCCAGATACGACGTCGCGAGCACGATGTGCTCGACCCCGGCGGCTCGGGCACGCGCCAGCTGGTGCGTGAGGAACGGGACGCCCGCCGCCGGAACCATGGGCTTGGGGGTGTGCACCGTGAGCGGGCGCAGCCGCGTTCCCTTGCCACCGACCAGGAGGATCGCTTCTCTTGCCTCTGTCACAGCGCTGACTCTGCTTCCTGGTGGGGCCCGGCCGGTTTCGGCTGGCCAGTGTATGCAGTCCGGTTCGGCCCGGTTCGGCCGTCCCCGGTCAGCGGCCCGCGGCGGTCTCTCACGGTGATCCGGTCAGCGGCCCTGCAGACGGGCGGAACTGGTCCGGACCGAGCCGAGCTTCTTGTAGAGACGCGCTCCGGGGCATTCGGTTGCGAAGCCGTCCCGATGGCCGGAGATGACGTTGAGTTCGGCCTTCTGGCCCTTCTTGAACTTGTTCCCGCCGCCGGAGACGAGCGTGGTCCTGCCCTTCGGATCGGCTCCGGACAGGCCGAGTTTCCAGGCGGTGAGCTTCGCGAGGGCGTCCACCGCGGCGGCCGACGGGTTCGACCCGGTGAAGGTGCCGAGCACCGCGATGCCCGTGCTGTTGGAGTTGAAGCCGAGCGTGTGCGCTCCGAGGACGGCCTTCGTCACGCCGCCCGCACGCCCTTCGTAGATGTTTCCGCACTTGTCGACGGCGAAGTTGTAGCCGATGTCCCGCCAGCCGCTGCTCTTCACGTGGTAGCGGTAGATGCCGCGCAGGACCGAGGGCGCCTGGGAGCACGTGTAGTTGTTGCCCGTGGCGCTGTGGTGGATGAACGCGGCCTTGACGGTCTTGGTGTACACGAAGGCGTGTTCCCTGAGCTTCTCGTCGGCGCCCCAGCCCTTGCGGGTGATGATGCGCGGCCGGGGTCCGATGTACGGCTGGGCACCGAGGGCGAGCCCGGCCTCCGCCTCGCCGCGCGCCTCGGACTCCGCCTTGCTCAGGGCGGGGAGCACGCGGCCGTCGAGCACGGTGGTGCGGCTGTCCTCGGCGTCGCCGGAGGACTCGGAACCCGCCGCGGGGACCTGCTGCTGCGGGTCCTTGCCTGGGTCGACGAGTTCGAGGCGCAGACCGGGGGGCAGCGGTACGGCGGACTCGGTCCGGTCCTGCGGATCGGGCGTCATTGGGCGTACGCGGACCGAGACGCCGTCCGAGTCGCCGACCCAGAGCGGAGCGGTGGAGCCGCGGACGGTGCCGGATTCGCGCTCGGCGGTCCCGGGGTCGGCGGCGTGCTCGGCGTTGTGCGTCTCCAGGTCCTGCCAGTCGGACCAGCGGGTGGTGCCGAGGGCTCGGGTACGGACCTGGACGGTGCCGTGGAGCTCGGTGTCCGGGTCGTCCCAGACGACGCCCACCAGGGAGAAGGGGCGGACGTCACGTTCGAGCAGCCCCTGTTCGGCGGCCGCGGTGGTCCGGGTGGGTTCGCCGGTGGATTCGTCGGACGGTGCCGGCAGGGGCGACAACGGCAGGGACTGCGTCGAGCCCGCGATGTCGGAGGGCTCGGCGGACCCGGCGGGGGCGGTGAAGGTGTCCGGGGCGGCGCTCGCGGGCGCGGCCGACGGCAGTACGAGTACCGCCGCGCAGGTGACACCGATCGAAGATGCAAGGAAGGAACGCATACGAACGATCCTGGGCACACTCCTACAACTCCGGCGACCGGGGTGTCCCCGCACACTTGACGGGCCGTCTGCCGAACCGGTGTACCCGGTGCCCGTCGATCCCGCCCGGCCCGGCGCCGCCGCGTACCCTTGCGCGGATGAACGCCACCGACCGCACCCCCGCCGACCTGCTGCGTTCCGCGCTCGCCACGGACCCGGCCCGCCCCTTGGTCACTTTCTACGACGACGCCACCGGAGAACGCGTCGAACTGTCGGTGGCCACCTTCGCCAATTGGGTGGCCAAGACCGCCAATCTCCTGCAGGGCGATCTCGCCGCGGAACCCGGCGACCGGCTGGCCCTTCTGCTGCCCGCGCACTGGCAGTCCGCGGTCTGGCTGCTGGCGTGTTCCTCGGTCGGTGTGATCGCCGATGTGCAGGGCGACCCGGCCGGCGCCGATCTCGTCGTCAGCGGTCCGGACACGCTGGAGGCCGCGCGCGCCTGCCGCGGCGAGCGGGTCGCCCTGGCGCTGCGCCCGCTGGGCGGCAGGTTCCCGCAGGCGCCCGAGGGCTTCGCGGACTACGCGGTCGAGGTGCCGAGCCAGGGCGACCGGTTCGCCCCGTTCGCGCCGGTGGACCCGGACGCTTCCGCGCTGGCGGTGGGCGGGGGCGAGCTGACGGCGGCGGAACTGGTGGCGCGGGCCCGCGAGGACGCGGCCGGTCTCGGGCTGGCCGCCGGGTCGCGGCTGCTGACGGGACGTACGTACGACACCTGGGAAGGCCTGAGCGCGGGGCTGTTCGCGCCACTGGCCGCCGGGGGGTCCGTGGTCCTGTGCCGGCACCTGGGGCAGCTGGGTGAGGACGGTCTGGCGAAGCGCGTCGAGAGTGAACGGGTCACCAACACCGCGGTATGACAAGCGCCCTGAGGACCACTCGTCCGGCCCATAGCGGGCCGAGTCCTCGGGGCTGCGCGTCAACTCCGGTACATGATCGGCGGTACAGACCACTCGGGACACAACCAAGCGTGAGGTTCAGCCGTCTACTCCTGCGACCGGCGGCCCAGCGCGCCGCCGAACGTGAAGGATGGACGCAGACGTGAGCGAAAGCGCCGGCCCGCCGGAGGACTCCGACGACTCGGCCGCGGGCGAGGGCAGATCGCAGGCCGGGGACGACTCCGGCGTCTCCCCCGAGGCTCCCGCCGGACACCGGCACCATTGGCTGCGCTGGACCGCGCTCGGCGTCTCGCTCGTCGTCCTGGTCGCGGCGGGCGGCGGCTGGTGGCTGTACCGGAAGCTCGACGGCAACATCAGGACCGACACCTCGGCGGCCGCCGAACTCAAGACGTACGAGCGGGAGCGGCCCGCCACCGTGGTGCACGACGCGGAGAACATCCTGCTCATCGGCTCCGACAGCCGGGCCGGTGACAACCGCGAGTACGGTCGTGACGACGGCGGCAGCCAGCGCTCGGACACCACGATCCTGCTGCACCTGGCCGCGGACCGGAAGAGCGCCACCGCGATCTCCCTGCCGCGCGATCTGATGGTGTGGATCCCGGTCTGCCACAAGGCGGACGGTACGGCCACGAAGAAACAATTCGCCCAGTTCAACTGGGCCTTCGAGTTCGGCGGCACCGCCTGCACGATCCGTACGGTCGAGATGCTGACCGGCATCCGGATCGACCACCAGATGGTCGTCGACTTCAACGGCTTCAAGGACATGGTCGACGCCGTGGGCGGCGTCGAGGTCTGCCTCAAGAAGCCGGTGGACGACCCCGACGCCCACCTCAAGCTCCCCGCCGGACGCCAGAAGCTCGACGGCGAACAAGCCCTGGGGTACGTACGGGCCCGTAAGTCGATCGGCAACGGCAGCGACACCGAACGCATGGACCGCCAGCAACAGTTCCTGGGCGCGCTGGTGAACAAGGTGCAGAGCAACGGTGTCCTGCTCAATCCGACCCGGCTCTACCCGGTGCTGGACGCCGCCACCAAGTCGCTGACCACGGATCCGGGACTGGACAGCCTCAAGGACCTGTACGACCTGGTGCGCGGCCTGCGCGACGTCCCGACCGACAGGGTGCAGTTCCTGACCGTGCCCCGGCAGCCCTACGCCGCCGACCCGAACCGGGACGAACTCGTCCAGCCCGATGCGAACCGGCTTTTCAAGCGGCTGCGCGAGGACGCTCCGGTCACGGTGGTCCCGGCGGACCGGCTCAAGAACGACAACGGGAAGAACACCGGGAAAAACAATGCCGCGACCGAAACGCCGGACGCCTCGGGCCCGAACCCCACGCCGACCTATTCGGGCAACAACGCGGCGGCCGACCTGTGCAAGCGGTAAAGCAATTCCCAAGCAGATGCCGGTGATCGGCGTGCAATGAGCAGAATGACCAGTTGTAAGAACCGTGGAATTTGTCACGCTCGTCGCTCGACGTCGAACTGGGCCGATAGTGTGACGCGATCCGGTGCTTCCGGCCTTCGGGCCGCGCACTTCCGGAGCGAAAGATCGAGCGCCTGAACGGGGGAGGCGCCTCGCGTGGCACCGACGGAGGACTCAAGCAACCGTGGATGCGCAAAGCCGTGGGCGGGCGGACGAATTCGACCCCGCAGACCAGTGGGTCCTCAACCCGCACACCGGTGATTACGAACTGCGACTGAATCATTCCGGAGGGGATTCGGCCGGCACTTCACAGCCGTCGGCCCCGCGAATCCCCCGTCGCAGAGAACCGGTCCGCGACGGTGACGGCGAGCGCGGAGCCACGACTCGTGACGGCGGCGGTGAGCGCCGGGGGCCGGCCCGTGACAGGCAGGGGTCGGGTCCGCGCGGCGAGGTGCCGGGACAGCGTGGCCGCCGTTCGGCCAATGGCCCGCGCGGCCAGGAGCGTTCCGGTCACGGCGAGACGGCGGGCCGCCGCAGCCGCAAGGCCCCGAAGGCGCGCCGCAAGAAGGCGCTGCTGTGGACGGGCGGCACGATGGCGTTCGTACTGGTCGGCCTGTCGGTGGGCGGATACGCGCTGTACCAGCACTTCAACGGCAACCTGAACACCGTCGACGTCGGCAGTGCCGGCAACAAGAACGTCTTCGACAACAACGCCCCGGTCAACATCCTGATCATCGGTACCGACAAGCGCACCGGTAAGGGCAACGAGGGATACGGCGACAAGGGCAGCGTGGGCCACGCCGACACCAACATCCTCTTCCACGTCTCCAAGGACCGCACCAACGCGACGGCGCTCAGCATCCCGCGCGACATGATCACCGACATCCCGGACTGCACCGCCAAGCAGCCGGACGGCTCGGAGAAGGTCATTCCGGGGACGCAGAACGTCCGCTTCAACGGGAGCCTGGGCCAGGAAGGCCGCAACCCCGGCTGCACCATGGATACGGTCAAGGCGATCACCGGTCTGAAGGTCGACCACTTCATGATGGTCGACTTCAACGCGGTGAAGGAGCTGTCCACCGCGGTCGGCGGCGTCAAGATCTGTCTGGCCAAGCCGGTCAAGGACAAGGACTCGCATCTGAACCTGTCGGCGGGTGAGCACAAGATCCAGGGCGAGGACGCCCTGGCGTTCGTGCGGACCCGGCACAGCTTCGGCAACGAGAGCGACCTGGACCGGATCAAGGTCCAGCAACAGTTCATCGCCTCGATGATCCGGCAGATGCAGTCGGACGACACCCTGACCAGCCCCACCAAGCTGTACAAGCTGGCGGACGCGGCGACCAAGGCGCTCACCGTCGACTCCGGCATCGGCTCGGTGACGAAGCTGACCTCGCTGGCCCAGGAGCTCGGCAAGGTCAACACCAAGAACATCACCTTCACGACGGTGCCGGTGCTGGACAACCCGGCCGAGAAGGTCCGTGCCACCGTCGTGCTCGACACGGCCAAGGCCGACCCGCTGTTCGCCATGATGCGCGAGGACACCTCCCTGACCGAGGTGAAGGCGCAGAAGAAGAAGGCGAAGAGCCAGCAGGACGCTCTCCTCAAGGGCCCCAAGGCCGCCGCGGCCGACGTACGGGTCGATGTGTACAACGGCGGCGAGGTCGACGGCGGCGCGCAGAAGACCGTCGTCTGGCTGCAGAACAACGAGGGCGTGCTGAAGTCCACGAACAAGGCCAACGCCCCGGCGAAGATCAAGAAGACGACGCTGGAGTACGCGCCGAACCAGGCGGACCAGGCCCGTGCGCTGGCCGCCATGATGGGCCTGCCCGGCTCGGCCCTGAAGAAGGGCACCACGGATGCCGAGGGGCTCCAGGCGATGGTGCTGACCCTGGGAGCCGACTTCAAGGGCGCGGGCATCCCCATCGCAGGACCGGCAAAGGTGCCGGACGGTATTCAGCAGGCAAACGCCGACAAGGCAGAGTGCGCCAAGTGACACCGGGTCACTGCGCCAAACCACGAGTCTGAGCAGCAGGGGGGTCCTGGTGGGACGGAGCGGTACACCCGGAGAGGAGACGCGACCACGCGTCCGGCACGCCGGTCAACTCGGTTGGGACGACGGGCTCTACGAAGACGCGTCGGCGAAGTCCCCGGACTCCGCCGACGACGGCCCGCCGACCGCCGCGGCGGACGACGGTCACCGGCGCGGCGGGCAGAAACGGCACGGCAGGAAGCGCAAGCGCCGGGTGCTGCGCTGGGTCGCCTCGGTTCTCGCGCTGTTCATAGTCGGCGGCGCGGGGGCCGGATACCTCTACTACCAGCACCTCAACGGCAACCTGAAGAAGGCCGACCTGACGCTCGGCGACAAGAAGATGGCCGACCACAAGGCCAATGCCGCCGGTCAGACGCCGCTGAACATCCTGCTCATCGGCTCGGACGCGCGGGACTCCAAGGAAAACCAGAAGCTCGGCGGGGCCAAGGACACCTTCGGGGCCCCGCCGCTGGCCGATGTACAGATGCTGCTCCATCTCTCCGCGGACCGCAGCAACATGTCGGTGATCAGCATGCCGCGCGACACGCTGCTGAAGATCCCGAAGTGCACCGACCCGAAGACGAAGCACGTCTACCCGGCGACCACGGGCCTGGCGATGACCAACGAGACGCTCGGCCGCGGCGGTCCCGGATGCACGGTGGCCGCTTGGTACGAGCTCACCGGCATCACCATCGACCACTTCATGATGATCGACTTCTCCGGCGTGGTCTCGATGGCCGACGCGATCGGCGGTGTGCCGGTCTGTGTCAAGGGCAACGTCTACTCCCACAACAGAGAGGGCCACGGTTCCGGGCTGAAGCTGGAGAAGGGCACCACGAAGATCAAGGGCAAGCAGGCCCTGCAGTGGCTGCGGACCCGCTACGGCTTCGAGGACGGCACCGACCTCGGCCGCACCCACGCCCAGCACATGTACATGAACTCGATGGTCCGTGAGCTGCGCAAGGGCACCAAGCTCACCGACCCGGGCAAGCTGATGGGCCTCGCCGAGGCGGCGACCGACGCACTGACGGTCGACAAGGGCCTCGACACGGTCAAGAGGCTGTACGACCTCGCGGAAGAGCTCAAGAAGGCGCCCACCAAGCGCATCACCATGACGACCATGCCGAACGTCTACGGGACGGGTGTGAACAAGGAGCGGGTCCTCCCGAAGCCCGGCGACGCCGATCAGCTGTTCCAGATGGTCCGCGACGACGTCCCGCTGGACGGCAAGGCGTCCAAGCGCAAGGCCCCGACCGCCAAGAAGCCCACCGCCCCCGTCGCCGAGATCCCGGTCAGCGTCCGCAACGGAACGCGCACCGACACCGCGTACCCGGTCAAGGGCCGCGCCTCGACGGTCAAGGAACTGCTGGTCGGCAAGGGCTTCACCCAGGCCGCGATCGACTCGCAGAACACCGACGCGGCGGCGCGAACCGGGGTGCTCTTCCCCAGCGTGGACATGCAGGGAAATGCCCAGGCCGTCGCCAAGGCACTCGGTATCCCGCTCTCGGCGGTGAAGAAGTCGACCGCCGTCTCCGGCATCACCCTGACCGTGGGGGCCGACTGGCGCGACAACGGTGACTATCCCGCGCCCAGCGCCGAGGAGAAGACCCCGGAGAGCGCCCGCGCCCTGAACGGCGACGACGAGGGAGCCTGCATGGACATCCAGCCGGGCTTCGGCTGGTAGCGCCGGACCGGGGAACGCACGGTGGGGGCCTTCCGACGCATCGGAAGGCCCCCACACCGTGTCGGCGGCCAGCGGTCATACGGTGACGGCCGGGTGCCGGCCGACGGTCATACGGTGACGGCCGGGCGCCGGCTGGCGATGACCTTCCTGGCCAGCGAGCGCGGGCTGGTCAGGAAGCCGTACCCCCACGACATGTGCATGGTCGCGAGGGCCACCGGGATCCGGGCCCGTGCCTTCAGCGACAGGCCCTTGCCCGCCGGTACGGACCCGGCGACGATCGCCGCGACGTACCCGGCGGGGACGACGAAGGCCCACGGGGTGACGGCCGCGCCGACCACGATGCCCGCCGCGATGGCACAGACGGCGGTGGGCGGCGCCAGATAGCGCAGGTTGATCGAGCCGGAGTGGTAGCGGGCGACGACGTGCCGCCAGCGGCCGTAGTCCTTGTACTGCTTGGCGAGCGCCCGAATGGAGGGCCGCGGCCGGTACTGCACCTTCAGCTCGGGCGAGAACCAGATCAGTCCACCCGCCTCGCGGATGCGGAAGTTCAGCTCCCAGTCCTGGGCGCGGATGAACTCCACGTTGTAGCCGTCCGCCTTCTCCAGGGCCTCGCGGCGGAAGACACCGAGATACACGGTCTCCGCCGGGCCCGCCTGGCCGCCGGTGTGGAAGGCCGCGTTGCCGACGCCGATCTTCGACGTCATGGCCGCGGCCACGGCGTCCTCCCAGGCGTTCTCGCCCTCGGCGTGCATGATGCCGCCCACGTTCTGCGCACCCGTCTCCTCCAGGAGGCGGACGGCCGTCGCGATGTAGTTCGGCGAGAGCATGCCGTGGCCGTCGACCCGCACGACTATGGGATGGCGGGAAGCCTTGATCGCGGCGTTGAGGGCGGCCGGGGTGCGGCCGGTCGGATTCGGGACGGTGTGGACGCGGGGGTCCTCGCGTACCAGCTCCGCGGCGATCTCGTCCGTACGGTCCGTGGAGGGGCCCAGCGCGATCACCACCTCCATCTCACCTGCGTACTCCTGCTCCAGGATGTGCCGGACGGAGTTCCTGAGATGACGTTCCTCATTGAGCACCGGCATGATCACGGAGACGGCGGGGTGCTGCGCGGCAGACATGGTGGTCCTCGGGTGGTCCTCGGGGGCGCCGGGGGTTCGCACCCCACCAGGCGGCGTTATTCGGCCGCCACGTTACCGCGAATGGGGGACACGGGCGCGCGCCGCCGGGTCGCTCCGGCGGAGTGCAGATCATATGGACCTACTGTGCGAACGGTCCCCCCTGTACCGCGGAGGTTCCCCCCGTGCCCACGCCGCACCCCTCCCCCCGTCCGCCGCGCCACCGCGGAGTTCCGCCGCAGCGCAGGTCCAGAAAGCAGGACGAGCGGCCGCGCTGGGGCATGCGGGTGGTGACCGGTATTTCCGTGCTGGTCCTCGGCGCCGGAGGGATCGGCCACGCGGTGGTGACGAGCCTGGAGACCGGGATCGACCGGATCGACCCGTTCAAGGACATGAAGAACCGGCCCCGGGCCGGTCACGGCATGAATCTGCTGCTCGTGGGCACCGACGGTCGCGACCGGATCACCGCGGAGGAGAAGCGGAAGTACCGGCTGGGCGGTGCGCCCTGCAACTGCACCGACACGGTCATGCTGGTGCACCTGTCGGCGGACAAGGAGCGAGCGAGCGTCGTCTCGTTGCCGCGCGACAGCTACGCGGAGATCGCGGAGCACAAGGACCAGAACACCGGCGAGACGCACGCGGCCCATCCGTTGAAGCTGAACGCCGCGTACGCCGAGGGCGGGCCCGGTCTGACCGTGCGGACCGTCGAGCAGATGACGGGCATCAAGATCGACCACTATCTGGAGGTCGACTTCACCAGCTTCATGAAGACGGTGGACACCCTGGGCGGGGTGCGGATCTGCACGGCCCGGCCGATGAAGGACTCGTACACCGGTCTCGATCTCGCCGCGGGCACCCACGAACTGAACGGCGGGCAGGCGCTCCAGTACGTCCGCTCCCGGCACGTCGACGGGGCCGCCGACCTGGGCCGGATGCAGCGCCAGCAGAAGTTCCTCGCCTCACTGATCAAACAGGCGACCAGCAGCGGCGTGCTGCTGAACCCGGTGAAGTTCCGGGACGTGGCCTCGACGATGCTCCGCTCGGTCCGGGCCGACAAGGGCTTCGGAACGGAGCAGATGCTGGAGCTCGGCCAGGCGATGCGCGGCTTCTCCCCCGCCTCCTCCGAGTTCACCTCCGTACCGCTGGGGAACGTCGCCTTCCCGGTCAAGGGCATCGGCTCCACGGTCAGGTGGGACGAGCCGAAGTCGAAGAAGCTCTTCCAGGCGCTGCGCGACGACAAGCCGCTCGCCCCGCAACGCTCCGGGCAGCCGAAGTCCGTGCAGGTCGATGTCGCCCCGCAGCGGATCAGGGTCCAGGTCTACAACGGGACCCCGAAGGACGGGCTCGGCAAGACGGTCGACGACGCACTGCGCGCCACCGGCTTCGACACCACGCGAGCCCCGCTGAACGGCGAACCGAGTGCTCTCAAGCGCACCCTGATCACCTACGACCCGCGCTGGGACCGGTCCGCGAAGTCCCTGGCCGTCGCGTTGCCCGGGGCCGAGCTGCGGGCGGTGAACGGGCAGGGCGCCATGCTGAAGGTGACGGCGGGCGCGGACTTCGAGAAGGTGCGGACGGTACGGGGCGCGGAGACGAACCGGGGCGAGTTCGGCACGGTCACGGGCGACCAGGTGGCGTGCCCCTGACCTCGGGCGGGCCGGGCTCGGGGCCGGCCCGCCCGGGGACGGCCCTCTCGCGGGTGCCGGTCCGGCTCAGGTGTCGATCCCGTCCGCCACGCGCTTCTCACGCAGTTCCTTGATCGCGCGGCGCCGGGCGAGGCGGTGGGTGCGCCGGATCTGTGCCTCCTGGTAGCGCCGCTTGTCGCGCTCCGTCTCCGGTATCACCTGCGGTACGGGGCGGGGCTTGCCGTCCGCGTCGACCGCGGCGAACACCAGATACGCGCTGCCGACCTGCTGGGCGGGGGTGGATTCGTTCCACCGCTCGGCCATGACGCGGACGCCGACCTCCATCGAGGAGCGGCCGGTCCAGTTCACCTGGGCGCGGACGTGAACAAGGTCACCCACGCGGACCGGCTCCAGGAAGACCATCTCGTCCATCGAGGCCGTCACCGCGGGCCCGCCGGAGTGCCGGCCGGCCACGGCGCCCGCCGCGTCGTCGACCAGCTTCATGATCACGCCACCGTGCACCGTGCCCAGCAGATTGGTGTCGCTGCCGGTCATGATGTGGCTGAGGGTGGTCCGGGAAGCGGCGGTCGACTTGCCTGGAATGTCGCCCTCCGGGCGCGGGGCCTGATCTGTCATACCGTCCACCTTATGCGGGGGCTTCCGGCCGACGACAATGCATCAGCTTCGCAACAGCCCTGATGCGATTTCCCTTACACCCTGTAATAGCAAGGTGTCCGGCCTGCACACTGGATCGCATGAACGATAGGCCCGAGGGCTGGACCGACGACAACCGCAGCGGCAACCGCTACGGGCAGGGCAGCGGCAGCGACCGGCCCGAGAGCGCCCGCGTGATGCCGCACGTCCAGCGGCGTCCCGCGCCGCCGCAGCGGCGCCCCTCGCCGCCTCGGCCGCGCCAGGCGGAGCAGCAGCAGTACTCCGGCGGCTACGACGACAGAGCGGGGCACGACAGCGGTTACAACACGGGCCAGGTCTACGGCGGCGGGGGCAACGGCGGCGGCCGGGGCAACGGCCCCGGTGGCGGCGGTTACGTCCAGGGACGTCCCGCGCCGGACTGGCGCCGCCGGATCAAGATAGGCGCGCTGTCCCTGGTCGTCGTGGTGCTCGCGGTCTCCATAGGCACGTACTTCTGGGCCGACTCCAAGCTCAAGCGCGAGGTGGACCTCTCCAAGGTCATCGAGCGTCCGAAGGGCGGCGACGGCACCAACTACCTGATCGTCGGTTCCGACAGCCGCGCGGGCATGACGGCCGAGGACAAGAAGCGGCTGCACACCGGCTCCGCCGAGGGCAAGCGCACCGACTCGATGATGATCCTGCACGACGGGTCGAACGGTCCGACGCTGGTCTCCCTGCCGCGTGACTCGAACGTCGAGATCCCCTCGTACAAGGGCTCCGACTCCGGCAAGCTCTACCCGGCCAGGGGCCGCTTCACCAAGCTGAACGCCGCGTACGCCGAGGACGGTCCCGAACTCCTCGTCCGTACCGTCGAGTTCAACACCGGGCTGCACATCGACCACTACGTCGAGATCGGCTTCGGCGGCTTCGCCAAGATCGTGGACGCGATCGGCGGGGTGGAGCTGGACATCCCCAAGGGGTTCAAGGACAAGAAGTCCGGCGCCGACTTCAAGGCGGGCAAGCAGACACTGAACGGCGAGCAGTCGCTGGCCTTCGTCCGCACCCGGTACGCGTTCGCCGAGTCGGACCTGGCCCGTACGAAGAACCAGCAGAAGTTCCTCGCGGCGCTGGCGAGCCAGACGGCGACGCCGTCCACGATCCTCAACCCGTTCAAGTTCTACCCGACGATGGGCGCCGGCCTGGACACCCTGATCGTGGACAAGGACATGTCGCTCTGGGATCTGGGGCAGATGTTCTTCGCCATGAAGGGCGTCACGGGCGGCGACGGCACGTCGATGAACATGCCGATCTCGGGCTCCACCGGCGGCAATCTGGTCTGGGACAAGGCCAAGGTGAAGCAGCTCGTGGAGCAGCTCAACAACGACGAGAAGGTCACCGTCTCCGGCAACTGACGGCAGGCGGCAGCAGGCACGAGCAGGGCCCGGACGGCGAACCGTCCGGGCCCTGTTGCATGTGCGGCGGCCCCGGGAAACCCGGCCCGTCCGCGCGGTCACTCTCCCGGCCTGCACCCCTGGGCCAGCAGGGCCGCGTGCGGGAGCGCCAACCGGCCGTCGTCCGCCGTGAATTCGGTGCACAGCACGTCGTACTCCCGCTTGGCCGCGGCCACTCCGGTCGGCCCACGGCTGTTGACCAGCTGCCCGATCGCTGCCACACCGGCGGCCGGCCCGGCCCACCATTCCTCGGCCCCGACCCGATGGTCCCAGGTCAGCGACTCGCTCCGTACGTCCCCGAGACCGGCCGACTGCAGAAGCGCGGCCAGCCCTTCCCGGGTGCGCGGAAAGTTGTGCTCGGGGTCGACGGTGGCCAGCCACTTCGGCCGGGTCAGTCCCGCCGCCTCGGCGGCCCGCCCGATCAACTCCTGACCGGGGGCGCCCGGCGCCCGCCAGATGGTGACGGCGACCCGGCCACCGGGACGGGTGAGCCGGGTCAACTCGGCCAGGGCGTCCAGCGGACGGCCCACGTGATTGAGCACGAAGTTCGCCACGACGGCGTCGAACCCGCCGTCCTCGTGCAGTTGCGGAAGCGTCCCGCACCGGACATCGGCCCCGGGTGCGGCCCGCCGGGTCAGCTCCACCATTCCGGGATCGGCGTCCACAGCCCGTACGGCCGCCCCGCGCGCGACGGCCGCCACGGTCACGCCGCCGCTACCGCACCCCACGTCGAGCACCCGCGTTCCGGGGCCGACTCCGGCGGCATCCAGCAGCGCGGGCACCGTATGGGCGCAGAGCCGCGCGAAGGTCCGGGCGTAGCTCTCGGCCCGCCCCTCCCAGATCCGCTGCTCGCTCACGTCGAACGCGGTCATCCCATGCCTCCCACGGGCCCCTGCGGCTCTGTCTCGTCCAGGTCCTCGTACAGCGCGTCCAGGATCCGCCCCGTGGGCTCGCCCTGCGGCGACAGCTCGGCCAGACACCAGCCGGGCAGTTGTCGCTCCACCTCGGGCGGGAGGTCGCCGTCGGCCGGGTCGGCCAGCCCGTAGAGAAGACCGAACGCGGTCTCCTTCGCCACCTCGCGGGCTATCTCCCCCAGGTCGCCGGGGCTCAGGCCGAGGGCCAGCGCCCGCTCGACGGCGCCACCGGCGAGCCCGTCCTTCCGGTAGGCCTCGACCCAGTCCGGCGCCGCCGCGCTCCAGCCGTCGATGTCCTGCCAGACCATCCGCAGGAAGCGGTAGCGGGCGAGCTGCGGAATGTTCTCCTCGGCCTCGGAGTCGGCCCATCCCTCGGCGTCGTCGGCACCGAGCGCGGTGAACAGGCCGGTGAGCTTGTCGATGTCGGTCATGGACATGGAACGTACGCCACGGGGCTGTCATGCAGCGATCAGGAGTGACCCCGATCCACCGCTACTCGTTGTGATTGATGTGGCCCGACTCATCCATCGCGGGGTGAATCTGCGTGGGCTCCTGGACGTCGATGTCCGAGCGCCGTGGACCTTCCGGACCGGCTGGCCGACGCGCATCATCCGTCCGATCCGAGCGATCTCGAAGCAACACCCCCGTACGTGCGGCGCGTTGGGCCGCAGTCGCCGGGTGAACGCCTCCGCCGCCCGCGCGTACACGGCGGCCGCGGCGCGCGGGCCGGTCCCGAGGGGCCGGCCCGCGCTGTTTCACGGGAACAGGGTCACGACGCCTTCTTCAGCGTGAAGTTGCCGGTCGTCGTCTCCCCCTTCTTGAGCTTCACCGTGGTGACCACCGGCTGGTAGCCGTCCTTGGCCACGATCACGGTGACCGGGTTGTTGCGGGTGTCGAACCACAGGGCGAAGGTGCCGTCCTTGGCGGTCCGCAGGGTGTAGCTCGTCGTCGAGGCGTTGATCTGGACGGTCGCCCCGGCGAGTGGCGCGGTGCCGCCCTTGCCGTCGGCGCCCAGCACGGTGCCGGCGTACTTGCCCCAGTTCTTCGGCGGGCTGACGTGCATCTTCACGTCGACCGGGACGCCGGCGTACGGGGTGTCGGTCTGGACGGTCAGCGCCGCGGTGTAGTCGCCGGGCTGGGTGACCTCGGGGACCGTGGCGTCCAGGCCGACGGTGATCGTGGTGCTCTCCCCGGGCTGGAGTGTCACCTTGTCCTTGCTCGTGGACAGCCAGCTGACGTCCGAGGACTCGCCGCCCTGGTCGTAGCCGGGCAGCACCTCGACGGTGGACACCGGCGGCGTAGTGCTGCCACCGGGGTTGCCGCCGACCTTGTAGAAGCCGGAGGCAGCTCCCACACGGTAGACGCTGGTGTTGGCGTTGGGCAGGGCGGTCCAGCTGCCGGTGCCCGGGTCGAAGGCGTAGCCCTGGTTGGTGATGGCGGCGCTGTTGTTGACGACACCGCTGGAGACCAGCAGCATGCCGTTGCCCACGCTGTACGCCGAACCCCACAGGTCGGCGGGCATGTCGGCGACGGGCGACCAGCTGTCGGCGCCCGGGTCGTAGACGTAGGCGTGCTTGGTCGTACTGCTGCCGCTGCTGCCACCGGCGCAGTAGAGCTTGCCGTCGATGCCGCCGCAGGACTGCCAGGAGATCGGCTCCGGGTAGGAGGCGATCTGGGACCAGCTGTCCGACGACGGGTCGTAGACCGTGGCGTCCGTGGTGCCACAGCTGCTGGTGCAGCCGCCGACGACGTACAGCTTGCCGCCGAGCACCGCGCTGCCCGCACCGGCGTACGGCTTGGGCGAGGACGCCTTGGTGGACCAGCTGTTCGACGCCGGGTCGTAGACCTCCAGCTTGGCGTCGGGGTCGCCGTCGGCACCCCAGCCGCCGACCACGTACAGCTTGCCGCCGATGAAGCCGTGGGCCGGGTTGCCCTCTCGGGTGTCGGCCGCGGAGGCCAGCTTGGTCCAGGAGCCGCTGTCGGGGTCGTAGGCGTACAGCGCGTTGGTGTCCGCGCTGCCCGTGTAGCCGAAGGCGGAATAGACCTTGCCGTCGTGGACGGCGACCGCGTTGTCCTGCACAGCGGTCGGCAGGTTGGCCACCGGCTGCCAGGCGTCACCGGCCGCGTTGGCCGCCGGAGCCGCATCCGAGGTCTTGCCCTTGCTGAGGGCCAGCGGGGAGTAGTTGCCCTTCACCAGGTTGAGCGGCGCGCCGCCCTTGGCCTGCTGGGTGAAGCCGCCCGGCTGCTCGCCCAGGGTGAGGTCGGCAGGCGCACCGCCGGTGTTCTTCACCGTCAGGTCCTGGGTGGCCTTCTTGCCCCAGTCGACCGTCTTGGCGATCGAGCCGGGGGCGAACGTCAGCTTGCCGGCCTTCAGGCTGAAATTCGCCTTGTTGGCGCTGTCCGCCGCCACGTCCACCGTCTTGGCCAGGTCGGCGTAGTGCGACTTGGAGGCGGTGTACGTGTGGCTGCCGGTCTTGGAGGTGAACATCCAGTAGAAGCCGCCGCCGAGCGCCGGGTCGTCAGGGGTGGCCGCGGTGATGGCCTTGTCCTGCGAGGCGTCGGTGTTGACGACCGTGGCGCCGACGACGCCGTCGTCGGTGTTGGCGTCCTTCACGGTACCGGCCACCAGACCACCGTTGACAGGCTCGTAGGTCCGCTTGCCCACGAACACGTTGTCGAGCTCCCACCAGTAGCCGTAGCTGCCAGTGAAGTGGAACCGCAGCTGCACGCCGGGCTTCCCGGCGTAGTCGGTCAGCGGAAGCTCGACATGGGCAGGGCCGGTCAGGGTGGTGGTGCGGTTCCAGATGTTGGTCCAGGTCGCACCGCCGTCAGTGCTGACGTCGATGTCGCCGGTCTGGTTGGTGTAGCTCTTGTAGTCGGTGTCGAACTCCAGTTGCGGGCTGTCGTTGCCGGTCAGGTCGAAGACCGGCGTGATCAGCGAGCTGTCCTGCTTTTTGCCGCTGCCGATCTTGTCACTGTCGACCACGGCGAAGGCGCCGGAACCACCGGTCTTGTTACCCCGGTTACCGAAGTCGTCGAAGGCCCAGCCGCCGGTGGTGCCGTCGGCGTTGACCACGCTCCAGCCCTCGGGGGCGCCGGCGGTGGAGTCGAAGGGCTCGGTCGGGCCGGACCGCTTGACCTCGTACCCGGGCGCCGTGGCCGCCTGGGCGTCCACCGGGACCGCGACGTTCACGGTCTGCGCCGCGTCATCCACGGTCACCTGCTTGGTGACCGCCTTGTAGCCGGGGTACGCGGAGGTGAAGTGCAGGGTGTAGTCAACGCCCTGCGGCAGGTCGACGCTGTACGCGCCGGTGTACGGGTCGGTGAAGACCGGGGCGCCGGGTACGTCATCGATGGTGATCTTCGTGTAGAGCGGCCAGCCGTGGCCGGAGCCGTCGGTCACCTTACCGGTCACGGTCTGCCGGGCCACCGCGTCCAGCGCGAAGTCGGCCGTGACGGTACCGCCGTCGACGACGACGCCGTGGGCCTTCTTGGGCGCGTACCCGTAGGCGTACGCGGCCATGTTGTAGGTGCCGGGCGGCACCGTCAGGTTGTAGTGCCCCTGGGCGTCGGTGGTCGCCCGGTAGACACCGGTTACGACGGAGGCGCCGGAAAGCGCCTTGCCGGAACTGTCGGTGACGGTGCCGGAGACCTCGCCGTGCGGGCCGACGCGGAAGGCGGCGAGACCGTTGGGGGTGCCCAGACCGGTCGGGCCGTCATAGCCCTCACCCGCGGTGCAGAGGTACGACGGGTTGCAGCTGCCGTTGGAACCCTGCTTCACGTCATTGAGCGCGGACGGGTTCTTGTACGGGTACGAGTTCGGGTAGCTGCCCTCGGCCGGAGTGCCGGCCGCGGCGTACGCACCCGCGATGATCGGCGACGAGGCACTGGTGCCGCCGTACACGGACCAGCCGGATCCGCCGTAGGTCTGGTACACCGAGACGCCGGTGACCGGGTCGGCGACCGCGGCGACGTCGGCGACGGCCCGCTTGTCACAACCCGTGTCGGTCTGGAAGGCCGGCTTGGGCTCGTACAGCGAACAGCCCGAGCCCGGACCGCCGTAGCTGTTGTGCCATACCGACTCGGACCAGCCGCGGCTGGTGGTGGTGTCCCGCGCCAGGGCGGTACCACCGACCGAGGTCACGTACTGCGAGGCGGCCGGGTAGGAGACTCCGTAGTCGCTGTCGCCGGAGGAGGCGACCATGGCCACGCCCGGGTGGTTGTAGTGGGCGTCCAACTCCGTGGTCTCGGACGGGTCCTCACCACTGCCCGGCGTGGAGTCGTAGCCGGTTCCGTAGGAGTTGGACACGTACTTGGCGCCCTGCGCGACGGCCTGGTCGACGGCCGCGCCCATGTCCTCGAAGTTGGCGCTGTCGGACTCGACCAGCAGGATGTCGGCGTTGGGCGCGGCCGCGGAAACCATGTCGAGGTCGAGCGATATCTCGCCCGCCCAACCGGCGTTCGGAGCCGGGTAGTTCGTGCCACCGCGCTGGTCGATCTTCTTGAAGCAGCCGTTGTCGGTGGTGCAGGCGGGCAGGCCGTACTGCTGGCGGTAGACGGCCAGGTCGGCCTCGGCGCTCGGGTCGTCGTAGGCGTCGACGATGGCTATCGTCTGGCCCGCTCCGCCGTTCGCCGGCAGGTTGTACGCGCCCTGCAGGTCAGTGGGGCCGAAGCCGTTCGGTGTACCGGCCGTCGGCTGGACGCCCTTGACACCCTTGATGTCGGTGCGACGCAGCGCCAAGCAGCTGAACTCGCCCTTCTTGGGCGTGCTGCAGACCTGTTCCACCCCGGGATGCGCCGCGGTGGCGGCGGTGCCCGAAGCGGCCGCGGTGCCGGTGGCAGCCTGGGCTGCGGGTAGTCCCGCTGCCATGACGGCAACGGCCGCCGCGGTGAAAGCGGCCAGCCGCGCGGAGGTCCTCCGCGCGGCCGGTCTGGAATACCTCGAAGTGCGCAATGTGTGACTCCCATGCTGCTGAGCTGGGGTCGACCCGTGCGCTGGTTCTCGGTCGACAGCGGATGGATTCATCCGCCGCGACAACTAAACATTGTTGCCATGTTCTCGACAAGAAGGCCTTCGCGGCGGATACGCGACACGACACGACCTCGGCAATCCATGACCCACCCTCAGCCGTTGGTCGCGCACCCGGGCGATGTCGCCGGCGGGTGATCCCGAGGCGCTCCGCGACGGGTCGAGCGTGGCTCGGCCGGCCATCGAACGGCAGGGTCGACCTGGCCCGGCTGGGGAGTTGCGCGGTCCCTCAACTTCCCCTTCAGCCGCGGCCTCTACGCTACGAGGGGAAGGCCACCAACAGCTCCACCGCTCGGGCCTCCAGCTTCGCAAGCTCCCGGATCTTCTTCGGGTACCGGACCTCCGCCACATCCCCCTTCAGCATCGCGAGCTTCCCGCCCGCCCCGAGCACCTCGTCCGCCCTGTCCAGGAGCTCCGGCCGGGGGATGCGACGGCCGCCCTCCACCTTGTAGATCAGGTCTTCCCCGTACTCGATCGCGGCCCCGAACTCGCCGGCCCGCAGCCCCGCCGCCTCCCGCCATGCCTTGATCTGGCGGCCCACCGCTGCGACCACGGCCACCCCCGACTCGTCATCGGGATCGACGTCCCAGCCCGGCTCGTCCGCCCCGGGGTCGCCGCGTTCCGTACCGGTCTCATCCAGGCTCATCCGTGCCCCACTTCCGGTGGGACAGCCGGGACAGCACCGGACAAGCACGGGACAATCACCGTACGTACGGGGCTCGTTGCTCTTCACGGTACGCAGGTACGACCACGCTGAGCGACGTGAACCAACACATCGCCCGAACCGAACATTCCGCTCCCGCCCGGCAGTTCACCGGGGGGGGGGGTCGACACCCGGCGCGAGCAACGGCCCGCGCAAGACCGTCCGGGCCGCATTCGGCCTCGTACCGCGACCGCTCCACCGGGTCGCGGAAACCCACGACCCGGCGAGCCACGTCCCCGTGTTCCACGACGCATAAAGCTTTGAAGAACCTGGGGAAATCACCCTCCCCACCCAAACCCGACCCCGTCCGGCCGCGTCACTCGCACGGGTGACATAGGGCAACTGGGCTGGATTTCATACAGGTTGGCAGGCATATGCTCGCCGCGACAACTCCAGACATGCGACGGCCCCCGGCGAGACGCCAATCTCGACCGAGGGCCTGACCACCGAGGAAGTTCGGAGCTTCCTGATGGATACCCCGCAGGTTACCGCGCCCCCGCGCGCCCCGTCCCCCGTACCCGGAGACACCACACCGTCATCCGGTGTCATCCACGTCAACGTCCGGCATGCCGCAGGCTTCACCGTCATCGGCAATCACCTCGCCCAGCACCGCGGGCTCTCCCTCGCGGCGATCGGGCTCGCCGCCCACATCCAGTCGCTCCCCGCCGGAGCCAGAATCGGCATCAAGCACCTCGCCGAACGCTTCCCCGACAGCGAAACCCGCATCGCCGCCGCCCTGCGCGAACTCGAAGCCCACGGCTACCTCCACCGCAGCCACGTACGCCTCACCGACGGCCGCATCGTCACCCGCACCGTCTCGTACAACCGGCCCGGCGCGGTCGCACACCCCGCCCCGGCCCATCGACCCCGGACGAGTCCCGGCAAGCCGGCCCGGCTGCCCACACCACCGCGGCCACGCGTAGCCGCTCCCGAGCCACCCCCGGCACCCACACCGCAACCGCCCGCGCCGCAGCCCGTCCTCGTACCGGCCCCCACCCCGCGCACGACGCCACCTCCGCCGCTGCCCCAGCCGCAGGAGCTCACGCCGGAGATGCAGCGTGTGGCCACCGCGCTCCTCGCCGACCTGCGCCGCCACGCGCCTCAACTCGTCCTCTCCGAGCACGACATCCGCGCCCTCGCCCCCGGTGTCGCCACCTGGCTCGAACGCGACGCCCACCCCGACACCATCCGTCACGCCCTCACCACCGACCTCCCGAGTCCCCTGAAGCACCCGGCCAAGCTTCTGCGCCACCGGATCACAGCGCTCCTGCCACCGCCGCTACCGGGAGCCCAGGACGTCGCACTCGCACGCCCCGGCGTCATCGTCACCCCATTCCAGAACTGCGACCGCTGCGAACGCGCCTTCCGCTCCCACCACCCCGGCCACTGCCACGACTGCCGGTCAGACCTCCACACAGCCGCCTGACGGAAACGTCCCCTACCCGAACGGACCTGCATGGTCAGCTCGCCCCACGAGGCAATGCACCGCATCTTCCAGGAGTACCCGGGCCTCTTCTCCCGCGTCTCCGAAGTACTCGGAGTCGACATCCCACCGCCCACCTCGGCCACCGCTCTGCCCACCGACCTCACCGAGGCCCGTCCCGTCGAGCGCCGGGTGGACACCCTCCTGCGCATCGACACAGAGCACGACGGGCCCTTCCTCCTCGCCATCGAAGCCCAGGGCAAGAAGGACCCGCGCAAGACCGCCAGTTGGCCGTACTACGTCTCCTACCTCAACAACAGATACGGGCTGCCCGTCCTGCTGCTGGTCGTCTGCCAGGACCACGTCACCGCCGAATGGGCCGCACGCCCCATCTCCATCGGCGTCCGCCAATGGCAGACACTCGCCCTGAACCCCCTTGTCGCGGGCCCGCACAACATGCCCGTCATCACCGATGTGGCCGAAGCCCGCAAAGACCTCGCACTCGCCACCCTGGCCGCCATCACACACGCCGACAATCCGGACGTCGGTGCCATACTGAAAACCCTGTCCGCCGCACTGCGGGACACACCGGAAGCAATCGCCGACCCCATCGTCGAACTCACCGCACAGGGCCTGGGCAACCGCCCGGCCGCACAACAGTGGAGGAATCTGGTGGCCGTGGACCTCTCTTTCTACAAGTCACCCCTCTCGGAAGAACTCCGGGACGAAGGCCGAGACGAAGGCCGTGCAGAAGGCCGTGCAGAAGGCCGCACAGAAGGACTCCTACTCATCCTCGACGTGCGGGGCATCGCCATCACCGACGAGATCCGCGAGAAAATCAGCGGCTGCGACGACCCTCAGCTCCTGCATCAGTGGCTCAACCGCGCCGCCACCGCCGCCTCCGCCGAGGAAGTCTTCGCCGAGGAGTAGCCCCGCCCCGGCGCCACGGGCGTGCGCGCGGTGGCGGACCTCAAGGTGCTGCGCAAACCGGTCGGTCGTGACGGAGGGCGACTGGGAGGTCCTTCCGACCGCGGCTGAACTCCCCTGATCAACGCGCCTGCGGGAACGGCCGCCCGTGCGCGGAATGTTGTGCTCGGGGTCTACGGTGGCCAGCCACTCGGGTCGGGTCGGGTCAGCCCCGCCTCCTCGGCGGCCCGCCCGATCAGCTCCTGACCGGGGCGCCCGGCGCCCGGCGCCCGCCAGATGGTGACGGCGACCCGGCCGCCGGGACGGGTGAGCCGGGTCAGCTCCTTCGCGCCCCACACGATCCTGGGCCGTAGCATCTGCCGGACCTGCCCGGATGCGGACGCGACGGTCCGCTCCAACCGCCTGCGGGTGGCCCGTCCAGCACCACGACCGCCGCCGTCGCCCGCCCCGTCCGCCGTTCGTCCTCCTCCTACTGGTAAGCCGGTTCGTCCTGCTGTGTCGGTTCGTCGGCGGGCGCGGTGGCCTGGCGCGATGCCGAGCGGAGGAGGACGGCCACGAGCACGGCCGCCACGGCCATGGCCGCGCCGCCGCAGCGCAGTGCCAGATGGAGCCCTTCGATGAAGGCGGTGTTCACGGCGTCTTGGACGGGTGCGGGCAGGACCTGGGTTCTGTCTGCTCCCGAGCCGGCGATCGAGTCCGCGATACCGTGGCGGGTTTCGGGGGGAACGCCGAGCCGATCGAGCGATCCGGTCAACGTGGCGGCCAGGCGGCTGGTGAGGACGGCTCCCAGGGCGGCGACGCCGACGACGCCGCCGATCTCGCGCAGCATGTTGAGGGTCGCAGAGGCCATACCGGCCTGGGCGAGAGGGACACGCTTCATGACCGTGAGGGACACCGGTGTGAAGGTCATCCCCATGCCGATTCCCATGGCGAGCAACACCCACAGATACTCCAGGTAGCGGGCGTGCTGACCGTAGAGCGAGAGGCCGCCGAGAGCCGTCGCGCACAGGGTCAGACCGGTCACCAGAGGAATCCGGGGGCCGCAGCGCGCGGTGAGTGTGCCGGACAGCGGCGCGGCGACGACGATCATCGCGGTCATGGGCAGCCCCGCCAGGCCCGCGCTCGACGGCGCCCAGCCCATCACATCCTGCATGAGCAACGGCAGGAAGAACGACGCACCGAACATGCCGAAGCTGATCATGAATCCGGTCACCGCGGCTCCGCTGAGCACCGGGTCCCGGAAGAAGTGCAGGTCGAGCATGGGGTCGGTGGTGCGGAGTTCGACCGCGACGAAGGCCGGCAGGGCTACTGCCGCCACCGCTGCGAGGGTCACGACACGGGTGTCGGTCCAGCCGCGGGCCGGTCCTTCGATGAGTGCGTAGACCAGGGCGCCGAACCCGAGCACCGAGAGCAACTGGCCCGGAAGATCCACCCGCCTGGCCCGGCCTGCGAACTCCGGGAGCGCTCGGGCGGCGAGCAGCAGCCCTGCCACTCCGATCGGGACGTTGATCCAGAACACGCTGGCCCATCCGAACGCGTCCACCATCGGCCCGCCCAGGACCGGGCCGATCGCCAGGCCCAGGGCGGAGACACCGGACCAGAGCCCGACAGCCCGCGCCCGCTCCTTCTCGTCGGTGAAGACGTGCCGCAGAATCGACAGGCTGCCCGGCGTGAGCAGTGCCGCGCCGAGTCCTTGCAGCATGCGTGCGGCGATCAGCAGGCCGATCGACCCGGACAGCGCTGCCGCCGCTGATCCTGCCGTGAACAGAGCCAGTCCGGTGAGGAAGATCCGTTTGCGGCCGTATCGGTCGCCGAGTGTGCCGCCGGTGAGCAGGAGGGCGGCGTAGACGAGGCTGTAGCCCTCGACCACCCACTGCAGTCCGCTGACACCGGCGTGCAGCTGCTGCCCGATGCGGGGCAGGGCGTTGTTGACGATGACGTTGTCGAGCATCGCCATGAACATCGTGGCGCACAAGGCGGCAAGCACGAGTCTCTTGCGCTGGGAGGTGAACTCCTCCATCACATTCCCTAACAGTGTTAGTCGGTCATTCGGACCAGAGACTGCCCCTAACGGTGTTAGATTGCAAACCGGTTTTCTTTCGACGGAGGTGGCCGGTGGCACGAGACAGCGCGGCCGAGGGCGCTGCACAGCCAGGACTGACCCGCCAGGCGCTCGTGGCGGCGGCCCTGCGCGTGCTGGAACGTGAAGGCATCAGCGGGCTGTCGATGCGCAAGGTCGCCGCCGAACTGGGAGTGAAGGCAGCCTCCCTGTACTGGCACGTCCGCAACAAGGAACAGCTACTGGACCTGCTCACCGACGCGCTCATGGCCGATGCCGAGCCACCACCCAGGCAGGGCGACTGGCGGGAGCAGCTTCGCGAGTACTCGCTGCGCTACCGACGGCACCTGCTGGCCAAACGCGACTCCGCCAAGGTCGTCGCAGGGC
This sequence comes from Streptomyces sp. NPDC104309, assembly GCF_055584025.1. NCBI lineage: Bacteria > Bacillati > Actinomycetota > Actinomycetes > Kitasatosporales > Streptomycetaceae > Streptomyces > Streptomyces sp. NPDC104309. The sequence goes on along the minus strand of NZ_JBVJMV010000002.1, from coordinate 462,288 downwards.
GGCTCACACTCGGCCCGAACCTGCTGCGTCTCATGGAGGAGCAATTGGACCGGCTACGTGAAGCCGGATTCTCCGACGCCGACGCCGCCCTGGCCAACTACCTTCTCGGCGCCTTCGTCCAGGGCTTCGTGCTCCAGGAACAGTCGCCCCTCTCCGCATCCGAGACCGAGGGCGCCAGCCGTTCCGAAGTCGCGCAGGCGGCGGCCGACCGACTGCGCGGACTGCCGGAAACGACCTTCCCGAACCTCGTCGCGCTGGCCGACGACCTCACCGCCCCGTCCATGGAGGACCGCTTCGCCTTCGGCCTCGAACGTCTCCTCGACGGACTGGCGGCCCTGCGCACCGAGAACCACGCACATCCGACGGCCGAACCCGTCCCCCTCGAAGGGAAGTCCTCGATCCATGAGTGACCGTACCTACCGCGTCATTGTCCGCGGCACGTTTGCCGACCTCGACGAGGCCCAGCGTGCCGCGCTGATCGAGAACGCCGCCGAACACGACCTCCTCAACGCCACGTTGACCGACGAGGGAACCCTCATCTACGAGCTGCCGCCACGTACTTTCACCTTCCGCTGCGTCGTCCGGCAACCCGCCGACGCCGATGACGACGCCGCGGCCCAACGGGCCTGCGACAGGGCAGCTGCCGACCTGGCCGACCGCGGAATCCGCCACAGCGCGCTGCGCGCCACCGCCACCAGCCTCGACGACATGAAAATCCGGCGCCCCCGACGCTGACCGACAGCTGGTTCCCCCACACTCCGCCTGAGTCCTGGGGTCCGGCTTCCACCCCTGCCACACCATCTCCTGAGCCTTTGAAGGAGCCGAACAGCGCGGGCGCGCGGCCATCACCACGATGCCGGCGCCCGGCGCGGACGAACCCACCGAAGAACGGACAGAAGTGGCCTGACGGAGCCACACGAACGGCCCCCGGCATCAAGCCGGGGGCCGTGGTGTTCAGGCAGGTCAGGAGCGGTGCGGTGGCCGGCGTCAGTCCAGGATTTCCGCCAGCACGACGCCCGTGATCAGCTCGAACCGGCCCGAACGGACCGGAAGTCGATCACAGCTCACCGGCCATCAGGAACAGCCGCCGACCTGTGAAAACCGCTTTACGGCAGGTTCCGCGCCATCACGATCCGCTGGACCTGGTTCGTGCCTTCGTAGATCTGCGTGATCTTCGCGTCGCGCATCATCCGCTCCACCGGGTAGTCCCGCGTGTAGCCGTAGCCGCCCAGCAGCTGGACCGCGTCCGTGGTGATCTCCATCGCGACGTCGGAGGCGAAGCACTTGGCCGCCGCGCCGAAGAAGGTGAGGTCGCCGTCGAGGCGCTCGGACTTGGCGGCGGCCGAGTAGGTGAGCTGGCGGGCCGCCTCCAGCTTCATGGCCATGTCGGCGAGCATGAACTGGATGCCCTGGAAGTCGGCGATCGGCTTGCCGAACTGCTTGCGCTCCTGGACGTAGCCCTTGGCGTAGTCGAGGGCGCCTTGGGCGATGCCGAGGGCCTGGGCCGCGATGGTGATGCGGGTGTGGTCCAGGGTCTTCATCGCGGTGGCGAAGCCGGTGCCCTCCTCGCCGATCATGCGGTCGGCGGGGATGCGGACGTTGTCGAAGTAGACCTCGCGGGTCGGGGAGCCCTTGATGCCGAGCTTCTTCTCCGGGGCGCCGAAGGAGACGCCCGCGTCCGACTTCTCGACGACGAAGGCCGAGATGCCCTTGGAGCGCTTGGTCGGGTCGGTGACGGCCATCACCGTGTAGTACTCGGAGACGCCCGCGTTGGTGATCCAGCGCTTCACGCCGTTGAGCACCCAGAAGTCGCCGTCGCGCACGGCCTTGGTCTTCATGCCCGCCGCGTCGGAACCCGCGTCGGGCTCGGAGAGGCAGTACGAGAACATGCCGTCGCCCTTGGCCAGCGGGCCCAGGTACTTCTTCTTCAGGTCCTCGGAACCGGAGAGGATCACCGGGAGCGAGCCGAGCTTGTTCACGGCTGGGATGAGGGAGGAGGAGGCGCAGGCGCGGGCCACCTCCTCGATCACGATGACGGTGGCGAGGGCGTCGGCGCCCGCGCCGCCGTACTCCTCGGGTACGTGCACCGCGTGCAGGTCCGCGGCCGTCAGGGCGTCCAGCGCCTCCTGCGGGAAGCGCGCCTCCTCGTCGACCGCCGCCGCGTACGGGGCGATCTTCGCCTCGGCGAGCGCACGCACCGTCTCGCGGAGCATCTCGTGCTCCTCGGCCGGACGGTACAGGTCGAAATCGGTCGAACCCGCCAAGACGCTCACTCCCCATGAAGCTAACTACCGTTAAGTAACCCAATTTTAGGGCCCGGCTCCCGTCATGGCCTATGGAATGCGCGCGTGAGCTTCACGACAGGGGTGGCAGAACCCACACGGGCAGCCGGAAACCGGGTCTTCGGGGGCACGACTATGCTCGTTCACCGCACGTCTGTCCGCATCTCACAGGAGCACTTCATGGCCCTCAGGATCACTGTGATCGGCACCGGCTACCTCGGCGCCACCCACGCCGCGGCCATGGCGGAACTGGGCTTCGAGGTGCTCGGCCTCGACGTCGTGCCCGAGAAGATCGAGATGCTGAGCACCGGCCGGGTCCCGATGTACGAGCCGGGCCTGGAGGAGCTGCTCGGCAAGCACGTCGAGGGCATCGAGGGATCGACCGGGCGACTGCGGTTCACCACCTCGTGGGAAGAGGTGGCGGACTTCGGCGACGTCCACTTCGTCTGCGTGAACACTCCGCAGAAGCACGGCGAGTACGCCTGCGACATGAGCTACGTCGACAGCGCCTTCGAGTCGCTGGCGCCGCATCTGAGCCGGCCCGCCCTGGTCGTCGGGAAGTCGACCGTCCCGGTGGGCTCGGCGGCCCGGCTCGCGGCGCGGCTGGCGGAGCTGGCGCCGGTGGGCGCGGACGCGGAGCTGGCCTGGAACCCGGAGTTCCTGCGCGAGGGCTTCGCCGTGAAGGACACCCTGCACCCGGACCGGATCGTCGTCGGTGTGGCGAGCGAGCGGGCCGAGAAGCTGCTGCGCGAGGTGTACGCGGTGCCGGTCGCCGAGGGTTCGCCGTTCGTGGTGACGGACTTCCCGACCGCCGAGCTGGTGAAGACCGCGGCCAACTCCTTCCTGGCCACGAAGATCTCGTTCATCAACGCCATGGCGGAGGTCTGCGAGGCCGCCGACGGCGACGTGAAGAAGCTGGCCGAGGCGATCGGGCACGACGAGCGGATCGGCTCCAAGTTCCTGCGGGCCGGCATCGGCTTCGGCGGCGGCTGTCTGCCGAAGGACATCCGGGCCTTCATGGCGCGCGCCGGCGAGCTGGGCGCGGACCAGGCGCTGACCTTCCTGCGCGAGGTCGACTCGATCAACATGCGGCGCCGCGGTCACATGGTGGAGCTGGCCCGCGAGGCCGTGGGCGGCGATTCGTTCCTCGGCAAGCGGGTGGCGGTCCTGGGCGCGGCGTTCAAGCCGGACTCGGACGACGTACGGGACTCGCCCGCGCTGAACGTGGCCGGGCAGATCCATCTGCAGGGCGGCCAGGTCACGGTCTTCGACCCGAAGGGCATGGACAACGCCCGCAGGCTCTTCCCCACGCTCGGTTACGCGGACTCGGCGCTGGACGCGGTGCGCGGCGCGGATGTGGTGCTGCATCTGACGGAGTGGCGGGAGTTCCGCGAGCTGGACCCGGCGGCACTCGGCGAGGTCGCGTCCCGCCGGATCATCCTGGACGGCCGCAACGCGCTCGACAGCGAGCTGTGGCGCGGGGCCGGCTGGACGTACCGGGCGATGGGGCGGCCGAAGGCCTGACGCCTCGGCCGGGATCGGACCCTTCGGCCCGGTACCGGCCCGGGGCTCGGCCTGGTCCCATGCCCGGAGTCCCTCAGTTGTGTTTCGCGCGGTAGGTGCGCATCTTGGCGCGGGCGCCGCACACCGACATGGAGCACCAGCGGCGGCGCCCCGCCGGGCTGCGGTCGTAGTACGCCCACTGACAGTCCTCGGCCTCGCACGCCTTGAGCCGGGCCCAGGTGCCGTCGGCCGCCGCGGTGGCGATGGCCGCCGCGACCCGGGCGGTCAGGCCGGCCGGTTCCGCGACGGGGCGCAGTGAGGCGGCGCCCGCCGCGTCCACGGTGACGCGCAGCGGCGCTTCGGCGAGCAGCCGGTCGAGCGGGGGCGCGGCGGCGCCGTCCGGCGGGCGGTGGCCGGCGTGGGCGAGGCAGGCGGCACGGAGCGCCTCGCGCAGTACGCGCGCGTCCGGGACCTCGGACTCGGTGAGAGAGAAGGCGGCGCGCCCGTCCGCGGTGTCGAGGGTGTCCGCACCGGTCTCGACGTCCAGTGTGTTGACCAGGGCCTCGATCAGGGCGAGTCCACCGGGCGCGGAATCCTTCTCATTCATGGTTGCGACGTTACCTCCAGTGCGGCAGCATGTAGTAACGGTTACCTGTTGAGGCGATTTAGAGGTAACCCCTGCGCGAAGACTGTCCCCGTTCTGAGGAGGAAGTGCCATGGCTGTCGCGACACTGGGTGCTGTCGTTCTGGACTGCCCCGACCCCGCCGCGCTCGCCGGCTTCTACGCCGGGCTGCTCGGCGGCGAGGTCGTGCCGGACGGTGAGGGCTGGGTGGAGCTGACCGGGGCCGGGGGCACGCGGCTCGCGTTCCAGGGCGCGCCCGGTCACGTACCGCCGCAGTGGCCGCGCCCGGACGGTTCGCAGCAGTTCCATCTGGATCTGTCCGTGCCCGATCTGGACGCGGCGGAGAAGGAGGTGCTCGCCCTGGGCGCGACCGTGCTGGACGCGGCGGACCGGGAGCGGACCTTCCGGGTGTACGCGGATCCCGCGGGGCACCCGTTCTGTCTGTGTGCGTGTTAGAAGCGGGCAGAAAAACGTGCGGGGCGCCCCTGGGGGCGCCCCGCACTCAGGAACTCCGGCTCAGCCGGCCTGCGCGTCCAACTGCTCGATCGTGGCGTGCGACGGGGCCCGGCGCGTGCGCAGCTCGCGCGCGACGTCCTCGGCGTCGCGCAGCACCCGTACCGCGTTCCGCCAGGTGAGCTTGGCGAGATCGGCGCTCGACCAGCCGCGGCCGAACAGCTCCGCGATCAGGTTCGGGTAGCCCGCGACGTCCTGGAGACCCTCCGGGAGGAAGGCGGTGCCGTCGTAGTCGCCGCCGATGCCGATGTGGTCGATCCCGGCGACCTCGCGCATGTGGTCGAGGTGGTCGGCGATCGTCGCCACGGTCGCCATCGGGCGCGGGTTGGCCGCCTCGAAGGCGGCGTGGATCTCCATGGCCCGCGCGGTGGTGTCGAGGTGGTGCAGGCCGTGGGCCCGCAGGTTCTCGTCCGCGGCACGGGTCCAGTCGACGGCCGCCGGAAGGACGAACTTCGGTACGAAGGTCGCCATGGCGATGCCGCCGTTGGCCGGAAGGCGGCCGAGGATGTCGTCGGGGATGTTGCGCGGGTGGTCGCAGACCGCGCGCGACGAGGAGTGCGAGAAGATCACCGGCGCCGAGGAGGTGTCGAGCGCGTCGCGCATGGTGGTGGCCGCCACATGGGAGAGGTCGACCAGCATGCCCGTGCGGTTCATCTCCCGTACGACCTCGTGGCCGAAGGGCGAGAGACCGCCGACGCCCGGCTCGTCGGTCGCCGAGTCCGCCCACGCGATGTTGTCGTTGTGGGTGAGCGTCATGTAGCGGACGCCCAGGGCGTGCAGGGCGCGCAGGGTGCCCAGTGAGTTGTTGATGGAGTGGCCGCCCTCGGCACCCATCAGGGAGGCGATGCGGCCCTCGGCGCGGGCCGCCTCCATGTCGTCGGCGGTCAGGGCGCGCCGCAGGTCCGCCGGGTGGCGCTCCAGCAGCTCGGCGACCACGTCGATCTGTTCGAGCGTGGCGCTGACGGCTTCGTCGCCCGCCATGTCGGACTGCACGTAGACGGACCAGAACTGGGCGCCGACGCCGCCGGCGCGCAGCCGCGGGATGTCGGTGTGCAGATGGGCGGACTGGTCCGTGGCGATGTCGCGGGCGTCCAGGTCGTAGCCGACCTGTTCGCGCAGCGCCCACGGCAGATCGTTGTGCCCGTCGACGACGGGGTACTCGGCGAGGAGTTCCGCCGCCCGCTCCAGTTGTCCGGCCTTCTCCACCTGTTCGGCCTTCTCCACCGGGGCCTACTTCCCGAAGCCGAAGGAGTCGGCGCCCTCGACCTTGGCGCGCAGCCGCTTGCCCTTCTCCGTCGCCTGGTCGTTCAGCTCCTGCTGGAACTCGGCCATGCGGGCCAGCAGCTCGCTGTCGTGGGCGGCGAGGATTCGGGCGGCCAGCAGGCCCGCGTTGCGCGCGCCGCCGACCGAGACGGTCGCCACGGGGACACCGGCGGGCATCTGCACGATGGAGAGCAGGCTGTCCATGCCGTCCAGGTACTTCAGCGGGACCGGCACGCCGATGACCGGCAGCGGGGTGACGGAGGCGAGCATGCCGGGCAGGTGGGCGGCACCGCCCGCGCCCGCGACGATCACCTTGAGACCGCGCTCCGCCGCCTGCTCGCCGTACGCGATCATCTCGCGCGGCATGCGGTGGGCGGAGACGACGTCGACCTCGTAGGGAATCTCGAACTCGTCGAGGGCCTTGGCCGCTGCTTCCATGACGGGCCAGTCGGAGTCCGAGCCCATGACGATGCCGACGACCGGCGCGGCGGAGGCGGGGGAAGTCATTCGGTGATCGTTCCTCGCAGGTAGTCGGCCGCGTGCCGGGCGCGCTCACGCACGTCCGCCAGGTCGTCGCCGTAGGTGTTGACGTGTCCGACCTTGCGGCCGGGCTTCACGTCCTTGCCGTACATGTGGATCTTGAGCTGCGGGTCGCGGGCCATGCAGTGCAGGTACGCCTGGTACATGTCCGGGTAGTCGCCGCCGAGGACGTTGGACATGACCGTCCAGGTGGCGCGCGGACGCGGGTCGCCGAGCGGCAGGTCGAGGACGGCCCGGACATGGTTGGCGAACTGCGAGGTGATCGCGCCGTCCTGGGTCCAGTGCCCGGAGTTGTGCGGACGCATGGCGAGCTCGTTGACCAGGATGCCGGGCTTCCCGTCGGGTCCCCGGGTCTCGAAGAGTTCGACGGCGAGGTGGCCGACGACACCGAGCTCGGAGGCGATCCGGAGAGCGAGCCGCTGGGCCTCGCCGGCGAGCCGCTCGTCCAGCTCCGGGGCCGGGGCGATCACCGTGTCGCAGACCCCGTCGACCTGGATCGACTCGACGACCGGGTAGGCGACGGCCTGGCCGTGCGGCGAGCGGACGATGTCGGCCGCCAGCTCCCGTATGAAGTCGACCTTCTCCTCGGCGAGGACCGGGACACCGGCGCGGAAGGGATCGGCCGCGTCCGCCTCGGAGCGGACCACCCACACGCCCTTGCCGTCGTAGCCGCCGCGGACCGTCTTGAGGACGACGGGGAAGCCCCCGACCTCCTGCGCGAAGGCCGCGACGTCCGCCGGGTCCGTCACGATGCGGTGGCGGGGGCAGGGCGCGCCGATCTCGGTGAGCTTTGCGCGCATCACCCCCTTGTCCTGGGCGTGCACCAGCGCGTCCGGGCCGGGGCGCACGGGGATGCCGTCCGCCTCCAGGGCCCGCAGGTGTTCGGTCGGTACGTGCTCGTGATCGAAGGTGATCACGTCACAGCCGCGCGCGAAGGCACGCAGCGTGTCCAGGTCGCGATAGTCGCCGACGACGACTTCGTTCACCACCTGGGCCGCCGAGTCCTGGAGGGTGTCACTGAGGAGCTTGAACTTGATGCCGAGGGGGATGCCCGCCTCGTGGGTCATACGGGCGAGCTGACCGCCGCCGACCATGCCGACTACCGGGAACGTCACTCCTCCAGGGTATCCGCCGCCCCGGGGGGCGTCCGACGACGCCCTGCGCCACCCCCGCCGGGCGGGTACGCCGAGCCCGGCCCGCACCTGTCCGAACATCCCCGGGCACCCCGTGGGGGAGGCCGCTAGCATGGCTGGGCCGACGTAACCGACAGACAGGCTGAGCGATCACCATGAGCGAACGGGGCGCACTGCGGGCCCGGCTGGATCTGCTGGCCCGCGAGATCGCCAAGTTCGGCGCGGTCGGCGCCCTCGGCCTGGTCGTCAACATCGCGGTGTCCAACCTGCTCTGGCGCACCACTGACCTTCAGGTGGTACGGGCAGGTCTGCTGGGGACGTTCGTCGCCATCCTCTTCAATTACATCGGCTTCCGCTACTGGACGTACCGGGACCGCGACAAGAGCGGGCGGACCCGGGAGCTGACGCTGTTCCTGCTGTTCAGCGCGGTGGGTGCGGTCATCGAGAACGGTGTGCTGTACACGGCGACGTACGGGTTCGGGTGGGACAGCCCGGTCCAGAGCAATGCCTTCAAGATCCTCGGGATCGGCATCGCGACGCTGTTCCGCTTCTGGTCCTACCGGACGTGGGTGTTCAAGGCGCTGCCCGCCAAGGAGACCGTGCTGAATGCGGAGGGGTTCCTCAAGCAGGCGCGTACGGAGCGGGCGCGGCGGGTCGAGGCGGATTCGGCCCGGCGTTAGCCGATTCACCGCACCGGGCGTTCCGGTTCCTGTCTGTTCAGGGCGACCCGGCTGAGAAAGAGCGCGAAGACCGCCGGCTGCTGCTGGAGCAGTTCGAGCCGTCCGCCGTCCGCCTCCGCGAGGTCCCTGGCCACCGCGAGGCCGATGCCGGTGGAGTTGCGGCCGCTGATCGTCCGCTCGAAGATCCTGGCGCCGAGGTCGGGGGACACGCCCGGACCCTCGTCCGTGACCTCGATGACCGCCTGGTTGCCGGTGACCCGGGTGCGCAGCGCGACCGTACCGCCGCCGTGCATCAGTGAGTTCTCGATCAGGGCGGCCAGCACCTGGGCGACCGCGCCGGGCGTACCGACGGCCCGCAGCCCCTGCTTTCCGGAGCGGACGATGGCGCGGCCCTCGCCCCGGTAGGCCGGGCGCCACTCCTCGATCTGCTGCTTGACGACCTCGTCGAGGTCGAAGACGACGGCGGAGCCGGTACGCGGATCGCGGGCATTGGTCAGCAGCCGCTCGACCACGTCGGTGAGCCGCTCGACCTGGGTGAGGGCGATGTTCGCCTCCTCCTTCACCGTGTCCGGGTCGTCGGTGACGGAGATCTCCTCGATCCGCATGGAGAGCGCGGTCAGCGGCGTGCGGAGCTGGTGCGAGGCGTCGGCGGCCAGCCGGCGTTCCGCGGTGAGCATCCGGGCGATCCGTTCGGCGGAGGCGTCCAGGACGTCGGCGACCCGGTCCAGCTCCGGCACTCCGTACCGCTTGTGGCGCGGGCGCGGGTCGCCGGAGCCCAGCCGTTCGGCGGTCTCGGCGAGATCGGTCAGCGGTGAGGTCAGTTTGTTGGCCTGGCGCACGGCGAGGAGCACCGCCGAGACGATGGCCAGCAGGGCCACCGCGCCGATGATCAGCAGGGTGCGGCCGACCTCGCGGGTGACGGCGGAGCTGGACTCCTCGACGGTGACCCGTTCGCCCTGCTCCCCCTCGGCCGTACTGCTGATCACGTTGCCGGTGGGGCGGGTACCGACTTCGAGGGGGGCGCGTCCGGGGATCTTGACCAGGGCGTAGCGCTTCCTGGAGATCTGCTGGGCCAGCAGCGCGGGGTTGATCCGCTCGGCGCCCAGGAGCCGGCTCTCGACGACGCTGATCAGCCGCAGCGCCTCGGAGTCGACGCTCTCCTGGGCGCTGTTGCTGATGGTGCGGCTCTCGACGATGACGAGGGAGACGCCGAAGACGGCGATCACCACGAGCACCACGGCGAGCGTGGAGTTGATCAGTCTGCGGCGCATGAGTGCTTCTGTACGTCAGCTCTTCTCGAAGCGGAAGCCGACGCCCCGTACGGTCGCGATGTAGCGGGGGTTGGCCGCGTCGTCGCCGAGCTTCTTGCGGAGCCAGGAGATGTGCATGTCGAGGGTCTTGGTCGACGACCACCAGGTGGTGTCCCAGACCTCGCGCATCAGCTGGTCGCGGGTGACGACCCGGCCGGCGTCGCGGACCAGGACCCGCAGCAGGTCGAACTCCTTGGCGGTGAGCTGGAGTTCCTCGTCGCCCATCCAGGCCCGGTGCGACTCGACGTCGATCCTGACGCCGTGGGTGGCGGGCTGCGGGGCGGGCTCGGTGGCGCCGCGGCGCAGCAGGGCCCGGACCCGGGCGAGCAGTTCGGCCAGTCGGAAGGGCTTGGTGACGTAGTCGTCGGCGCCCGCGTCCAGACCGACGACGGTGTCCACCTCATCGGCACGGGCGGTGAGCACCAGGATCGGCACGGTGTGGCCGTCGGCACGGAGCCTGCGGGCGACTTCGAGGCCGTCCATCCCGGGCAGGCCCAGGTCGAGTACGACCAGGTCGATTCCGCCCTGGAGGCCGGCGTCGAGAGCGGTCGGACCGTCTTCGCGGACCTCGACCTCGTAACCCTCCCGACGCAGGGCGCGGGCCAGTGGCTCCGAGATGGATGCGTCGTCCTCGGCGAGCAGTACACGGGTCATGGAGTGATGGTAGTCCGCGCAGGGGGGATGCCGTGAGGTGATCGAAAAGCCCTGCGGGTCCGAAGGGGAAACGGGGCGACGCCTTCGAATGTGGGAGCGCGGTTCCATCAGAACCTGTGATCCATCTCTCAAGTCCATTCATATCCGACGGTGTCGTGTCGTATGGTGGCTTGACGCCTGTTGCACTACTCAAGGACCCTTGGGCAGCTTTTAGCGCCGAGGGTCTCTTTTGTTTTGCCGGCTGGTACCCGCCAGCCGTGACTTCAGTGAATGACCTGTGGCCGGGCCCGGAGTGCGAGATGCGCACCGGGCGTGGATCCCGATGCGGTCGGTCCCCGTCTCCTCCAGTCGGCTCCCCATGAGTCCGATGGTCGGGACGAATCCCCTGTCAGGCGTGGGGGTGGGGTGCGGCCGGGTCGGTGCCGGCCTCCCCCCACCGGGCGCGTCACGCTCACAAGGCGTCGCGTCCCGAGCACCCAAGGATCGACCATGGCGTCCAGCCTGACGAAGGACCCGGCCAGTACTTCTGGATCCGAGAAGACCTTCTTCGGCCACCCCCGCGGCCTGGCCACTCTCTTCATGACCGAGATGTGGGAGCGTTTCAGCTTCTACGGCATGCGGGCCCTGCTTCCGCTGTATCTGGTCTCCGGTTCCGGCCTGCACATGAACGCGGCCACGGCCACCGCGATCTACTCCATCTACATGGCCATGGTGTACCTGCTGGCCATGCCCGGTGGCTGGTTCGGTGACCGGGTCTGGGGGCCGCGCAAGACGGTCACCGTCTCGGCCGCGATCATCATGCTGGGCCACCTCACGCTGGCCCTGCCCGGCTCGGGCACCTTCTTCGCCGGTCTGGCGCTGGTCGCGCTCGGCTCCGGTCTGCTGAAGGCCAACATCTCGACGATGGTCGGCCACCTCTACAACGGTCCGGAGGACGCGCGCCGCGACGGCGGCTTCACCGTCTTCTACATGGGCATCAACCTCGGTGCCTTCGCCGCCCCGCTGATCATCGGCACGGTCGGCGAGAAGGTGAACTGGCACCTCGGCTTCGCCATCGCCGCAGTCGGCATGGCACTGGGCCTGGCCCAGTTCCTCATCGGTACGCGCCACCTCAGCGCCCGCAGCAGCGTCGTCCCGAAGCCGCTGTCGGCCGAGGAGCGCCGTACGACCCTGCGCAAGGGTCTGCTGTGGCTGATAGCCGCCGCCGTCTTCTACGGCGTGCTGGTCGCCACCGATGTGTACACGCTCAACTGGGCGCTCGTCCCGATCACCGTCGCCGGTCTGATCATTCCGGTCGCCGTGCTGGTGCGGATCAAGCGGGACCGGGATCTCTCGAAGACCGAGCAGTCCAAGATGTCCGGCTACATCTGGTTCTTCGTCGCCGCGGCCGTGTTCTGGATGATCTACGACCAGGGCGGCTCCACGATGTCGCTCTTCGGTGAGTCCTCCACCACGAACAGCGTGTTCGGTGTGGGCTTCCCGACCTCCTGGTACCAGTCGGTCAACCCGGTCTTCATCATGGCGCTGGCCCCGGTCGTCGCCTGGATCTGGCTGGCGCTGAACCGGCGCGGCAAGGAACCGAGCACGGTCGTCAAGTTCGGCTCGGGTCTCTTCCTGGTCGGCGTCTCCTTCCTCGTCTTCATGCTGCCGCTGACCATGACCACGGACGGCGACAAGGTCAGCCCGATGTGGCTGGTGTCGATCTACTTCCTGCAGACCGTCGGTGAGCTCTGCCTCTCCCCGGTCGGCCTGTCGGTCACCACGAAGATGGCTCCGGCGAAGTACGGCAGCCAGATGATGGGTGTCTGGTTCCTCGCCGTCACCGCCGGCGACTGCACCACCAGCCTGCTGTCGCTGGCGGGCGTCGATCTGGACAAGACCGGCATGGTGGGTCTGGAGGCGGCGCTCGCGATCGTCGCGGCGCTCGCGATCTGGATGTACCGCAAGAAGGTCGTGGAGCTCATGGGCGACGTGCGCTGACGCTCTGATCCCGCACCGTCGCACACAAGTGGGCCGCCGCACCGTCGACCGGTGCGGCGGCCCTTGTGCTGTTCCTTGTGCTGTTCCTCGTGCTGCCCTCGCTCGCTCTGGCGTTACGCGAGCGGGTTCACCTGGTGCCGCGCAGCCTGCGCCACGGGGTGAAGGTGAACACGGCGCCGCCCAGCAGGATCGCCGTCCCCGCGACCAGGCCGAGTGCGCGCAGGGTGCCGTTGTTCTCGGCCCCGGTCGCGGCCAGTCCGCCGCCGGAGGCCGTGCCGCCTGCCGCGGAGCCGGTCGAGCCGGTGGAGCCCGTCGTGGTGGAGCCGGAGGCGCCGCCCTGCTGGGCGGTGGTGTCGAGTTCCAGTGACGGGGTCACCGATCCCTTGACCTTGCAGGGGATGTTGATCTTCGAGCCGCCCAGGGTGACATCGATCGTCAGGGTGCCGGGGCTGAGCGTGGACTTCCCGGACGCGCCCGGCTTGTAGCTGCCGGTCATGTCGGACAGGTCGACCGGCTTGCCCTGCTCCAGCGGCGCGGCGTTGGCCGGCCCGGTGACCTTCACCGAGCCCTTGTCGGCGCCGCCGACGACGATGTCCATGGACGGCTTGAGCGCACCGGCGGGCAACGCGGCCGGGCTGTCCATCACGCCCTTGGCGGTCTTGACCGTGAGCGCGTAGCTCCCGCCGCTCTTCTTGGCGTTGATCGTCACCTTGGAGGCGATGTCGGGCGGTCCGGGGGACGTGCAGGTGAAGTGGACCGAGACCTCCTTGCCGGGGAAGTCGGTCTGACCGCTGCCGCCCCCGGAGCCCGAGGTGGCGCCGCCCGCGGTCGTGGAGCCGGACGACGTGCCGCCCGCCGCGGTCGAGCCCGAGGTGGAGCCGGACGTCGTACCGCCCGCCGTGGTCGAGCCCGAGGTCGTACCGCCCGCCGTCGTGGAGCCGGAGGTGGAGCCGGAGGACGTACCCCCCGCCGTCGTGGATCCGCCGCCGTCCGTGACCTTGATGGTCGCGCCCGGCTGCACGGTCTCCTTCGGGGAGCACTTGGTGTCGGTGGAGATCGGCTTGGAGACGTTGATGTTGTACGCGTCCGGTGTGAGCGTGATCTCACCGGCCTTCTCCAGCTTCAGTGTGCCCTTCATGTCGGGCAGCACCATGGCGCTGTTCTTCGGGATGGGCGGGTTCTGACGCGGCCCCTCCATCTGGAGGGTGCCCGTGGTCGCCCCGCCCACCTTGATCGTGCCGGTCGGCTTGATCGTGTCCTTGTTGAGATCGAGCACGTCGGGGTTCTTGGAAGCGGCCTCGACCGTCTTCCACACCACCTCGACGGTGTCCCCCACCTTGGCCTCGGCGGGCGCGGTCAACTGCACCACGGTGGTGCCCTGCACGGCCGGCAGCCCGGAGATGGCCGGAGGGATGCACTCCGTCCTGTACGAGATGTCGGCGGCCTGGGCCGGGCCCGCGGCCAGCAGCAGGCCCGCGCCGCCGAGCATCATCGCGACTCCTGCCGCGACCGTCCTGCGTTGCGTACTCACGAATGTCCCTTCGTTGTCGGTCTGTTCTCTGACGGTGCGGAATCCGGTGTGAACCACGGCAGCGCGGCCGTCGTGGTCGTGGGCGCGGCAGCGGGGCCCTCGGTGGGCCCCGGTGGGCGGCGCAGCTTCGGGAGCCTGGCGGTCACCTCGGTGAGTTGCGGGGGGCGACGGCGTCCGGAACGGGCCGGGGTGCGCGCGGAGCGGGGACGTACCTTGTCGACGATCGCCATGCCGATGCGGAACACGGCGGCCGGCACGACGACGCACAGCAGGATCCAGAACAGCGTGACGCCCCAGGGGCGGCCGACCCCCCACGGCTGCTCGGCCAGGATCTTGCTGCCGTACTTCAGCGAGATCTGGTAGTCACCGTGAGCGCCCGCCGTCAGTTCGACCGGCAGCTTGATCTGCGCCTTGCGGCCGGACTCGATGGTGCCGCGCCACTGCCGCTCCTCCCACTGCGGGGCGAAGACACCGTGGGCGGTGCCGACCTGGAAGACCGGATCCTTGACGGGGGCGGAGCCCAGGTTGCCCACGGTGAAGACCAGTTGCCGGGAGGGCGGGGCGCCGAACCAGGTGAGGATGCCGCTGTCGCCCTCCAGCCGGGTGGTGGCCAGCACCGCGAGCCTGCCGCCCCCGGTCTCCTTCGGCAGCGCGGCCACCGGGTGGCCCGCGACGACGAACACGGCGTCGGCGGTGGCCTGTTCTCCCGTGACGGTCGCGACATGGAGCACACAGGGGCAGGGCACGGGCGGCTCGGCGACCGGCATCTTCTTGCTGAAGGCGCCCGCGGCACCGGTGGTGACGGCCCGGCCCTCGGCGTTGGCACAGGAGTTGGTGCCGTCGATCACCCCGCGGTCGGGCGTGGACCGCCCGCAGATCAGCATCATCAGCAGCGTGTTCGGTCGCCAGCCGCTGCCCTTGACGGTGATGTCACCCCCCTTGCCCGCCTGTTGCTTGGAGAGGGTGACCGCGGGCTTCGGGTCCGCGGCCCTCGTACCCGCCGCGTCGGCGCCGGCCGCGGAGAGCATCAGCAGGGCGGGCAGCAGTACGCCGAGCAGCGCGGCGGCCCACCGGTGCACGCCGCCGCGCAGTGGTGCCGGTCCGGCCTGTCCAGTCACGATTCCGCTCCCGCCTTCACCAAGTGCCTGCTCTCCGAGTGCTGTTGTCCGTCCGAGGGCGGTCCGGGACGGCCGTCGTCGGCTCCGTCGGACGGCCGTCCGCGCGAGCGCCGGAGCCGGTACGCGTACGCTCCCGCCAAGGCTGCGGTCAGGATCAGCAGCGCGCCGCCGGTCACCGGCAGCCAGGGCACGAAGACCGCACGGGCCGTCGCCTCGCTGTGCGCGCCGCCCGCCGCCGTGACGCGCAGCCGGACGGTCGCCGAGTCCAGGGCCGGGGCGTCCCGCCAGGGTTCGGCGAGCCTGACGCGCTGTCCGGGCAGCAGTTCCACCGGCAGCGTGCGGGCCCCGCGCCGCAGCAGCGTCCCGAACACCCCTTCGGCGCCGACGGTGATCCGCGGGGCCAGAACCGTATTACCGCGGTTGACCAGCGTGTAGTGGATCGTCCGCCCGGACACGCTGACATCCTCGACGGTGAGCGCGGCCAGCGTCGGCCCGCCCACCCGCAGTTGGATCCGTACGCCCACCGAGCGGTCGCCGCCGCGTACGACGATCGCGCCGGGGTGGTCGCCCGGCGTCGCGCCCGTCGGCACCGTGACCGAGAACGGCACATCGGCGCGGGTACGGGCCGGCACGGTCACCTCGGCGGCGGCGGTCCGCAGCCAGGCACCGGTCCCGGTGGAGCCCTTGCCGCCGCGTACCGCGACACCACCGTCCTCGGCGTTGTACGCGTCGGCACCGCCCAGCCGCACGGTGAGCGGTGCCGTACCGGGGTTGGTGACGGAGAGGCGGTCCTGGAGTACGGCGCCGGGCGGGCCCTCCAGATAGAAGTACGGTCTGCCCTCGCCCGCCCCGGAACCGCTCACCGCGGGCCGGGCCGTCCACGCGGCGGCGCCCCCGGACGTCGGCGTCCGGGCCGCGGCACCGGCCACCGGCGTCATGGCGAAGGCGAACAGCACTGCGGTGAGGGCGAGTCGGGCGGCGTGACCGGGCGGCGACGGCATGGGCGGCTCCCTTGTGCGTGACGGCGGCTGGCTCGTGGGCGGCCGGGGCCTCCTCGGATCCGTCCCGATCCGAGGAAACGCCCCGCTGTCCTATCGGCCCACAGCCCCCTGCCCGCGCCTGGTCAGCCAGAGCACTCCGGCCGCGCCGGTCAGCAGCACTGTGCCCCCGAGCGTGCCGAGCGCCACGGCAGAGTCGAGCGGGCCGGTCTTCGGCAGCTGCCCGCCGTTGTCCGCCGGGGTGTTCTGCGCGTTGCCCGCGGCCGTCACATCGAGCTGGAGCGACGGACCCGGGTTGTTGGAGGGCGTACAGGTCGTGGTCGTACCGAGCGCCTTGATGGTGAGCACACCGGCGGTGAAGTCGACCTTGCCGCTCTTCTTCGGCGTGTACGTACCCGACAGGTCGCTGATCTTGATGGGGGTGTTGGCGGGTATGGCCGCGGAGTTCGACGCCCCGGAGACCTGGACCTGGCCCGGGTCGGCGCCCCCTACCCTGATGACCGCGCTGGGACTCATCGCCCCCTTGCCCAGCTCGACGGGGCTGGACGACACGCCTTTCTGGAAGGACATCGTGAGCTTGTAGCCACCGCCGCTCTTGACGCTCTTGATGTCGATGGGAGACACGGCGCTCTTGTCGCCGATCGGAGTCTTGCACTGGTAGTCGACGTCCACGACCGTGGCGTGGGCGGCGGGCGCGGCCATCAGCACCACCGTGCCCGCCAGCGCGGACGCCAGCGCGAGAGCTGTTCGCTTCTGGTAGGACACCTTGAGTTCCCCTCATGCCGGAAGTCGCCGCGCGCCGTCTCTCACCGACGCAAGTTACTGACGACACATCAGATCGGGCGCTCAAGGTACGCCTGGGGCCTTGTGGAGGGAAGACAAAGAGCGCGCCGATCCGGCGCGCTCTTCGAAGGTGCAAATGCGGGGCCGTACGCCCCCCGGGGCCCGGCGGGGAACCGGCACCGGTCCGGGGGATCACGGCCGGACGGCTCCTGGCGCCGTGAACGGAAACGTTCACCGGCTCGCGGCAAACCTTTCCGGCACCAGCGCTAGGCGGGGGCGGCCAGCTCCGCCCAGACGGTCTTGCCGGCCCGGTCCGCCACCCGCAGGACACCCCAGTCCAGGCAGAGCCGCTGCACGATGAACATGCCGTGCCCGCCGGGCCGCCCGGCCCGGTGCGGGGTGCGCGGCGCGGGCTGGCCCGCGCCCGAGTCGACGACCTCCACCCGCAGCACCTTCGCCGTGCAGGCGATACGCAGTTCCTCGGGGCCGTCCGCGTGCAGACAGGCGTTGGTGACCAGCTCGGAGACGACCAGCAGGACGTCCTCGGCGGCGGCGCGTCCGTCGGCGCTCGACGCGGGGAGCCAGCCCCAGTCGTGGAGGGCCTGGCGGGCGAAGTCGCGGGCGGTCGGCACGATGCCGGCGATTCCCCGCAGCGACAACGTGCGCCACTGCCGCTCGGCCGGCTCGGGGGGTGCCGCGCCGGCGTCCGCGTCCTCGCGTGCGCCCGCTCCGGCGCCCTCCGGCTCGCGGCCGAGGTCGCCCGGCGGATGCTGCCGGGTGGTGCTCATCAGCGCTTCACCTCACCGATTCACCATGTCACCATCGAACAGTTACAAGTACAGATACAGAGTGCGCGGGTCACCCGAGGGCCCCGCCGGGTGTCTTCTGCCCGGCGGAATCGTGACAACACCCACTTCATTCACGTGGACCGCGTGACGCGGGCAACACAGCAGGCACCCGGGCCGCCGAACGCGCCACGATCAGGCGTCCAGGGCCTCTTCGAGGGAGTCGTGGACGGTGAAGACCGCCTCGGCCCCGGTGATCTCGAAGACCCGCGCCACCACCGGCAGCATTCCGGCCAAATGGACCCCTCCCCCGGCCGCCTCCGCCTTGAGGCGGGCACCGAGCAGCACATTGAGCCCGGTGGAATCACAGAATTCGAGTCGCGAGCAGTCGACCACCAGGCGTACTCGCCCTTGTTCGACCGCGCTCTCCAGGGGCTCCCGCAGCAGATCCGCCGTGTGGTGATCCAGCTCACCCACCGGCGTCACGACCTCGCTGCGCCCCTCGGTGCGGGCCTCGACCTGAAGCCGACCCCGGTTCGCACTGCCGACCGTCCCGCGGTCCATGCCCGTCCCTCTTCGCCGTTCGTCACTGCCTGCGTCTCTGCGTATGCAGATTCGTTGTAGCCATCACTGACGTCACTGAAACAGTACGCGTTCCGTACGCCACGCGGTACCCGAAGACCTCAACAAACCGGACATATGGCCCCAATTGGAGCTTGTAACTGTCTGTCCGAACCGGGTAAGGGTAGGGGGACACCCAAAACACGGCCGGCTTCGGAGGCGCCGCTTCACCGCAGGAACACGTATGGGCATCGGCAGCCATATGCCGAGAACGATGGAGGAGACCATGTCACCCCGGCTCGACGCACCGCGCACGCACGGCGCGACGTCAGCATGTCCTCAGGGACCGACCCCCTCGGACTCCCCTGCCGCGAACGCCGGAGACGGCACGCGCAACAGCGACATCAGCACCATCGGCGCGGACACCGCCGCCGACCTCGACGACCACGGCGTCACCGACGGTCTCGAAGGGCTTCCCGAGATCCCGCCCTACGACGAGGTGGGGCCGCTGGACGCCAGGGCCCTGTCGAAGACGCTCTTCGAACGGCTCGAATCGCTCGAAGAGGGCACCCACGAGTACGCGTACGTCCGCAATACGCTCGTCGAACTGAACCTGGCCCTGGTCAAGTTCGCCGCCTCCCGGTTCCGCTCCCGCAGCGAACCGATGGAGGACATCGTCCAGGTCGGCACCATCGGCCTGATCAAGGCGATCGACCGCTTCGAGCTCAGTCGGGGCGTGGAGTTCCCGACGTTCGCGATGCCGACCATCGTGGGTGAGATCAAGCGCTTCTTCCGCGACACCAGTTGGTCCGTGCGCGTCCCGCGCCGGCTGCAGGAGCTGCGGCTCGACCTGGCCAAGGCGGGCGACGAGCTCGCCCAGCAGCTGGATCGTTCACCCACCGTGGGCGAGCTCGCCGACCGCCTCGGCATCACCAACGACGAGGCCGTCGAGGGTATGGCCGCGAGCAACGCGTACACCGCGAGCTCGCTGGACGCCAAGCCCGAGGAGGACGACCACGAAGGCGCGCTGGCGGACCGCATCGGCTACGAGGACCACGGGCTCGAAGGCATCGAGTACGTCGAGTCCCTGAAGCCGCTGATCGCCTCGCTGCCACGCCGTGACCGCACGATCCTCTCGCTCCGGTTCGTCGCCAACATGACGCAGTCGGAGATCGGTGAGGAGCTGGGCATCTCCCAGATGCATGTGTCGCGGCTGCTCTCCCGCACGCTGGTCAAGCTCCGCAAGGGGCTGACGCTGGAGGAGTGACGGGCAGCTCGCGTGCCCGCGGAACACCCGCGTGCGGCATACCGCGAGCCCCCTTGCGGAAGGACCCGCACCGGCAACGGGCGGGTCCTTCCGCATGTGTGACGTCGCGTCACGGACGCCGGATGCGCGGGTTCCGGATGCGCGGATTCCCGGCCGCACGGATTCCCGGCCGCACGGGCGCCGGATCCACGGACTCCCGGCCGCACCGGTGCCGGATCCACGGACTCCCGGCCGCAGCGGCGAGGACTCAGACGACGCGTTCGCCGTGCTGCCAGACCGCGTGGACCAGGGGGACGCCCGGCCGGTAGGCGAGGTGGACATGGCTGGGTGCGTCGAGGAGTACCAGGTCGGCGCGGGCGCCGGGGGCGATGCGACCGATGTCCGTACGGCGCAGGGCCGCCGCGCCGCCCGCGGTGGCGGACCAGAGGGCCTCGTCCGGGGTCATGCCCATGTCCCGTACGGCGAGGGCGATGCAGAAGGGCATGGAGGACGTGAACGACGAGCCCGGGTTGCAGTCGGTGGAGAGCGCGACGGTGGCGCCCGCGTCGAGGATGCGGCGGGCGTCCGGCCAGGTGGCGCGGGTGGAGAACTCGGCGCCGGGGAGCAGGGTGGCGACGGTGTTGCCGTGGGCCAGGGCGTCGATGTCCGCGTCGGTGAGATGGGTGCAGTGATCGGCGGACGCGGCGTCGAGCTCGACGGCGAGCTGGACACCCGGCCCGTGGCCGAGCTGGTTGGCGTGGACGCGGGGGTGCAGGCCCTTGGCGCGGCCGGCGGTGAGGACGGCGCGGGCCTGGTCCCCGTCGAAGGCCCCCTTCTCGCAGAAGACGTCGACCCAACGGGCGTACGGGGCACAGGCGTCGAGCATCGGTCCGGTGACCAGGTCGACGTAGCCGGCCGGGTCGTCGGCGTAGTCCGGGGAGACGATGTGGGCGCCGAGGTAGGTGACCTCTTCGGTGTGCCGGGCGGCGATGCGCAGGGCGCGGGCCTCGTCCTCGACGGTGAGGCCGTAGCCCGACTTGGTCTCGATGGTGGTGGTGCCCTGGCGCAGCGCCTCGGCGAGGTAGCGGGCGACATTGGCGGAGAGTTCTTCGTCGGTGGCGGCGCGGGTGGCGGCGACCGTGGTCCTGATGCCGCCCGCGCTGTAGGCGCGGCCGGACATCCGGGCGTTGAACTCCTCGGTGCGGTCGCCCGCGAACACGAGGTGGGAGTGGGAGTCCACGAAGCCGGGGATCGCCGCCCGGCCGCCCGCGTCGACGGCGTTGTCAGTGGCGGGTGCTTCGCTTGACTCACCGGTCCAGACGACCCGGTCGCCCTCGATGACGACGGCCGCGTCCTGGATCAGACCCAGGGGGGAATCCGCGCGGAGGGAGGGGTCGTTGGTGACCAGACTGGCGATGTGGGTGATGGCGGTCGTCGTCATGGGGAGACTGCTCTCCTTGGGTATCGGCTTGCGGGGTGGCCTGTGGCGGGGCCTGCGGGGAGCGGGGCGGGACGCCACCCCTGGTCGCGGTCTCGGGGCCGGGGCCCCCGGAGCCGGGGGGCTCGGAGCGGCCGGGCTCGGGGGCGGCGATCCGCGGGCCGGGAGCCTCGGAATCGGGGGCTTCGGTGTCGGAGGTGTCGGAGGTGTCGGAGGCGGCGATCCGCGGGCCCGGAGACCGGCAACTGCCGGTCCCCTGGCCGGCTTGTTCAGCGGTGGAGTGCGGCGATCGCCGAAGCGAGCGCCGCGGGGACGTCCTCGACCAGCGTGTGCAGCCCGTCGCGGACGATGTGCCGACCTGCCACGACCGTGTGCCGCACATCGGCTGCGGAGGCGGCGAATACGGCTGTCTCGGCTGCCAGCCGCGGCACCGGCCCCGCTGTTCTGACCGAGTCCAGGGCGACGGTCGTCAGATCGGCGGGGGCCCCCGGTTCGAGGATGCCCGCCTCGGGCCGGCCGAGCGCGGCATGACCGTCGACGGTCGCGGCGCGCAGCAGGGCGGCCGCCGTCCAGTGACCGCGCGCCCGGGTGCGCAGGCGTTCGTCGAGCTCCATCGCCCGAGCCTCCTCGAAGAGGTCGATCACGGCGTGGCTGTCGCTGCCGAGGGAGAGCGGCGAGCCGGCGCGCTGGAGGGCTACGGCGGGACCGATTCCGTCGGCGAGGTCGCGTTCCGTGGTGGGGCACATGCAGGTGCCCGTCGCCGAGGCGCCGAGGAGCGCGATGTCCTCGCCGGTCAGATGGGTGTTGTGGATGCCGGTGGTGCGCGGGCCGAGGACGCCGTGGTCGGCGAGCAGCCGGGTGGGGGTGCAGCCGTGGGCGACGAGGCAGGCGTCGTTCTCCGCGGTCTGTTCGGAGAGGTGGACGTGGAGCGGGGCCTGCCGTTCCTCGGCCCACGCGGCCACGGTGGCGAGCTGCGCGGCCGGGACGGCGCGCACGGAGTGGACGGCCGCGCCGATCAGGGCGTGGTCGCCGCCCTTGAGAAGGGAAGCGCGTTCCGCCCAGGCGTCGGCGGTAGTGTCGGAGAAGCGCAGCTGGTGCTGGTCGGGCTGCTGGTACTGGGTGGGGCGTCGGCCGAATCCGGCGGAGAGGTAGGCGGTGTCCAGCAGCGTGATCCGGATACCGGCCTCGCCCGCGGCCGCGATCAGCGCCTCGCCCATGGCGTTCGGGTTGTTGTACGGGGTGCCGCCCGGCGCGTGGTGCAGATAGTGGAATTCGCCGACCGCGGTGATGCCGGCCAGGGCCATCTCGGCGTACACGGCACGGGCGAGGTCGTAATAGGAATCGGGGGTGAGCCGGGCGGCGATCTGGTACATGGTCTCGCGCCAGGTCCAGAAGGTGCCGGAGCCGACCTGGACGGTGGAGCGCAGGGCACGGTGGAAGGCGTGCGAGTGGGTGTTGGCGAGTCCGGGGAGGGTGAGTCCGCGCAGCACGGTGGCGCCCGGCGGCGGAGTGGCGACGCCGGTGCGGACGCCCGCGACGATCCCGCCGGACACGTCCAGGGCGACGTCCGGCTCGACATGGGTGCCGAGCCAGGCGTGGGACAACCAGTACGTCACGGTGACGGGCCTGCCCGTCGGCTCCGTTGTCAGCTGCACGCGAGACCTTCCAGTACATCGGCGAGTGCGATCACCCCGGCCACGCAGTCGTCCTCGGCGGCGTGCTCGGCCGGCGAGTGCGAGATCCCGGTGGGGTTCCGTACGAACAGCATGGCGGTCGGGACCGAAGCGGACAAAATACCCGCGTCGTGTCCGGCTCCGGTGCCGAGGACGGGCACGGCCCGGTCGGCCTCGCCCCGGCCCCCGAGGATCTTGCCGAGTTCGTCGCGCAGAGCGTGCTCGAACTCCACGACGGGCGTGAAGGACTCCCGTACGACGTCGAGGTCGATCCCGGCCCGTTCGGCGTGTTCCCGGGCGGCCCGCTCGATGCCGCCGACCACGACGTCGAGGCGGTCCTGGTCGGCGGCGCGGGAATCGAGCCAGCCACGGACGAGGGAGGGGATGGCGTTGACACCGTTCGGCTCGACGACGACCTTGCCGAAGGTGGCGAGGGCTCCGGCGAGCTCCGCCTCGCGGCGCGCCGCCAGCACCGTCTCGGCGTACGTGAGCATCGGGTCGCGGCGGTCCGTCAGCCGGGTGGTGCCCGCGTGGTTGGCCTCGCCCCGGAAGTCGAACCTCCAGCGCCCGTGCGGCCAGATCGCGGAGGCGATGCCGACCGGGTCGCCGGTGAGGTCGAGGGCGCGCCCCTGCTCGACATGCAGCTCGACGAACGCGCCGATGCGGGCGAGCCGTTCGGGGTCGGGGCCGATGGCGTCGGCGTCGTATCCGGCCGCCTCCATGGCCTGCGGCAGCGTGACGCCGTCGCCGTCGCGGAGCCGGCGGGCCGCCTCGACGGTCAGTTGTCCCGCGGCGAGCCGGGAGCCCACACAGGCCAGCCCGAAGCGGGCCCCCTCCTCGTCACCGAAGTTGCTGATGGCCAGCGGCCGGGTGAACTCCGCTCCCCTGCGGCGGAGTTCGTCGAGCGCGGCGAAGGAGGAGACCACACCGAGCGGCCCGTCGAAGGCGCCGCCGTCCGGTACGGAGTCGAGGTGCGATCCGGTGACGACGGCGTCCCCGGCCAGGGGGTCACCGAGCCAGGCCCACTGATTGCCGTTCCGGTCGACCTCGTGGGTGAGTCCGCGCGCCTCGGCCTGGGCGCGGAACCAGGCGCGGCAGTCGGCGTCGGCCCCGGTCCAGGCGTAACGGCGGTAGCCGCCACTGTCCGGATGCCGGCCGAGGGGTGCCAGCTCCCGCCACATGGCCTGGAACGACGCTCCGGCCCCGGACGGGCTGATTCCGGCGCCTGCCACGACCCCGGCTGTGGCCACGGACTGCTGGATGCCCCCCCTGGCCGCAGCCCCGGCTCCGGCCCCGGACGCCCGGATTCCGGCCCCGGACGGGGCGCCGCCGCGGCTTCCGCCCCCGGCTCCGGCCCCGGACGGCTCGCTCATCGTTCGTCCTCCGTCATCGGTACGCGCACGCCCTTGTCCGCGGCGACCGACTCCGCGATGTCGTACCCGGCGTCCACGTGCCGGATGACGCCCATGCCCGGGTCGTTGGTGAGCACGCGGCGGATCTTCTCGCCCGCCAGCTTCGTACCGTCGGCGACGGTCACCTGCCCGGCGTGGATGGAACGCCCCATCCCGACGCCGCCGCCGTGGTGGATGGAGACCCAGGATGCCCCCGACGCCACGTTGACCATGGCGTTCAGCAGCGGCCAGTCGGCGATCGCGTCGGACCCGTCGAGCATGGCCTCGGTCTCCCGGTACGGGGAGGCCACGGAGCCGCAGTCCAGGTGGTCGCGCCCGATGGCCAGCGGAGCGGCCAGTTCACCGCTCGCCACCATGTCGTTGAACCGCTCACCGGCCCGGTCGCGCTCGCCGTAACCGAGCCAGCAGATCCGGGCGGGCAGTCCCTGGAAGTGGACGCGTTCACCGGCCATCTTGATCCAGCGGTGCAGCGACTCGTTCTCCGGAAAGAGTTCGAGCATCGCCTTGTCGGTCTTGTGGATGTCCGAGGCCTCGCCGGACAGCGCGGCCCAGCGGAACGGTCCCTTGCCCTCGCAGAAGAGCGGCCTGATGTAGGCGGGCACGAATCCGGGGAAGTCGAACGCCCGGTCGTATCCGGCGAGCCGGGCCTCGCCGCGGATCGAGTTGCCGTAGTCGAAGACCTCGGCCCCGGCGTCCATGAAGCCGACCATCGCCTCGACGTGCCTGGCCATCGACTCCCGTGCGCGCTGCGTGAAGTCGGCGGGCTTCTCGGCGGCGTACGAGGCCATGTCGTCGAAGTCGACACCGAGCGGGAGGTAGGAGAGCGGGTCGTGTGCGCTGGTCTGGTCGGTGACGATGTCGATCGGCGCGCCCTCGGCGAGCATCCGCGGCAACAGCTCCGCCGCGTTGCCCAGCAGACCGATGGACAGCGGCTTACGGGCGTCGCGGGCCTCGGTGGCCAGCTGGAGCGCGTGCTCCAGGGAGTCGGCTCGCACGTCCAGGTAGCGGTGCTCGATCCGGCGCTCGATGGCACGCGGATCGCAGTCGATACAGATCGCGACGCCGTCGTTCATGGTCACGGCGAGCGGCTGGGCGCCCCCCATGCCGCCGAGTCCGGCGGTCAGGGTGATCGTTCCGGCCAGCGTCCCGTTGAACTTCTTGGCCGCGACGGCGGCGAACGTCTCGTACGTGCCCTGCAGGATGCCCTGCGTGCCGATGTAGATCCACGATCCGGCGGTCATCTGGCCGTACATGGTGAGCCCGAGCGCCTCCAGGCGGCGGAACTCCTCCCAGTTCGCCCAGTCGCCCACCAGGTTGGAGTTGGCGATCAGGACCCGCGGCGCCCACTCGTGGGTCTGCATGACGCCGACCGGACGCCCGGACTGGACGAGCATCGTCTCGTCCTGCTTGAGCGTCCGCAGTGTGCGCACCATCGCGTCGAACGAGCGCCAGTCGCGGGCCGCCTTGCCGGTGCCGCCGTAGACGACGAGCTTGTCGGGGTGCTCGGCGACCTCGGGGTCGAGGTTGTTCTGCAGCATGCGCAGAGCGGCCTCCTGCTGCCATCCCAGGGCGCTCAGTTCCGTACCGCGCGGTGCCCGTACGGGGCGGGGTCCTGACATGGCGATGCCTCCTCGCGTCTGTAAATCTTCTATTCACATCCTGATGACCTGAATACTCATAGTCAACAGTCTCGCGCCGACACCATGGGGCGACGACACCCACCCGCTGTGGACTGGGACGTTCCGGCATACCCCCCGCGCCCTCCGGAGATCTCTCGTACATACGCCCGAAGATCCGTTACGCATGTACCTATGGAAAATGCCAGAACTCCCGCCTGGGGCAAGCACGTTGCGTAGCCTCTGGGTCACAGCCGTACGCCACGTCGGGAGGGGAGTGCGCGTGCCCGGAATCGACGAGTGCCTGCTCGAAGTCATGAGGCTGCCCGGCGCCCGCGGCGCCGCGGTGGTCGACTGGACGAGCGGTCTCGCCCTCGGCACCATCGGCGAATCGCCCAACGGCGACCACGAGGCCACCGCCGCGGAGACGGCCGAGGTCGCGAGGATGGCGGCCGAGCAGCCCGCCTTCGCCCTGGAGGCGACCGGACCGTCGACCGCGTCGCCGGAAGAGGCGGTTGGCGGATCGCCACCCCCTGTCGAGGACGTCATCGTCACCACCCGCACCGGGTACCACATCCTCCGTTTCGTCGAGACCGCCTTCGACAGCAGCGTCTTCGTCCATCTCTGGCTCGATCGCGCGGAGGGCAATCTGGCTCTCGCCCGGATCCGGCTGGGCGAGATGGCCGAGCGGCTGGTCCTGGCGTGAGGACGGCCACCCCCGCCGGGGTCACGGCCCTCTCCCCCATGCTGCGGCGCCTCGCCGCCGAGCGCGCCACCGGCGCCCTGATCCGCGACCACGGCACGCTCTACCTCGCCGAGGGCCAGGTGGTGCACGCCGAGAGCCCGGCGACCCCCGGCATCGACATCCTGCTCACTACAGGCGGCGCCCTGCATCGCGACGGCTGGTGGGAGGCGGTCACCAGGGCGGGCGCCGGACAACGGGTCGGCCGCCATCTGGTGGACAGCGGGAGGGTGCCGGCCGGGACGCTGGAGCTGTGTCATCTGGGCGCGCTGTACGACGCCGCGTTCTTCGCGCTGGCGCCCACCCGGACCCCGGCACGCTTCCGCCACGGGGTCTCGCACTGGATCGGCACCGTCCGCCCCGTCCCCGTCGACGCCGTGCAGCGCGAGACCTTCCGGCGCCGCGAGCTGCTGGAGCGGATCTGGCCCGACGCGATGACCGACAGCGGACCGCTGGTACGGACGGACCGTTCCGTCGACGCACCCGTTCCGCCGGGCCGGCGCCGCGTGCTCGATCTCGTGGACGGGGCGCGTACCGCGTCGGACATCGCCCAGGAGCTGGGCAGGCCGGCGTTCCACGTCCTGGTCGGTCTGCGGCGCCTGGCCGCGGCCGGACTGGTCGAGGCGGTACGGAAGCCGTCGGCCGCGGCCGATTCCGGCCGGATCCCGCTTCCCGAGGTCACGGCCGACCCCGACGTCGCCCTGCTGCGCCGGCTCCGAGACGCATTGGAGGCCCTGTGATACGCGCGCTCAGACAGCGTGCCGGGAGGAGACAGCTGATGGTGCCCGAAACCGAAGTCCGGGACGTCCTGGCCGAGCTCCAGCGGTTACGGGCCCGGGTCCCTCTCCTCTCCGGCGCCCTGGCGGCCGGTGTCGACGGCCTCGTCCTGGCCCACGACACCCCGGGCGTGGAGGCGGAGGGCGTCGCCGCCCTGACCGCCGCCGCGCTCGGGGTCGCGATCCGGATGGCGGAGGCGACCGGCCGGGGCGGCTTCCGGGAACTTCTCGTACGCGGCGAGACCGGCTACATCGCGACCTACGCCGCGGGCTCCTCGGCCGTCCTCACGCTGCTGGCCGAGGACCGGATCAACGTCGGCAGGCTCCATCTGGAGGGCCGCCGGGCAGGCGCCCGGATCGGCGAACTGATCGACCCCGCGCTGCGGCGCGCCGAACAACCGGTGCTCCCGGCCCACGCCCCCGAGCAGCGCGACCCGCGTCCCGGGCCGCTGCCCCACCGCACCTGACACCCCGTACCCCGGAGACAACCCACGGATCCGGTCGACCCGGCCGGCCAGGAAAGGAAACGACCGCACATGGCGAACACCGAAGCGTCACTCAAGGAAGCGATGTCGTCCATCGAGGGCGCCGTCGCTGTCGCCCTCGTCGACTACACCAGCGGAATGGCGCTGGGCACCCTCGGCGGCGGCAAGGACTTCAACCTGGAGGTCGCGGCGGCGGGCAACACCGATGTCGTCCGCTCCAAGCTCCGCACCATGGAACACCTCGGGATCAAGGACGAGATCGAGGACATCCTGATCACGCTCGGCAGCCAGTACCACCTGATCAGGCTGCTCAAGGCCCGTGGCAGCAACGGTCTCTTCCTGTACCTGGTGCTGGACGCGCAACGCGCCAACCTGGCGATGGCCCGCCACCAGCTGAAGCGGATCGAGGCCGAACTGGAGGTCTGACCCGGCGGCCTCAACGGTGACGCCGCGCCCCGCCGGGCGCGGCGTCACCCGCCATCGGCCCGGTCGTCCGATACCCCTTCACCTGCTTGCCCGCGGGCCGCCCGCGCTCCACCCAGTCGGTCCGCACCCAGTACAGGACGTCGTCCCGGCGCTCGCGCTGCCCGATCCTGACGGCCTTGAGCCACAGCCCGGCCCCCGCGCCCGCGAGGACCAGGCCGCCGGCCCCGGGCAGCAGGAAGGCACTCGCCACTGCCGCCAGGAACGCCCCGAGCAGCCACCACCGATGCCCGCGCCGCCAGTTGCGTACGGTCACGGCCCGGTCCTGGAGGAAGTCGGACCGTCCGGCGCGGGTGGCGCCCCCGGCCAGTTCCGCGTACCGGCGGGCGCGCACGAGCGCCACCACGGCCGCGGTGATCAGGAACAGCGCCGCTCCGGCCAGCAGCCCGATCCGGCGTCCGGTGAGCCCCGGCACCAGTGCGCCGATCGCCGCGGCGAGCAGCCCCGGCCACCACAGCGGCGCGGATCCGGCCCGTACGATCACGGCCACCCTCGCCAACGACTGTGCTCCGCGCCCCACGTCCGTACCCCTCTCCACAGCTCCTTCTGGTCCTTCCGGGGCCGGAGATCAATAGCCGTAGATGAGCGATGTCTGAGAGCGATGTCCGAGAAGGGCCGACGCGGGCGGGGCGGGGTCGGCGGGGCAAGTTCGGCGGGGCGACCCGGCGCGTGATCCCGACCGGGCCGCCGCCCGGCGCGACGGCGCACCACCGTCCGGGCTCCGGACTGCGGGCGCATCAGGGCCGGTTGCCGCCGGACCGCCGGGCGGCGCCCGTCACCGGCGGCACCGGTCACTCGACGAAGAGCCCCCGTGCCACCGCTCGGGTGTCGAACTCCTCCAGCCGTGCCTGCGCGTCGGGCAGGTCGTCGCACATCGCCTCCAGCAGCACCCGTCCCAGCAGCATGGGCGCACACGCGGTGTCGAAGGCGAGCCCGGTGCCGACGGCGGCCGGGATCAGCAGGTCGCTGCATTTGGCGACGGGGGCGAAGGCGGAATCCGCGACCGATACGACGGTCAGCCCCTGCTCCCGCGCGTACGCGAGCGCGTCCACGACCTCCTTCGGGTGCCGGGGCAGCGCGAAGCAGATCAGCGCCGAGGCGCCCGCCCGCCGCGCGGCGTCGATCCGGTCGTGCAGCATGCTGCCGCCCTCGTCGAGCACCCGCACATCGGGATGCACCTTGGCCGCGAAGTACCCGAACCCGCGCGCCTGCGAGGAGGCGGCCCGCAGCCCGAGCACCGGCAGCGGACGCGAGGCAGCCAGCAGCCTGCCCGCGCGCTCGACGGGACCGGGGTCGGCGAGCAACTCGGCCAGATGCCGAAGGTTCTCGATCTCGCCGAGGACGGCCTGCTGGTACTCATTGAAAGCGTCGTCCCCGCCCTCCGCCACGGACCCGGCGGGGGTGACCTCGCGCAGATGCCTGCGCAGTGCCGGGTAGCCGTCGAAGCCGAGCGCCACGGCGAACCGGGTGACGGACGGCTGGCTGACCCCGGCGAGCTCGGCCAGCTCCACGCTCGACAGAAACGCCACGTCCCCGGCCCTGCGCACCATCGAGTGCGCGATGCGCCGCTGGGTGGGTGTGAGCCGGTGCCCCTCGAAGAGCTGCTGCAACCGCGCGGCCGGGCTGCTCCCGCTCATGCTGTCCCCTCGGTAGATCCGTCGCACCACGGTCCGGCGCCGACAAATCCATTCAGCCAGCAAGGCGTCTGCATGTCCATATGCAGCGGCAGCGAGGGCCCGGCCTCCCCCGCACTCAAGAACCCGGCAGACCCGGTCGGACCACCGTGCTCAAGGACCCCGCAGACCCGGTCGGACCACCGTGCTCAAGCCCCCCGGCAGACCCCATCGGTCCCACGCGCTCAGGAACCGCGCACGCCGTCCAGGACCTCGGTGACCGAGACCCAGGAGTTCCAGCGCCGCGTGAACACCCGCAGCGTACGGCCGCTCTCCACCGTGCCGGCCCAGGAGCCGTCCCCGTCCTCCGCCTTCCCCGAGTTCCCCGGTGCCGGCCGCAGACCGCCCGATTCCAGTACGTCGCCCATCTTCCTCAGCTGCTCCCGGGCCGTGGCCCCGTCGCCGTACTCGACGATGCACTGCTGGGCCACGGCACCGTCCCTGCCCGTGTACCACCGGAAGTAACTGATCTCGTCGACCACGCTCACCGAAGGGGGCGCATCCGCGCAGGCTCCGTCGAGACCCAGGTACGGCAGGGGCTCCCCCCGCGAACCGGCTCCGGTGGTCGGCCGTTCGTCCTCCTTCCAGTGCCACGTCCCGTGGAGGGGCACTTCGTCCGCCCGCATCATCTGGATCACGCCGTCCTTGCGGAACGGGTTGTCCGGCGCGGTGGCGACCGTGCCGTGCTTGTGGCGCTGATCCGCTCCGGTCGGCAGTACGGCCCAGGCCCCGGCGGCCATCAGCACCACGGTGCACACCGCCACCGTCGTGGTCCTGCGGCGCGAACGCCGCCTCCCCCTCGCCCGGATCTCCTCGGCGGCGGGCAACCGCACCACGACGCCGTCCAGCAGTTCCTCGACCTCAGCCATGGTGAACGCCCTCCACTCGCCCGGCAGTGCCTATGGTTTCGGCGAGCCGCTCGCCGAGGATCTTGCGGGCCCGGTGGAGCCGGGTCCGTATCGCGCCGTTCGACACTCCCGCCTCACGCGCCACCTCTTCCACCGGCAGATCCAGCAGATGGTGCAGGACCACGGCCTGGCGCTGCTCGACGCTCAGCTCGCCCAGCGCCCCGACCAGCGCCACCCGGTCCACCGAGAGACCGGGGACCTCGGTGGGCGGCCCGTGCCGGAAGTGCGCCCGTACGCGGTTGCGGGTCCTTCGCCAGGTACTGATCGCCAGCCGCACGGCCACCGTCCGCACCCAGGGCAGCGGATCCCCCTCGCGTGCCAGGCGGTCCCACCGCTGCCACGCCCGCACGTAGGCCTCCTGCACCGCGTCCTCCGCCTCCGCCAGATCGCCGGTCACCGCATAGACCGTGGCAACCAGGCGTTTGGCCGTCGCCGTGTAGAAAGCGTCGAAATCCTCGGATCCCGTCGGCATCGTCCCCGTCCGTTCATCGCGCCAGAAACGCTCTTGCCATGAACACGCTCCGGCTGTGCCGGATGTTACGGACGACTTTTCCGGACGGCTTTCGGACAACTCCCGGACGGGGAGGGCGGCACGGGGCGAACGGGCGGGCGCGAGAGGACGCGTGCGAGGCGGCGGGCGCGGGCGGGCGGAAGGAGGCGGCACGAAAGAGGGGGGTTAGCCCCACTGCCCCCGGCGCCCCCGATTCGTACCGTAAAGGACATGGATACCCGTGACCCTGAGCTCAAGAACGAGCTCGATGCCACCCTGCACGCCCGTAGTGAGCTGGGTTCGGATTACGAGTCCGCGCTCGTCGAGTCCTTCCTGGAGAAGGTCGAGCAGCGCCTCGACACCACGCTCGACCGCCGCGTACGGCGTCATCTCGCCGAGCAGCAGGTGAGCGTCGCCAGGGGTGCGCGCCCGCCGCAGCCCATGGGGAACTTCGGCGAGCGCTACGGCTTCGGGATCATCTCGCTGGTCCTGGCCATCCCGCTGTCGGCGATCGGCGCCGCGGCCGCCCATACGGCGGGCCTGGTCGTCGCCTGGGTCGGGATCGTCGCTGTCAACGCCGTGCTCGCCGCCCGGAACTGGCCCTGGTTCCAGCGCCGTACCCGGCGCGCGGAGTCCGACTGGGAGGACTGAGGCCGCGGGACGGACCCGAGGACACCGGGCGTCACGCCTGGCGGGTCGGAAGCACGACCAGCTGGCGCAGGTTGATGTGGCGCGCCCGGCTGGTGGCGTAGGCGACGAGGTCGGCGATCTCGTCGCTCGACAGTGCCCCGAGCGCGTCGAACATGCCGTCGAGCTGGCCGCTCAGCTCGGCGTTGTCGATGTGGCCGCCCAGTTCCGTGTCCGTGAGGCCCGGCTCGATGTTCGTGACGCGGACATCACGCGGTCCGAGCTCCGTGCGCAGCGACGCCGACAGGTACGTGAGCGCGGCCTTCGTCGCCCCGTACACCGCGTAGTTCGGGAACGTGACGTGCGCGCCGATCGACGAGATGTTCACCAGGTCCGCGGTGCGCCCCTCGGCCGCCGCCGCCACCAGATCGGCCGTGAAGGCCCGGATGACGCGCAACGCGCCCGCCACATTGGTGTCGAGCATCCGCTGCCACTCGTCCGTCCGGCCCTCGTCCACCGGGTTCGGCAGCATCACCCCGGCCGCGTTGACCACCAGGTCCACCCGGCCGAACACGCTGTGCACCCGCTCGGCCGCGGCGTCCACGGAGGCCTGGTCGGTGACGTCGGTGGTGACGGCGAGCGCCGCACCGCCCGCCGCCCCGATCGCGGCGGCCAGCTCCTCCAGCCGCTCCGCGCGCCGGGCCAGCAGCGCCACCCTCACCCCCTGGGCGGCGAGCAGCCGGGCGGTCGCGGCGCCCATGCCGCTGGCGGCTCCGGTGACGACGGCGGTGCGGCCTGCGAGGGTCTTGTACGACATGGTCCGTACTCCTTGTGCTTTCGGGCTCTTCGGGCTCTTCCCGGCCCTCGAACCCGTCGGGCTCTTCAGGGCCTTCGGGCCTCTTCCGGCCCGGGGTGATCTCCCCGGACCCGCCTCCACCCTGCGCGACTTCCGCCCGGCCACCCAGGGATGCGTTGTTCCTGGGTCTGCCAGTACCAGGTTCGGCGTCCGTTCCTCTCCTACGATCGGTGTCATGGACGGCGACCTCGGTGATTTCCTCCGCTCACGGCGAGCCCGTATCCGGCCCGAGGACGTGGGGCTGACCGCCTACGGCCGACGGCGCGTGCCCGGACTGCGGCGCGAGGAGGTCGCGCAGCTCGCCGGGGTGAGCGTCGACTACTACATCCGACTGGAACAGGGGCGCGGCCCGAGCGTCTCGGACGCCGTGCTCGACGCCATCGCCCGGGTGCTCCGGCTGGACGAGACGGAGCACACGTATCTGCGTACCGTGGCACGTCCCAAGCCGCGCGCCTCGGCCCCGGCCGCCGCGCAGCGGGTCCGACCGGGCCTGCGGCTGCTGCTGGACACGATCGGCGGGGCCCCGGCGTTCATCCTGGGCCGCCGGATGGACGTACTGGCCTGGAACGCGCTGGGCGACGCCGTCGTCGGCTTCTCACGGATACCCGCCGCCGAGCGCAACATGCCGCGCCAGGTGTTCCTGGAGCCCGCGGCGCGGGAGATGTACCCGGAGTGGGCGGCGGTGGCGGCGGAGACGGTCGCGCATCTGCGCCTGGACGCCGGCCTGCACCCCGATGACCGGCAACTGGCCACACTCGTAGGCGAGTTGTCCATGAAGAGCGAGGATTTCCGCCGGCTGTGGGCGGACCACCAGGTGAAGGTGAAGACATACGGCGTCAAGCGCATCGATCACCCGGTCGCGGGCGGGCTGACCCTCCCGTACGAGACGCTCGGTGTGCCGGGCGACCCCGGTCAGTCCCTGGTGGTGTACACCCCGGAGCCGGGCAGCGAGACCGCGGAACGCATCGCGCTGCTGGCGAACTGGGCGACCGCACCCGCCGGGTGAGGCGCCGGGCGCGACTTAAGGGCTGCCCCGTAATCCCTGGCGGGCGCGCGACGACGGCTACGGCACCTCGCCCCGTTGTCGGAACATCCGCATACATCCAGTATGCGGACGTCCCTCCGCCTTGCGATGCACCGCATCTGACGCCGCGCGCTGATCCACCACGGATTACGGGACAGCCCTTAGGCGATCGCGCCACTGCGTACGGGTGCGATCCGTGCCGCGCGCGGGCGTACGGATGTATCGCGGGGACCGCCGCACCCCCGGTTTCCCGGGGGGCGGGACGACGGCGGTCCCCGCGAGGGACACGGTCCGGGTCAGGGCCGGTCACCGCGTCCGGGCGACGGTGGAGGTCCGGGAGCCGCTCCGTAGTCCGTGTCGCCGTATCGGGTGTCAGCGGGTTCCCCGCCGACACCCCTCAATGTGCCGGACCCGTGTTAAGCCAGTGCTGCGCGTACGTGTCGCGCTCGTACCGTTTTCCCTAAGCCCGGCCTCGCGACCGCTACGCCTCGCAGACCGCTACGCCTCGCGACCGCTACGCCTCGCGGACCGCTGTGCTTCGTCGGCCACCTCGGCTTCCCGGCCGTTACGGCTTCCCGGCCGCCGCGTCCTTGGCGAGGAACGCCAGCAGGTCCTGCCGGCTGACCACGCCCTTCGGCTTGCCCTCCACCAGAACGATCGCCGCGTCCGCCGCGTCCGTGCCGCCGAGCACCGCCATCAGGTCCTCGACCGGTTCGCCGGAGCCGACCTGCGGCAGCGGCGGCGACATGTGCTTCTCCAGCGGGTCGGAGAGGGAGGCACGCTGCGCGAACAGCGCGTTCAGCAGCTCGCGCTCCACGACCGAGCCGATGACCTCGGCGGCCATCACGTCCGGGTGGCCCGCGCCCGGCTTCACGATCGGCATCTGCGAGACGCCGTACTCGCGCAGGACGTCGATCGCCTCGCCGACGGTCTCCTCGGGGTGCATGTGGACGAGCGTCGGGATCGGGCCGTCCTTGTGGTCGAGCACGTCGCCGACGCGCGCGGACGGGCCGGTGTCCTCCAGGAAGCCGTAGTCAGCCATCCACTCGTCGTTGAAAATTTTACTGAGGTACCCGCGGCCGCTGTCCGGCAGCAGCACGACGACCACGTCGTCCGGGCCCAGCCGCTTCGCGACCTCCAGGGCCGCGACGACCGCCATGCCGCAGGAGCCGCCGACCAGCAGCCCCTCCTCCTTGGCGAGGCGGCGGGTCATCTGGAAGGAGTCCTTGTCGGACACGGCGACGATCTCGTCCGTGACCGTCCGGTCGTACGCGCTCGGCCAGAAGTCCTCGCCGACGCCCTCGACGAGGTACGGCCGCCCGGAGCCGCCGGAGTAGACCGAGCCCTCCGGGTCCGCGCCGACGACCTCGACCGAGCCGCCGCTGATCTCCTTCAGATAGCGGCCGGTGCCGCTGATGGTGCCGCCGGTGCCGACGCCCGCGACGAAGTGGGTGATCTTCCCGTCCGTCTGCTCCCACAGTTCGGGACCGGTGGTCTCGTAGTGGGAACGCGGGTTGTTCGGGTTGGAGTACTGGTCGGGCTTCCAGGCGCCGGGCGTCTCGCGGACGAGCCGGTCGGAGACGTTGTAGTACGAGTCGGGGTGCTCGGGGTCAACGGCCGTCGGGCAGACGACGACCTCGGCACCGTAGGCGCGCAGCACATTGATCTTGTCCGTGGACACCTTGTCCGGGCAGACGAAGATGCACTTGTACCCCTTCTGCTGGGCGACGATCGCCAGACCGACGCCCGTGTTGCCACTCGTCGGCTCGACGATCGTGCCGCCGGGCTGCAGCTCGCCGCTCTGCTCGGCGGCCTCGATCATGCGCAGAGCGATGCGGTCCTTGACCGAACCGCCGGGGTTGAAGTACTCGACCTTGGCCAGGACCGTCGCCTGGATGCCGGCCGTCACACTGTGCAGCCTCACCAGCGGGGTATTGCCTACGAGACTGATCATCGAATCGTGGAATTGCACCGTGTACTCCGGGGTCTCCGAGATGGTCCGGCAAGGGTATGCGTACGGGCGCGAGATTGGGTGAAGCGATTGAGCGACCGTCACCGCGGGGCAGTTAGCTGTATGTACGGCGGTACGGCAACGAGGAGGTGGACCGGACTGTGTCGAGGGCAAGGGTGGCACGGCGGATCGCAGCGGGCGCGGCCTACGGCGGCGGCAGCGTCGGGCTGCTCGGCGCGGCCGCGGTAGGCGTACTGCTGGCGGAGGTCCAGCTGGCGAAACGGCAGGTGGGCGGGGGCATCGCACCGGTGCCGCCGAGCGCGGACGGGCGGTACGGGGTGGCGTTCGCCGGCCCGGCGGACCCGTTGCGACTGGGACTGCTGGGCGACTCGACGGCGGCCGGACAGGGGGTTCGCCGGGCCGGGCAGACGCCGGGGGCACTGCTGGCGTCGGGGCTCGCGGCGGTGTCGGAGCGGCCGGTGGATCTGCGCAACGTGGCGCAGCCGGGCGCCCGGTCGGACGATCTGGAGCGGCAGGTCTCCCTGCTGCTCGCCGATCCGTCCCGTACGCCCGATGTCTGCGTGATCATGATCGGGGCCAACGATGTGACGCACCGGATGCCCGCCACCCAGTCGGTGCGCTGTCTGACCACCGCGGTACGCAGGCTGCGTACGGCGGGTGCGGAGGTGGTGGTCGGCACGTGCCCGGATCTCGGCACGATCGAGCCGGTCTATCAGCCGCTGCGCTGGCTGGCCCGGCGGGTGAGCCGACAGCTGGCGGCGGCACAGACGATCGGTTCGGTCGAGCAGGGCGGGCGCACGGTGTCGCTGGGCGATCTGCTGGGGCCGGAGTTCGAGGCGAATCCGCGGGAGCTGTTCGGGCCGGACAACTACCACCCGTCGGCGGAGGGGTACGCCACGGCGGCGATGGCGGTCCTGCCCACACTCTGCGCGGTCCTGGGGCTGTGGCCGGAGTCCGACCGGCTGGACGGTGTCCGGCGCGAGGACATGCTGCCGGTGGCCAAGGCGGCCTCCCAGGCGGCCAGGGAGGCCGGTACGGAGGTCACGGGGGCCCGAGCGCCCTGGGCGCTCCTCAAGCACCGCAGGCGGCGGCGTCTGCCCGCGGCCACGGAGCCCCATCCGCACCCGGAGACGCACGAGGAACCGGAGCCGGACGCGCACGAGGACCCACGCGTGGGCCCGCCCGCGGACTCGCACACGGAGACGCCTTCGGAGACGCCTTTGGAGGCCCCTGCGGAGACAGGCGGGGAACCGTACGGCGAGCCGCACGGACGGGCGGACGGGCGGTCGCGGGGCGGGACGAGCGAGGAGGCGAGCGAGGCGACGAGTGAGGAGACGAGCGGGGAGACCCACAATCTCCCGGCCAATTGATCGACTGAGCGGTTGCTTAGAAAAGAGGTCGGCGTCACATGCGCTGCCCGGTGACCCAGCATCTACGTACAGGTAACTTCCAAGTCAGCACCTGCCAGAACCCGCCTTCCAGCCCTCATGGAGCCGCGTGATGCCCGAAGCCGTGATCGTCTCTGCTGCCCGTTCCCCCATCGGCCGGGCCTTCAAGGGTTCGCTGAAGGACCTGCGTGCGGACGACCTGACCGCCACGATCATCCAGACCGCGCTGGCCAGGGTTCCCGAGCTGGACCCGAAGGACATCGACGACCTGATGCTCGGCTGCGGTCTCCCCGGTGGCGAGCAGGGCAACAACCTGGGCCGCATCATCGCCGTGCAGATGGGCATGGACCACCTTCCGGGCTGTACGGTCACCCGCTACTGCTCGTCCTCCCTGCAGACCAGCCGGATGGCGCTGCACGCCATCAAGGCCGGCGAGGGCGACGTCTTCATCTCGGCCGGTGTCGAGATGGTGTCCCGCTTCTCGAAGGGCAACTCCGACAGCTGGCCGGACACGCACAACCCGCTGTTCG
This sequence comes from Streptomyces sp. NPDC104309, assembly GCF_055584025.1. Taxonomy (NCBI): domain Bacteria; kingdom Bacillati; phylum Actinomycetota; class Actinomycetes; order Kitasatosporales; family Streptomycetaceae; genus Streptomyces; species Streptomyces sp. NPDC104309. Next base: position 424,692 of record NZ_JBVJMV010000002.1, on the reverse strand, counting down.
CCGACGCCGAGGCCCGTACCGCGGCCCGCGCCGAGCAGGGCGGCGACGACTGGCACGACCCACGCGAGGACGGCCTGGTCCCGGACGCGTACATCGCGATGGGACAGACCGCGGAGAACCTGGCCCGGCTCAAGGGCGTCACCCGTCAGGACATGGACGAGTTCGGCGTGCGCTCGCAGAACCTCGCCGAGGAAGCACTCAAGAACGGCTTCTGGGAGCGCGAGATCACTCCGGTCACCACCCCGGACGGCACGGTCGTCTCGAAGGACGACGGGCCGCGCGCGGGCGTCACCCTGGAGGGCGTGCAGGGCCTGAAGCCGGTCTTCCGCCCCGACGGCCGGATCACCGCGGGCAACTGCTGCCCGCTCAACGACGGCGCCGCCGCGCTCGTGATCATGTCCGACACCAAGGCGCGCGAGCTGGGCCTGACCCCCCTGGCCCGGATCGTCTCGACCGGCGTCTGTGGCCTCTCCCCCGAGATCATGGGGTACGGGCCGGTGGAGGCCAGCAGGCAGGCGCTGAAGCGGGCCGGGCTGACCATCGACGACATCGACCTGGCCGAGATCAACGAGGCGTTCGCCGCCCAGGTGATCCCCTCCTACCGCGACCTCGGTCTGCCGCTGGAGAAGGTCAACGTCAACGGTGGCGCCATCGCCGTCGGTCACCCCTTCGGCATGACCGGCGCCCGGATCACCGGCACGCTGATCAACAGCCTGCAGTTCCGCGACAAGCAGTTCGGCCTGGAAACCATGTGCGTGGGCGGCGGCCAGGGCATGGCGATGGTCATCGAGCGGCTGAGCTGAGCTGCAGCGGAGGGTAGGGGTCGCCTGAGGAACGAAGGCGGCACCTGCCCGCAGCGGAAGCGAAGCGAACGCGACCACACAACCGAGCGGCTGAGCTGAGCTGCAGCGGAGGGTAGGGGTCGCCTGAGGAACGAAGGCGGCACCTGCCCGCAGCGGAAGCGAAGCGAACGCGACCACACAACCGAGCGGCTGAGCTGAGCCGAGCTGCCGCGAACGCGGACGCGGACGCGACCACAGGCTCCAGCACGACCACAAGATCGAGTGGCTGAGCAGTGGCCGGTTCCGAGCCCCGACCGTGACCGAATCTCCCCCAGGATGTGACCTATCTCCTGGGGGAGACTCATTTCCGCAGGTCACACCCGTAACAGGGTTAAACCCCAGGCCCAAAGACCTGTCCAATTCGTGACGTAATGCACTGACACCGGGCGCAGGTAGAGGACAAGCTGAGGTAGGAAGTCGGGGGATCGATTGAAACCGGGAGTATGTCAGTGAGCGCCATGTCTCTTGCCCTGTTGCTGACCACCGCCGCCGCCACGGCCGTGGGCGCTGCTGCTCTGCACGCCGCTCACGGGCTGCGCAAGCAGATCACGGCCCTTCGGACGGAGCTGACCACGGCCCGCGCCCACGATGTCGCCGTGCCCGCGCAGAGCCGCAACGACGTCACCCCGGCCGCCGAGATACGCGCGGCCGTCGCCGAAGCACTCGCCGAGGAGCGGGAGCGCGAGCTCGCCGAGGCCCGCGCCTTCTGGGCCTCCCAGGAAGCGCGCGATGCCGCCGACGCCCCGTCCCTGCTGGGCGGTCTGACCGGGATCGGTGAGGACGCGCCGTTCTTCATGCCGCGCCAGGCCGACTTCGCGGGCCTGGAGGCCATGGACTTCGAAGCCACCGAGGCGCTCGAAGAGCTGACGGAACTGACCGAACTGGCGGACGTGACCGAGCTGCCCGAGACGGCGGAGTTCGCCGAGGACTCCCCCGACCTGGCCGCGGCCCGTCGCCGCCACCCCTCGCACCCCGACTTCGTACCGGTGCAGACCCCGGTCGTCACCGACCACGAGCGCACCGTGAACCGGCTGGAAGAGCTCGCCGACAGCCGTACGGAACTCGCGGATGTGCGCCCCGGCCCGCTCGGCACCCTCGATGTCTATGTCTTCGCCGACGGCACCACGCTCTGTATGACCCCCGGCCACCGCGAGACGGCCGAGCGGCTGGCCGAAGCGCTGCTCGCGGGCGAGCACCCCGTTCTGCTGGGCGGCTCCGGTGTCTCCGGCGCCTACGCCCTGACGTTCTCCTGCGGCAAGGAGAACCTCTACATCCTCGCCGACCGCGTCATCGCCTCGTTCTAGACCCCGGGTCCTCCGGGCGGAGCGGCTCTCGTCGGCCGCCGCCTCCGGGCGCCCGCCCGCCGCTACGCGAACGCCCGCGCAGCCGCCTCCACCACGAATTGCACGGCCTCGTCCAGCTCAGCCGACGGGGCCGTTTCCAATGCCACCGCCAAGTCACGGCCCGCTACGGCGAGTTGGTCGCCGATCGCAAAGATCCCGGCGTCCGGCATGATCCGCGGCTCCCGGTCCGGCGCCTCGATGCGCTGGGCCCGCACAGCCAACTCTCTGGCCGTGGCCAGCCCTTCGGCAGCGGCTCCACGCTGCAGCCGGCTCTGCGGGGCGGCGCGCAGCCGGTCGGCGAATCGGTCCACGGCGGTGATCAGTGGGGTCGTATCGAGCACTCCGCGACCCTACGCGCCCTCCCGGGACGGTTGCCAACGGGCGATGCTCGGGCACGGCGTCGGGAAGGACCGGCGACACGCGAAGGCACTCATCCACGCGTACGACCTCGGAAGGGCCCACGGAGCTGCTCCAGCCCCCGCACGGACCCGGAGACGCGGGACGGCCCGCAGGCGGTGCCTGCGGGCCGTTCCCTATCGCGTCGCGGGCGTACGTCAGTCGTCGCCGCTGAGGATGGAGAGCAGACGCAGCATCTCCAGGTAGATCCACACCAGGGTCATGGTGAGGCCGAAGGCCGCCAGCCAGGACTCCTCGCGCGGAGCGCCGTACGCGACGCCGTCCTCGACCTGCTTGAAGTCCAGGGCCAGGAAGCACGCACCGAGCACGATCCCGATGACGCCGAAGAGGATGCCGAGGCCACCGCTGCGGAAGCCCAGGCCGTCACCGCCGCCGAAGACGGCGAACAGCAGGTTGACCACCATCAGGAGCATGAAGCCCATGGCGGCGGCCATCACGAAGCCGTAGAAGCGCCGGGTGACGCGGATCCAGCGCATCTTGTACGCGAGCAGCACACCGGCGAAGACACACATGGTGCCCATCACCGCCTGCATCACGACGCCCGGCCCGATGTACGTGCTGACCGCGCTGGAGATCACTCCGAGGAAGACACCCTCGAAGGCCGCGTACGAGACGATCAGCGCCGGGGACGGCCTGCGCTTGAAGGACTGGACGAGCGACAGGACGAACGCCACCAGGGCGGCGCCGATCGCGATGCCGTAGGACTTGCCGAGATTGGCCTCGTCGACCGGCAGCAGGGCCCAGGCGAGCGCGGCACCGAGCACCACGGTGCCCAGCGTGATCGCGGTCCGCGTGACGACGTCGTCGATCGTCATCGCACCGGAACGCGCCGGTGCCTGCGGAACGCCGTACTGGGTGTCCTGCTGGGCGTAGGGGTTGGTGGCGTACGGGTTGGCGGCGGTGCCCTGCGCGTACGGGTTGGCACCCGCGACGGGGGCCCCGGCCTGCGGCGCCGCGTTGAAGCCCGCGTATCCGTTGTCGCGGCTGAAGCCCCGTCGCGAGAAGACCGGGTTGCTGCTCCTCATCTCACTCCTCCATGGCCACCCTGCGTGGCCTTCCCACAAGAGTAATGGGTAGGCAAAGGGATCAGGCTAGTGCTTGGGGAGGATCTTTGCGGAAGCCGAACGGCACGAGAACCGGCGCGAGCCGAGGCCGACGGCCGACGCCCGCCGCGAGGCGGGACCCGGTGGGGGCGGCACAGGCCGGGGCCCATGCGGGGGGGCGTTGCCGGTTGCGCTCCGGCACCACCGCGTACCGCTGGGCCGTTCCGGTGGGAGGGCCGGCAGATACCGCGTGGATCCGTACCGGAGGCGCACAGGTCCGGCTGCATCACCCACTCGACGGAATCCAAGGCGAACGAGCACTCCGGCACACCGGCCGTCGCGCTCCAGCCGGTGGTGTCCCAGTTCCATGAGCGCGTCCAGCACGGGCGGTGACACGTGCGGCGCGCACCGGCCCGCCCCTGCGGCCGGTTCTGCCCGGCCTCGTCAACGGCGGCCTTGAGGAACCCGGCTGACTCCGCGTCGTCGAACGTCTCCGGCTGCTCAGCACCCCGGCGGGTCCTCCCGTCCGCCGGCGGGCCCACAAGCTCGTCCTGTCGCGGCCTTCTCGCTCTCGCACGCTCGCCGTGCGCCGAAGCCGGCCGGGCGGGTGGCAACGGTGTGGCCAGGACGGGAAGGGATCAGGCGCGTTCTGGGCGATTTTCGCCGGTCGGGCCTTGCGCGCTGGGTGGTGCCCGGAACCGGACTCGAACCGGTACGCCCCCGAGGGGCAGCGAGGTTTAAGCTCGCCGTGTCTGCATTCCACCATCCGGGCCTGGCGCGCGGCTCCGCGTTGGCACATGACCCTATCCGGGCGCTTCCTCCGATCAGCCGATCGGTGGCGCGATGTTGTCTTATTTTATTGACCGTTTGAGGGGTCGTCAGCACTCCTGAGAGGCCATCGCCACATGCCTGGGCGGGGTTGCGGGCGCAACGACCGTTATTCCGGGATTGACGTAAAGTCGCCGCACTCGGATGGCGCATTCGCCAGGCACGCGCCAGCGATCGCCACGGGTGCGCCACCCGGCTGGGCGACGGTGTCTCCGACGCGCCACGGACGGCGGCCGGCGCCGGGCCTTCCCGGGGTCCGGGAACCTCTCGTCCGTGACGCGGAACACGACGCTCTCCCGGCAGCGGGTCGACGGGTGTCCGGCACCCGGGCGGGTCGGCCGGAGGGGGCCGCGGGGCCCTCGGCCGGACGGGTGGGCCTCTCAGGGTCGATGTCATACCGAAGGAGGACACCGGGGCCCCTCGGTGCGACTCAAGACGGCCCCGGGAACGGGCACGGGGACTGACGATCCGCGGCGATACGGCGGTGACGATGGAGGGGTTCCGAACTCAAGCGGACGCAACCGAACGCAACCCCGGACGAGGCCCTTGGCCGGAGCCCGAATCAGGAGATTCCCGTGACCACCACTTCCACCGCACACCGCGTCACCACGGTGGCTGCCCGCGCCACGGATCTGTCGAAGGTCTACGGAGAGGGCGAGACCAGGGTGACCGCCCTGGACCGGGTCTCCGTGGACTTCCCGCGCGGCGAGTTCACCGCGATCATGGGCCCGTCCGGCTCCGGCAAGTCCACGCTGATGCACTGCGTGGCGGGCCTCGACAGCTTCAGCAGCGGTTCGGTACGGATCGGTGAGACGGAGCTCGGCTCCCTCAAGGACAAGCAGCTCACCCAGCTCCGCCGGGACAAGATCGGCTTCATCTTCCAGGCGTTCAACCTGCTGCCGACACTGACGGCCCAGGAGAACATCACGCTTCCCATGGACATCGCGGGCCGCAAGCCGAACGCCGAGTGGGTGCGCAAGGTCATCGACATGGTGGGCCTCTCCGACCGGCTGACCCACCGGCCGACCGAACTCTCCGGCGGCCAGCAGCAGCGCGTCGCCGTGGCCCGCGCCCTGGCCTCGCAGCCGGAGATCATCTTCGGTGACGAGCCGACCGGAAACCTGGACTCCCGCTCCAGCGCCGAGGTCCTCGGCTTCCTGCGCAACTCGGTGCGCGAGCTGGGGCAGACCGTGGTGATGGTGACCCACGACCCGGCAGCCGCCTCCTACGCGGACCGGGTCATCTTCCTCGCGGACGGCCGGATCGTCGACCAGATGATGCACCCCACCGCGGACGGGGTCCTCGACCGGATGAAGGCGTTCGACGCCAAGGGCCGCACCAGCTGACGCCCGCCCTTCTCCGCGCCATCCTCCGGAACCCCTCCCGATCCCAGGACTGACAGACATGTTCCGTACCGCCCTGCGCAATGTGCTCGCGCACAAGGCCAGGCTGCTGATGACCGTACTCGCCGTGATGCTCGGCGTGGCCTTCGTGTCCGGCACCCTGGTCTTCACCGACACCCTCGGCAACGCCCTCCGTAACCAGTCGGCGAAGAGCTACGACGACGTCGCCGTGGCCGTCACCACCTACGCCGACCAGCGCGACGGCAAGACGCCCGGCATCACCACCGCCACCCTGAAGAAGATCCAGGGCCTGGACGGCGTCGACACCGCCACCGGCCGGGTCTCCGGCTTCGCCGGGGTCGCCGACCCCGACGGCAAGCTGATCGGCAACGGCTGGTCGAACACCGGCGGGAACTACTCCCCCGGCAAGAACGGCAAGGACTCCGCGTACACCTTCGTCGACGGTACGGGCCCGGTCGCGGCCGACCGGATCGCGCTCGACAAGGAGACCGCGAAGCGGGGCGAGTACCACGTCGGTGACCGGGTCCGGGTCGCCACGAACGGGCCGGTGAAGGAGTACACCCTCTCCGGTGTCTTCACCACCGAGGACGGCGCGGTCAACGCGGGCGGCAGCCTGGTCCTCTTCGACACCGAGGTCGCCCAGAAGCTCTACCTCAGGCCCGGCGTGTTCAGGGACGTCAATGTGTCCGCCGCGCCCGGCGTCTCCGCCGAGAAGCTGCTGGCCGGAGTGAAGCCGCTGCTGCCCAAGGACGCCCAGGCCAAGACCGGCCAGGCGCTCGCGGACGATCAGGCCAAGCACATCGAGGACGGTCTGAGCGGTCTCAACGGGATGCTGCTCGCGTTCGCCGGCATCGCCCTGTTCGTCGGTGTCTTCCTGATCGCCAACACCTTCACCATGCTGGTGGCCCAGCGCACCAAGGAGCTGGCACTGATGCGCGCCGTCGGCGCCTCCCGCCGCCAGGTCAAGCGCTCGGTGCTCCTCGAAGCGGCCGTCGTCGGCCTGATCGCCTCGGTCATCGGCTTCGCCCTCGGCCTCGGCCTCGCCACCGGACTGCGCTCCGCGATGGGCCTGTTCGGCGGAAAGATCCCGGCCGGACCGCTGATCATCTCGCCCACCGCGGTCATCGCCGCGTTCGCCGTCGGTGTCCTGATCACCGTGCTGGCCGCCTGGCTGCCCGCCCGCCGGGCCGCCAAGATCCCGCCGGTCGCGGCGATGAGCAGCGTGCACGCGACGGCCACCGTCAAGTCCCTGGTGCTGCGCAACTCGATCGGCGCCGTGCTCACCCTGCTGGGCGGGGCGGCCATCGTGGGGGGCGCGGCCAAGTCCGGATCGACCGGCCGGACCGTCATCGCCGTGGGCGCCTTCCTCACGCTGATCGGTGTCATCGTGCTGATCCCGCTGCTGTCGCGGCCGGTGATCGCACTGGTCCGCCCGCTGCTGAAGCGGCTGTTCGGGGTCTCCGGCAAGCTGGCCGCGCAGAACGCGGTCCGCAACCCGCGCCGTACCGGTGCCACCGCCTCCGCGCTGGCGATCGGCCTCACCCTGGTCACCGGCATCTCGGTCCTCGGCGTCACCCTCGGCCAGGCGGTCGACCGGATGACCACGGACAACATCAAGGCCGACTACATGGTAACGATGGCGAGCGGCGGTCCGCTCGACGAGTCGGCGCTCACCGCCCTGCAGAAGGCCGACGGAGTCTCGGCGGTCTCGCCGCAGCAGGCCACCTCGATCGAGGTCAAGGACGAGTACCACTCCGCGTCCGCCGTCACCCCCGGCGCTGTGCAGAAGCTCTTCACGCTGCCGACCGTCTCCGGCTCGCTCGACGCGCTGGACAAGGGTGAGATCGCCGTCGACGAGAAGACGGCCAAGTCCAACGGCTGGAAGACCGGCGACACCCTCCGGGTGAAGTTCGAAGACGACAAGAAGGGCGACCTGAAGGTCGGGGCGGTCTTCAAGGGGAACGAGATGCTTTCCCCGGTCCTGGTCCCGAAGAACGTCGCCGATGCGCACGGCAGCATGTCGGACATCCGCGAGATCTGGCTGAAGATGGACGGCGGCGCGAGCGAGGCCAACGAGCAGGCCCTGGTGAAGGCTCTGGGTGACAACCCGGGGATGAGCATCATGGACCGCCAGGACATCCGTGACATGTTCGGCGGCTCGGTCAACCTCGCGATGAACATCATGTACGGGCTGCTGGCGATGGCCCTGATCATCGCGGTGCTCGGGGTCATCAACACCCTGGCGATGTCTGTCTTCGAGCGCCAGCAGGAGATCGGCATGCTGCGGGCGATCGGCCTGGACCGGCGCCGGGTGAAGCGCATGATCCGGCTGGAGGCCGTGGTCATCTCGCTCTTCGGTGCGGTGGTCGGTGTCGTGCTCGGCATGTTCCTCGGCTGGGCGATCGGACAGACCCTGTCGTCGGACATCCCGGAGTACGCGCTGGTCATCCCGTGGGACCGGATCGCGGTCTTCCTGGTGCTGGCAGGGGTCGTGGGTGTGCTGGCCGCCCTCTGGCCGGCCCGCAGCGCCGCGAAGCTGAACATGCTGACGGCGATCAAGACCGAGTAGCGAACCGGGCGGCATCTCGCCGGACGCGCCCGAGGGCCGGTACGCGCAGCTCCGTGCTGCGCGTACCGGCCCTCGGTCCGTCCCGGTGTCAGCCGGTCGCGGACGCCGTCCAGTCGCGGGCCCGCAGCGGCAGGCGGGAGGAGCCTCCCGTCGCCGGGCGCACCACGAGGATCTGGTTGACGCCGATCTTGTTGTGCTCGAAGGAGAGGGCGCAGGCGGCCATGTAGAGCCGCCAGACGCGGGCCCGTCCGGGCGAGGTCATCCGGACCGCGCGGTCCCAGTGCTTCTCCAGATTGGCGACCCAGTGGCGCAGGGTCAGTGCGTAGTGTTCGCGGATCGACTCGACGTCACGGGTTTCGAAGCCGGCCTCTTCGAGGGTGGTCACGGTCCGTCCCACCGGGGACAGTTCGCCGTCCGGGAAGACGTAGGCGTCGATGAACTCGTCCACGTGGTACGCGGACTCGTCCTTCTCGGGGCGGCGGGCGATCTGGTGGTTGAGCAGCCGGCCGCCGGGCTTGAGCAGTGCGTAGAGGTCGTCCGCGTATTCGCGGAAGCGGACGGAGCCGACGTGCTCCGCCATGCCGATGGACGAGATGGCGTCGTACGGGCCGTCCCTGACGTCCCGGTAGTCCTGGACCCGGATCTCGATCCGGTCGGTGAGGCCCTCTCCCGCGATGCGCTTCCTGGCATAGGCGGCCTGCTCGCTGGAGAGGGTCACTCCGGTGACCCGGGCGCCGTAGGTGCGGGCCGCGTGGATGGCCATGGAGCCCCAGCCGCAGCCGACGTCGAGGAGCCGGTCGCCCTCCTTCAGCCCGAGCTTGCGGCAGACAAGGTCGAGCTTGTCGCGCTGGGCGTCCTCAAGGTTTCCGTCGTCCTCCCAGTAGGCGCAGGAGTAGACCATGGACGGGCCGAGGACCAGTTCGTAGAAGTCATTGCCCACGTCGTAGTGGTGGCTGATGGCCTCCTTGTCGCGGCGCTTGGTGTGGAGGGTGCCGATGCGGCGGCGTACCTCCTCGGGCGGCGGCGTGGGCGGGAGCCAGGGGCCCGCGAGCTGCAACAGCCCCGTGGCGAAGGCCCGCACCTTCGGGTCACGGACCGGATGGACGCCGTGCGTGGCCTCCGCGCCGCGGTCCCAGATCAGCGAGGCCAGCAGATCCAGAGCCTCGTACAGATCCCCTTCGATACCCAGATCGCCCGCCACCCAGGCGCGGGCCAGGCCCAGTTCGCCCGGCTTCCAGAGCAGCCTGCGCAGCGCGCGGCGGTTCCGGACGACAAGAACGGGGGCACCGGGCGGTCCGGTTTCGCTGCCGTCCCAGGCCCGGATACGGACCGGCAGCTTTTCTCCCAGCAACTCCTCGGCGAGAGCGGTCAGCCGCAATGCGGCGTCTGCCATGGCGCACACCTCCGTGATGGTGTTCCCAATGTGCCCAAACATGCCCAAACATGCCTGCAACCACGCCGGGCACCCACGACGCCACGGCGAGGTACACCCCCCTCAACAGTCTGCGGAACGCAGGTCATCCCGCTATGGCGCAACGGAACGGCAAAATACCTGTAGGTCACACGTATTTGATGGTGCGCCACCTCGCGCTCCGCACGATGCCCCGCCGCGCGGCGGCCGGGTACGCCGAAGGGGCCGTCCGCACCACGGATGGCGGACGGCCCCTTCGGGCGTTGTGCACGTACTGCTCGGGCGAGTCGGGCCCGCGGGCCGGCTGAGGTCTTCCGTTCGGATCGGGCCGGAGCCCGGCATGATCCGAACGAGAGGCCCTAGGAGGCCTTGGCCTTCTCACCCTCGGCCTTGGCGGCGGCCGGTGCCGGGGCCGGCTTGGCGGCCTCGTAGAACTCCTCGCGCGGCGTCTCCATGGCGCCGAGCGAGACGACCTCGCGCTTGAGGAACATCGCAAGGGTCCAGTCCGCGAAGATCCGGATCTTACGGTTCCAGGTCGGCATCGCCATGCCGTGGTAGGCCCGGTGCATGTACCAGGCGAGACGGCCCTTGAGCTTGATCTTCATCTTGCCCATGACGACCATCGCGACGCCCTTGTGCAGCCCCAGACCGGCGACCGCACCCTTGTTGGCGTGGCTGTACTCCTTCTGCGGGAAGCCGCGCATCCCGGAGATGACGTTGTCGCCGAGGACCTTGGCCTGACGCAGTGCGTGCTGGGCGTTCGGCGGGCACCAGGCGTTCGGGTTGCCGGCCTTGCGGCCGACCATGTCCGGGACCTGGGCGTTGTCGCCCGCGGCCCAGATGTAGTCGGTGCCCTGCACCTGGAGCTTCTCGGAGGTGTCCACGTGACCGCGCGGACCGAGCGGCAGACCGAAACGGGCCAGCGCCGGGTTCGGCTTCACACCGGCCGTCCACACGATCGTGTTGGAGTCGACCTCCAGGCCGTTCTTCAGCACGACGTGACCGTCGACGCAGGAGTCCATGGAGGTCGAGAGGAAGACCTCGACGCCACGGGACTCCAGGTGCTCCCGGCCCCAGGTGCCCAGCTTCGGGCCGACCTCGGGAAGGATCTTGTCGGCGGCGTCGACGAGGATGAAGCGCATGTCCTCGCGCTTCACGTTCGTGTAGTACTTCGCCGCGTCGCGGGCCATGTCCTCGACCTCGCCGATGGTCTCCGCACCAGCGAATCCGCCGCCCACGAAGACGAACGTCAACGCCCTGCGGCGGACGTCCTCGTCGGTCGTCGAGTCGGCCTTGTCCAGCTGCTCAAGGACGTGGTTGCGCAGGCCGATGGCTTCCTCGATGCCCTTCATGCCGATGCCCTGCTCGGCGAGGCCGGGGATCGGGAAGGTGCGGGAGACCGCGCCCATCGCGATGACCAGGTAGTCGAAAGGCAGCTCGTAGGCCTCGCCGACGAGCGGCGCGACCGTGGCGACCTTGCGGTCCTGATCGATGGTCGTGACGCGGCCGGTGAGCACCTCGGCCTTCGGCAGTACGCGTCGCAGCGGGACGACGACATGCCGAGGCGAGATGCTGCCGGCAGCAGCTTCGGGGAGGAAGGGCTGGTACGTCATGTACGAGCGCGGGTCGACGACCGTGACGGTCGCCTCTCCGTAGCGCATCTTCTTCAGAATGCGTCGAGCTGCGTACAGGCCTACGTACCCACCGCCTACTACGAGGATCCTGGGACGCTCCGTGGTGCTCATGCCATCGAGTATCCACCCCCCTCGGAGGGTGGGCTCGTGAGCCCCTTCACAAGCTATTGCCGACCCTCTGCTACACTTCGCCGCCCACGTGACCCAGGTCATGACGCCGACGGGGAACCGCGGCACGGGGGCGAACGTTGTTCACCGCTTGTGAGCTGGCCCTTGAGCCCCGGAGCGGGGCGAACCACCGCCCCGGTTCACACTCCGGCAACGCACCCGGAACAGCCCCGTATCGACACGGAACGCCCCCGCGGGCGACCCTGAGTGCCCATACGGAGCAGAACAGCCCTCCACAGGGCCGAATTCCTTGTGAAGAAGTTCACGAACTTCGTCGCGACCTGTCTCGCGAGGCGCCCCTCGGGTGGCCCATGAAGGCTCGAAAGTGCAGGCCGGAGTGCGCATGAGCACCTTTCAGGAACCGCCCGGAAGGTCCGCCGCAGCCCGTCGCGCACCACCGCGGGCCGCCGGCACCATCGCGCACCGCGGCGGGCCGTCGCGCACCGCGGCGGGGCAGCCCGGGGGCGGCCCTCACCGGAGCGGACCTACGCGATCGACCAGCCGATACCGTCGAGGATGTCGTGCTCGCTGACGACGACCTCCCGGGCCCCGGTCCGCTCCATCACGGCGAGCAGGATCAGCGCCCCGGAGGTGATCACATCAACCCGCCCCGGGTGCATCGCACCGATCGCGGCACGCTCGGCGTGGGTGGAGGCGAGGAGCCGTCCGGTGATCTCCTGGACCTGCCCGAGGGTGATCCGGGAGTGATGGATCGCCTCGGAGTCGTACTCCTTCAGCCCCTGGGCGATCGCGGCGATGGTGGTGACCGTCCCGGCGAGACCGACGAGCGTGGCGGCCCCGGTCAACGGGACGCTCTCCTCCGCGAGGTCGAGGGCCGCGTCGATGTCGGCACGGATCGCGGCGATCCGGTCGGGGGCCGGCGGATCGCTCACGACACCCTCGTGCACGAGGTGCCGCTCGGTCATCCGGACGCAGCCGATGTCCACGGAGCGCGCGGCCCGCACATGATCGTCGCCGAGGACGAACTCGGTGGAGCCGCCGCCGATGTCCACGACGAGATACGGCTTCGCGAGGTGATCGCGGCCCGCGAGCTCCCTCGTGGCGCCGGTGAAGGAGAACTCCGCCTCCTGGTCGCCGCTGATCACCTCGGGCTCGACGCCCAAGATGTCCAGCACACCACGGACGAAGTCCTCCCTGTTCTCCGCGTCGCGGGAGGCGGAGGTGGCGACGAAACGGATCTTCTGCGCCCCGTGCTCCTTGATCACCGCCGCGTACCGGCGGCAGGCGGCGAACGTCCGCTCCAGGGCCTCGGGCGCGAGCCTGCCGGTGCGGTCGACGCCCTGGCCGAGGCGGACGATCTCCATCCGCCGGTCGAGCTCGACGAGCTCGCCGGTGGACGGGTCGGCGTCGGCGACGAGCAGTCGGACGGAGTTGGTACCGCAGTCGATGGCGGCCACGCGGGTCATGGGTGCTCCTAGAAATCAAGCCCCTCCGGCGATCAAGGAGCGGGGGTCCGGGGGCGGGGCCCCGGGGGGAACGGTCAGCCCTCGTCCGGCGCCCCGTCGGCCGGCCGGAACGCGAAGTGCCCGCCCTCAGGCGTCTCGACGGTCCGGCCGTCCTTCTCCTCCGGCGCGCCGCACGGCGTCACGCACGGCCCCTTGCGCCACCACTCCGGCAGCATGGCGATCGCCTCGTCGCCCAGCGGGTTCACTCCGGGCCCGGCGGCCAGCGAGTGGCCGACCAGCACGTGCAGGCACTTCACCCGGTCCGGCATGCCCCCGGCGCTCGGGAAGCCCTCAAGAACCTCGATGGCGTCGCGCCGGGCGATGTAGTCCTCGTGCGCGGCCCGGTACGCGGCGGCCAGCTCCGGGTCCGTGGCGAGGCGCTCGGTCATCTCCTTCATGACGCCGTTCGCCTCCAGCGTGCCGATCGCGGACGCGGCGCGCGGGCACGTCAGGTAGTACGTCGTCGGGAACGGCGTACCGTCCTCCAGCCGGGGCTGGGTCTCGACCACGTCCGGGTTGCCGCACGGGCAGCGGTGCGCGATCGCGCGCAGCCCGCGCGGCGGGCGGCCCAGCTGCAGCTGGAACGCGGCGATGTCCGCCTCGGTGGGCGCGGTGGACTCGGTCTGCGGAGGGGGGGTTTCCATGCCTGCCTAGGTTCTGATCGGGCTGCTCGAACTGCGGTTCTGCAGAGGGGATGAAAGGAAGTCAGTCGCGGTCGGCGCTGTCCACGCCGTCCCAGAGGTTGGAGTGCCACGGCCGGCCGGAATCGTCCGTCTCGCCGTTGCGCTCCTTGACCGCGTCGGGGTCGATCACCGTATAACCGGTCTCTCCGGGGAGAAGGTAGTGCAGGTGCTTGCGGGCCAGCTGCCTGATGTACGCGTCGTCCTGGAGGCGCGCCTTCTCGTCGCGCAGCTCCTCGGTACGGGCTCCGGCCTCCTGCGCCCGGCGCTCCTGGTCGGCGATCTCGTCGCGCTGCGACACGTACTGCCGCATCGGGTACGCGAGCGCGACCACCAGGGAGCAGACGACGAGGGCGAGGAAGGCGGCCCGGCCGGTGAGCCGGGAGCGGCGGGCCTGACGGCGGTTCTGCGACCGGTAGACGCGGGCGGCGGTCTGCTCGCCGAGCAGCCGCAGCCGGGTCGCGGTGGAGAACCGGTCCCGGTCCTTCGCGGCCATGTCTCCGCCTCCCCATTACGCACGTCCGTCCCCGCACACGGTACGGGACCGAGTGCGGGGACGGACGGAGGCCGGTGCCTTTGACCCGCGAGGGGCCTGCGATCAGGTCTGGCCGCGCCTGACGGTTCGCGAGGCGCTGCGCTCATCGGTTCACGGAGCGCTGTGCCGGACCGGCTGTCGTGGCGCTGTGCCGATCAGCTCTCGGAGCGGAACCGGGGGAACGCGGAGCGGCCCGCGTACACCGCGGCGTCGTCGAGGATCTCCTCGATGCGCAGCAGCTGGTTGTACTTGGCGACGCGGTCCGAGCGGGCCGGGGCGCCGGTCTTGATCTGACCGCAGTTCACCGCGACGGCGAGGTCGGCGATGGTGACGTCCTCGGTCTCGCCGGAGCGGTGGGACATCATGCACTTGAAGCCGTTGCGCTGGGCCAGCTCGACGGCGTCCAGGGTCTCGGTCAGCGAACCGATCTGGTTGACCTTGACGAGCAGGGCGTTGGCGGAGCCCTCCTCGATGCCGCGGGCCAGACGCTCCGGGTTGGTGACGAACAGGTCGTCACCGACGATCTGCACCTTGGTGCCGAGCTTGTCGGTGATGACCTTCCAGCCGGCCCAGTCGTCCTCGTACAGCGGGTCCTCGATGGAGACCAGCGGGTACGCGGAGACGAGCTCCTCGTAGTACTCGGTCATCTCGGCGGCCGAGCGGGACTTGCCCTCGAACTCGTACGTGCCGTCCTTGTAGAACTCCGAGGCGGCGACGTCGAGCGCGAGCGCGATGTCCTTGCCCGGGACGTAGCCGGCCTCCTTGATGGCCTCGACGATGAGGTCCAGGGCGGCGCGGTTCGACTCCAGGTTCGGCGCGAAGCCGCCCTCGTCGCCGAGACCCGTCGAAAGGCCCTTGGTCTTCAGGACCTTCTTCAGCGTGTGGTAGACCTCGGCGCCCCAGCGCAGGGCCTCGGAGAAGGACTCCGCGCCGATCGGGGCGATCATGAACTCCTGGATGTCCACGTTGGAGTCGGCGTGCGACCCACCGTTGAGGATGTTCATCATCGGAACGGGCAGCAGGTGCGCGTTCGGGCCGCCGAGGTAGCGGAACAGCGGCAGGTCCGAGGCCTCGGAGGCGGCGTGGGCGACGGCCAGGGAGACGCCGAGGATGGCGTTCGCGCCGAGCGAGCCCTTGTTCTCCGTCGCGTCCAGGTCGAACATCGCCTGGTCGATCAGCCGCTGCTCGGTCGCGTCGTAACCCACGAGCTCCGGGCCGATCTGCTCGATCACGGCGAGGACGGCCTTCTCCACGCCCTTGCCCTGGTAGCGGTTGGGGTCACCGTCGCGAAGCTCAATGGCCTCGAACGCACCGGTGGAGGCGCCGGACGGCACGGCAGCACGGCCCGTGCTGCCGTCGTCGAGGCCGACCTCGACCTCGACCGTGGGGTTCCCCCGGGAGTCGAGGATTTCCCGGGCTACGACGACGTCGATGGACGGCACGAGGCATCTCCTTCTGGGATATGACACTGGTTGTGCAGGGTCACTTTGGCCTTGCGACAAGAGCCTAACCGGCCCGGCCCGCTCAGTCGGACTACCGCCCGTCCCCTGGGACGAAAAAGGACCCAAGAGCGAGCATTACGGGGCGAACGGCCAGAATTTTACTGGCCAGTAACTACAGAAGTTGAACGATCACGCACCGATGGGGCCATCCCGGAGCCCGCCTCGCGCGGTCCGGCACCGGCCCGTACGGACGCGATACGGAGGCGACGCGCCCCGCAGGGACGGAGCTGCCGCACACTCCGCCGGGACGGAGCTGCCGCACACAGAGAGGTGACGCACCTCGCGGAAGCAGGGGTCACACGGAAACCCCGGCCCGGCGCGTACGGGGGAACGCGCGCCGGGCCGGGGTGCTCAGGGAGGAGAGATCCCGGACTACTTCGTCAGGTGCAGCTGCTGACCCGGGTAGATCAGGTCGGCGTCCTTGACGATGTCCTTGTTCAGCTCGAACAGCCGCTGCCAGCCGCCCTTGACCTCGTGGTCGGCGGCGATCTTGCTCAGGGAGTCGCCGGAGACGACCTTGTACTCGCCGTCGCCCTTCTTGACCTTCTCGCCGGTCGGGGTGGTGACGGTCTTCTTCGCCTCGGCCTGCGGGGCGGCGGAGCGGTCCGAGCGGTTGGTGGCGGGGGCCTCGGTGCGCTCGGCCTTCTTCGGCTGGGCCTGCTGGGTCGGCCGCTCGGGCGCGGCGGGGGCGCTCTGCTGCTGCGTGGCGCCGGAGTTGGTCTTCGAGGAGGAGCCGGTGTCGACGCCCGGGTTCACACCGTCGTTGCGCAGGTTGCCGGCGCCGGCGCAGCCCCAGGCACCCGGGCCCTGCATGGCGAGGAGCTTCTCGGCGGTGGCGATCTGCTGGGCCTTGGTGGCCAGGTCGGCACGGGAGGCGTACTGCGTACCGCCGGCGGCGGCCCAGCTGGACTGCGAGAACTGCAGACCGCCGTAGTAGCCGTTGCCGGTGTTGATGGACCAGTTGCCACCGGACTCGCACTGAGCGACAGCGTCCCAGGTGGCGACGGAGGCGGCGGAGGCACCGGTCGCGCCCATCAGCGGAACGACGACGGCGGTACCGGCGACACCGGCGAGCGTGGCGATACGAACGGCCTTGGACGGGCGGCGGTGCTTGCCCTTGCTGGAAAGCAGCATGGAACTTCTCCTCACCGACGCCTACGAGGTGAGCTGTCGGGTTCGGGCCAAGTGAGTTGCCCGGTCGCACGTCCTAGCACGCGACTTCACCCCAAGCCGTCCCTGACCGTCTTTCGGCGATCGGGCCGGCGCTTACCTGGGTCCCCCGCTCCTGCCTACGGCGCTTTACGCGTCTGTTCCCTTCGACCGACGGCAGGATTCGGCGTGACGGTCGACGGGGCCCGCGGTGCGAGCGGTTCCGACCGTAAACATAGGCAACCCCCACATTCAAAGATGGACACATCGGACAATCAGCCCTTACTTGCATCTGAGGAACCATCGTTTCCGCAGGTGGGAGGCGCTACGGAAGGGCCCCCCGAGCGCGACACGCCAGTTGACGTAAAGAGACCCATGTCTCACTTACGCATAAGTGGACATAGGTCCCTGAACTACCCCGGTTCTTGAGGCTCTATTAGCCGATTTTCAGACTGTCCTCAGTCGGCCTTCACATCGAGACGGAGGCTCTGGCCAGGAAGGATGAGGTCCGGGTCGGAGCCGACCGTCCCCTTGTTGGCCTCATAGAGCGCGGGCCAGCCGCCGGGAACCTTCTGTGCATCAGCAATCGCCCAGAGGTTGTCGCCGGAACGGACGGTGTACGCGCCGTCGGCGACCGGCGCGCCCGCGTCGCGCGCGTCGCCGCCGCCACGGGAGGCATGGCGGCCCGACTCGCGGTCGAGGCCGCCGTCCACGTCCCGGCTCTCCTCGGGGGCCGGAGCGCCGCGATGCTTGCCATGCGTACCGCTGGACGAGTCGGATGTACGGGGCGAATCGGATGCCTTGGAGGACGGACCCGTGGACGGGGCGGCCGACTCGGTGGCCGAAGGCTTCGCGGAGGGGACCGCCTTGTCCGCCTTCTTGTCCGCCTTCTTGCCCGTCGGCTTGCCCGTCGGCTTGTGGGCGGCGCCCGAGGGCGCGGCGGCATCGGACGGGGTCGCCGACGCGCCGTCAGCCGGCTCCACACCGTCCGCCGTCCCGGCGGAGTCCGTGACCCCCGGGTCGACACCCGGCAGCGTTCCGTCCGTCGCGAGACCGGAGATGACCGCACAGCTGGGCCACGCCTTCGGCCCCTTGTCGGCCAGGACCTTCTGGGCCACGGCGATCTGCTGCACGCGGCTGGCGAGGTCGGCACGCGGGGCGTACGACTCGCCGCCGTACGCCTTCCAGGTCTCCGGCGAGAACTGCAGACCGCCGTAGGAGCCGTTGCCGAGGTCGGCGCTCCACATGCCGCCGCTCTCGCACTCGGCCACCCGGTCCCAGGTCGTGGCGTCGGCCGCGTGCGCACCGGCCGCGCCGAGCAGCGGGATGGCGATGGCCGAGCCGGTCACGCCCGCGGCGACGACGATGGCGGGTGCCTGACGAGGGCGACGGTGTCTGCCGTTCGCGGAGCCCATGGGGTTGCCTTCCGTGTGACTGACGAGTGACTGGTGAGTCGAACGGTGAACCTAGCGGGACTCGAACGCGTGTCACAAGTCGATGCAGCGCAGATCACGTGAAAGTCACAGAGTTGACAGAGTGTCATCTTGTGTCGTCGCGACCCCCGGCGCGAACTCCACGGGCAGGGTGCGCAGTCCACGCATGATGAGTCCGCCACGCCACCGCAAATCGGTAGGTTCCACCGCAAGTCGCAGGTCCGGAAGGCGCCTCAGGAGCGTGGCGAGCGCGGTCTGTCCCTCCAGCCGGGCGAGTGGCGCTCCCAGGCAGTAGTGGATGCCGTGCCCGTATCCGAGGTGCTGATTGTCACGCCGTGCGAGGTCGAGCGTGTCGGGGTTCTCGAAGCGTTCCGGATCGCGGTCGGCGGCGGCGAGTACGACGAGCACGGGGTCGCCGGCCGCGATGTCCTGCCCGCCGAGCGTCAGCGGATCGGTGGCGAACCGCCAGGTCGCCAGCTCCACCGGGCCGTCGTACCGCAGCAGTTCCTCGATCCCGGTCTCCAGCAGCCCGCTCTCCCCCGCGTCGAGGGAGAGGTGCAGCCGCTCGCGCTGCGCGGGGTCGCGCAGCAGGGCGTACACCCCGTTGCCGATGAGATTGACCGTCGTCTCGAAGCCGGCGAAGAGGAGGATGAAGGCCATGGCCGCGGCCTCGTTCTCGGTGAGGTGCTCGCCGTGGTCGCCGGCCCTGATCAGCCCCGAGATCAGATCGTCCCCCGGGTTCTCCCGCTTGCGGTGGATCAGTTCGGCGAGATAGCCGCGCATCTTCTTCACCGACCTGGCCACCCCGCCGCGCGGTCCGCCGCCGTGGCGGATCATCATGCCCGCCCAGTCCCGGAAGTCGTCCTGGTCCTCGCGCGGCACGCCGAGCAGATCGCAGATCGCGTAGATGGGGAGCGGGAACGCGAAGTCGTGGATGAGGTCCGCCTTCCCCTCCGCGATGAAGCGGTCGATCAGGCGGTCCGTCAGTTCCTGCACGCGCGGCGCGAACGCGGCCACCCGGCGCGGGGTGAACGCCTTGGAGACGAGGCGGCGCAACCGGGTGTGGTCGGGCGGGTCGATGTTCAGCAGATGCGTCATCAGCTCCGCCTTGCGCTCGCCCGGGATACCCGTCTTCCCCTTGGCGTGCGCCGGCCCGGCGTGGTGCGCCGGGTTCTTGGAGAGCCGGGAGTCGGCGAGCGCCTGCCGGGCGTCCGCGTACCGGGTCACGAGCCACGCCTCGACGCCGCTGGGCAGCGCGGTGCGGTGCACGGGGCTGTGCTCGCGCAGCCAGGCGTAGGCCGGATACGGATCGGTGGCGAACTCCCAGGTGAAGAGTTCGGGCGCACCGACGGGGCAGGCGGCGGGGTGATCGCCGGGGGCAGCGGCGGGGCTGTCGGCGGGGCGGGAGCCGGAGTGGGCCGCCGGGCCATCGGCGGGGCGGTCACCGAAATCACCGGCGGGGCCGTCGGCGGGCGGATCGGCGGGGCGGTCGACGGGGCTGTGGTTCACCCCCCCGACGTTATCCGTTGCTCTCCGCCGCCCGGATGGCGTTCCGGTAGGCGCGGCCCGCGGCCCTCAGCGCGGCCTCGGGGTCGATGCCGTCCTGTTCGGCGCGCACGGCGAGGGCGAGGAGCTCGTACCCGATGCCGTCGCCCGTGGGGAGCGCCACGTCGAGCCCCGCGGTACGGACCCGGCCCGCCAGTTTCGCCGCCAGCGCCAGGCCGGGCTGGCCGAGCGGCACCCCGTCGGTGACCGAGTCGCGCTGCTTCTCGACGGCCTTGGTCCGCAGCCAGTGCGCGTGCACGTCCTGCGGGGTCTCGGCGGTCTCGTCGCCGAAGACGTGCGGGTGGCGGTGGATCAGCTTCTCGACGAGGGTCGCGGCCACGTCGTCGACGGAGAACGGCTCCGCCCCGTCCTCGGGGCGGCCTTCCTCGGCGATCCGGGAGTGGAAGACGACCTGGAGCAGTACGTCCCCGAGCTCCTCGCGCAGCTCGTCGCGGTCGCCGTCCTCGATCGCCTCGACGAGTTCGTACGCCTCCTCGATGGCGTACTTGGCGAGGCCCTTGTGGGTCTTCTGCGAGGTCCAGGGGCATTCGATCCGGATCCGGTCCATGATCTGGACCAGATCGAGGAACCGGGCCCCCGGCAGATCGTACGAACCGGGCAGCAGCTCCAGGTCCGGCATCCGCACCCGGCCCGAACCCGCGAGCCGCGCGAGCCCGTCGGTCAGCGCCGGGCTGCCTTCGCCGCTCGTGAGGACGACGACGCTCCGGCCGCCCGCGCAGGCGTCGACGAGCTCCTGCGCGGTGGGCGCGGAGTGCTCCACGGTGACGCCCGCCTCGCGCAGGTACGGCAGCTGCGGATTCTCCCGCTCGGCGCAGAGCACCCGGTCGGCGGCGTGCAGCGTCTGCCAGGCGGGCCAGGACAGGAGACCGGGCGCGACGCGGTGGCTGGCGGTGAGCAGGACGATACGGCCGGGGGCTTCAGATTTCACCGTTCGAATCTACTCCGGTCGCTCCGGTCGCCGCCCTCAGGCGCCGGACTCGGCACCCGCCTCGGCGGCCTTGGTGACCTGGGTGATCCAGGGGGCCTTGTAGTTGGCGAGCTGAGTCTGCTTGTCGTCCCAGGCGCCGTACCGCGGGTTCACGTCGACCTTCAGCGCCTTCGACGCCTTGCTGAGCGCGTCGCCGACGGCCTTCTGCCCCGCGGGCTGCTGCAGGTCGGCGCCGAGCGCCTGGGCCAGCTTCGTCAGCTGGACCTGCTCGCGCAGGACGGCGTCGATCTGGTCGGGGGCGACCCAGCTCTGCTGGAGCATCGCCGTCCGCAGCTGTGTCTCTCCCCCGGACTGGGCGGCAGCAGCCCTGCGCATCTGCTGGATCTCGTTGCGGCTGACGGTAACGCCGGCGTCCCGCGCGGCCCGGTCGAGGACCCGGTCGAAGATCATGCCGTGCAGCTTGGCCCGGCTGAGCTGCCCGGACTTGTCGATGAGCTGGGAGGCGTCCTTCGAATCGCGCTGGGCCTCCCGTACCGCCGCCACCTGGCCCTGCAGCGTGGACACCTCGATCCGGTCCCCGCCGACGAGGGCCGCGGCGCCCGGGTGGGCCTGGCTGCCGCAGGCGGCCAGGAGTGGGGCGCCTGCGAGCAGGGCGGCGGAGACGGTGAGCGCGGTGCGACGGCGGCGGTGCAAAGGAACCTCCCGGGGAGAGTTTGTGCATCAGTGCACAAGACCTTGCGTTGATCGATGTTAGGCAGTGGATGTGGTTGGGGCCACTGGTTCGACCAACGATTCGGAAGGAGTTGGGGATGTGGGCCCTCTCCGGGACAGCCCTCAGGCCGCGCTCAGGAGACGCGTTCGGCCGCCGGGGCCCCGCGGTCCGGGCGCAGCATGATCGTGCGCGAGACGACGAAGGTGATCGGGATGGCCGCCGCGGCCGCGACCAGCGGCGCGTACCGGCTGCTGAATCCGGCGAGATCGACCAGCAGATAGACGCCACCGGTCGTGATGACGAAGTTGGCGGCGTTGGTGAGCGGGAAGAGCAGGAACTTCCGCCAGGTGGGCCGGGTCCGGTAGGTGAAGTACGAGTTCAGGAAGAAGGACCCGGTCATGCTCAGCGCGAACGCGGCCACATGGGCGGCGATGTACGGCAGCCAGGTCAGCAGGACGAGGTAACAGCCGTAGTACGTACCGGTGTTCACGACTCCCACCAGGGCGAATCGGGCCATCTGTGCCTTGACCGTCATCGGCGTGCGAACTCCTGGCGTTCCCGTATCGGCTTCGTCGCCGCCGCGGTGTTCGTGGCCTTCACCAGGAAGTGCGGGCGGCGCTTCACCTCGTAGTAGATACGGCCGACGTACTCGCCGACCACTGCGACCATCACCATCTGGACCCCGGCGAGGGCGGTGACCACGACGAGGAGGGTGACATAGCCGGGGGTGTCGACCCCTCTCACCAGCGCGACGCCGACGATCCACGCGGCGTAGGCGAGGGCGACGGACAGCAGCAGCATGCCCAGGTAGAGCGCGGCGCGCAGCGGTTTGTTGTTGAAGGAGAGAAGCCCGTCGAGACCGTAATTGAGGAGCTTCCCGAAGGTCCAGGCGGAACGGCCCTGTTCGCGTACGGCGTTCTCGTAACTGAAGGTCGTGGTGCGAAATCCCACCCAGGCGAAAAGGCCCTTGGAGAACCGGTTGTATTCGGTGAGCTCCAGCACGGCGTCGACCGTGCGGCGGGACAGCAGTCTGAAGTCGCCGACTCCGTCGACCAGTTCCACGTCGACCAGCCGGTTGATCAGCCAGTAGTAGGCGCGGGCGCTGACCGTGCGGGTGACGCGGTCACCCTTGCGGGTGCGGCGGGCGATCACCTGGTCGTAGCCGTCCGCGTGCTCCTGGAGCATCCGCCCCACGAGCTCCGGCGGGTGCTGGAGGTCGGCGTCCATGATGACGACCGCGTCGCCCTCGGCGTGCTGGAGACCGGCCAGCATGGCGGCCTCCTTGCCGAAGTTGCGGCTGAAGGAGACGTAGCGGGTCCGAGGGTCGGCGGCGGCTAACTCCTGGAGGATCGCCAGGGTCCGGTCCTTGCTGCCGTCGTCGACGTAGACCAGTTGGAATTCATGTCCCAGCCGCGTCATTTCTTCCGTGACGCGTTCATGGAAGCGTTCGAGGATCTCTTCCTCGTTGAAACAAGGCACCACCAGCGAGATCAGCACGGATGTACACCAACCCGCGCACGTGTCGGAATCTGACGCTCCATATGGCTGAGGGGCGTCCATCAAGTGAACTGCCCTATTCCGGCCCGGGTTTACCCGTTCGAGGCTGGCATATTCCTGCGTATGCCGACTTCCCGTCCCCGCCTGTGCGCGGGCTCGCTCGCCGCGCTGCTCACCGTCGCCGCAGTCTGCGCGGGTGACGCCGTGGCGCGCGTCTTCCCGTTCGGGCCGCACACGCGCAGCGTCAACGACCTGGGCAATCAGTTCGTGCCGTTCCACGCCCGACTGTGGGACCTGCTGCACGGGAACGCCGACGGCGGGCTGCTGCTCAACTGGTCCTCCGGGTACGGGACGAGCTTCCTGCCGGATCTCGGCACCTATCTGACCAGCCCGTTCGCCCTGCTCGTCGGGGTCTTCCCGCGCGACCGGATCGATCTCGCGGTCTATGTGGTCACGGTCCTGAAGATGGCGTCGGCGGCGGCGCTGATGGCCCTGTTCCTGCTGACGCTGCGTGGCGGGCGCTGGTGGGCGGCCGGGGCACTCGGCGCCTCGTACGCGCTGTGCGGCTGGTCGGTCGCCGAGGCCTCGTACAACCCGATGTGGCTGGACGGTCTGGTCGCGCTGCCGCTGCTCTGCCTGGTCGCCGAGTGGGCCCGGACAGGACGCCACCGCATCGCCGCGCCGTTGCTCGTCGCGGTGGTGTGGGCGGCCAACTTCTACACGGCGTACATGGCGACGCTCGGTGCCGCTCTGGTGCTGGCCGTCCGGCTCTTCACCGAGCGGGACGACCGACGGACGGTGGTCCGGGGGCTGGTACGGGCCGTCTGCACAGTCGGGGTGGGCGTCGGGCTCTCGGCGCCCGTCCTGCTCCCCGTCTACCTGGGCACCAAGCACGCCTACCCGGGCTGGGACCGGACGTTCGCGCCCGCCGCCTGGCCCGATGTGCTCGCTCGGCTGCTGCCCGCCACGTACAGCTTCTTCACCCCGGCCCTCTTCCTGGGCACGGGCACCCTGCTGCTGGCCTGCGCGCTGGCCTTCCAGCGGTCCGTGCCGGGGCGCGAGCGGTGGGCGTGGGCGGGGCTGGTGGCCGGGGTCGCGCTGTCCTTGCAGTGGGGCCCCACCCATCTGCTCTGGCATGCCTTCGCCACGCCCAACGGCAGTCCGTACCGGCAGACGTTCGTGCTGGCCGGGCTGGTGGTGATCGCCGCCTGGGTCTCGGTCTCGTACGGCTGGCCGGGGCGGCGGGCGCTGCTCGGCGGGGCCGCGGTGCTGGTGCTGATCGCGGCCGGGGCCGGCTTCAGCGGCCTGGTCACCGGGTGGACGTATCCGCTGTTCGCGGTGGGCCTGGTGGCCGCGGCCGGCGCTGTGGTGCTGGTCGGGCGGGGCCGGAGGCTCGCGGCGCTCGCCGCCGTGCTGCTGATCGGCGCACAGGCCGGGCAGGCCGCCGCGACCACCGCGTACTTCGACCGGCAACGACTGAACCGGCTCGACGACTACGCGCCCTGGGGCGAACGGCAGCGGACCCAGGCGGCCGTGGTCGCGGGCGCCGACGGCTGGCCGGGCTATCGCACGGACCCCGGCCGGGAGCAGACCACCGCGAACGATCCGCTGCTGGTGGGCGGGCAGGGCGGCGCGTACTACAGCAGCCACACGCCCGCCGTGCTGACCCGCACGATGCGTGCCCTCGGCGGCGGGTGGACGTCGAACGGCCGAGCCGTGCAGAGCCTCGACAACCCGGTCACGGACGCGGTCTTCTCGGTCGGCGCGCGGGTGCGCGGGCCGCGCGATCCGCACCAGGGGGCGAACGCCCCGGACGACCGGCCGGTGACGGTGAGCCGTGAACAGGCGCCGCCGCTGGTGACGGTACGGCCGCCGGGCGGCCCCGTGCCGTACGGCCGTTCGCCGTACCGCAACCAGGAGGCGCTGCTGGGCTCGACGGTGTACACGGTGCCGAAGACGGTGCTGCGCGCGGCGGGGGGCGGTGCGGTGGCCGACAAGGGGGCGTACGACTACCGGGTGGGGCGCGGTACGTACACGCTGACCGCAGCCTGCCCGGCGGGCACCGAGGCGTATCTGTGGGCGCCCGACATGTTCGGCCGGGCACGGCTCGGCGACGGCCCGGAGGTCGAGTTCAAGGGGCAGCTGCCGGCCAGGCGTGCCGTGATGCAGCGCCTGGGCACGGTCGGCGGGGGCGGGAACGTGCGGGTCACGCTGGCCCCGGTGCGCGCCGGGACCGTGCCGCATCAGGCGATCGGCTGTCTGGACCGGTCCCGGCTGGCCTCGGCGGTCGCCGGGCTGAAGCGCACCGGCGCGACCACCGTCCACGTCACCGGCCACGGTGTCCGGGCCGAACTCCCGCCCGGCAGCACCGGAACGGCTCTGATCGCCGCGCCCCGGATCGCCGGCTGGAGCTGCCAGGGGCGGCCCGCCGACAGCTACCTGGGTCTGGTCGCCACCCCGGTCCCGGCCCGCGGCGGCTTTGTCGACTGCACGTTCCGGCCCCCCGGCCTGCGGGCGGGCGAGGCGATCGGCGGGTGCGCGGCACTCGCCCTGCTGGTGGCCGGGGTGTGGGGGGCGCGGCGGCGACGGCGGGGTCCGGCCTCCGGGAGCTAAGGGCTGTCCCGTAATCCCTGACGGGCGCGCGACGCCAGCTACGGCACCTCGCCGCGTTGTCGGAACATCCGCATACATCCAGTATGCGGACGTCCCTCCGCCTTGCGATGCACCGCATCCGACGCCGCGCGCTGATCCACCACGGATTACGGGACAGCCCTTAGGCGCCCCTCATTCGGATCAGAGATCCGTCCTGCGGGTCCCGGACCGTGGAGTCGAAGGGCAGAGCAGCGAAGCTCACGCCGCCCAGGAGTGAACCACCGAGGAATCCCTGACTCAGGTCACCGGCCGGTGACCGGCACGTCCCAGGACCGGGGTCGGGTGAGCGCCTGCCATTCGTCCCGGAGCAGGGCCAGCACCGCGACGTCGTGCCGGCGGCCCCGGTGCAGGCAGGCGGAGCGGCGCACCCCCTCCTGGACGAACCCGGCCCCGGCCAGGACGCCGAGGGCCGCGGTGTTGGTGGTATGGGTGACGGCCTGGATGCGGTGCATGGGCAGTTCGCCGAAGGCGAGGTCGACCAGCGCGTCCACGGCGTCCACCCCATGGCCCCGGCCCCGGTGGTCGGGGTCCAGTACCAGCATGATCTCGGCCGTGCCGTCGACCATGTCCTGGTCCGTCAGGGCGATGTGGCCGATCGGCGTGCCGTCGGGGAGCAGGACGAGGAAGTCGTCGCGGTCGTGCTCGTCGCGGTCGCGCTCGATGCGCTCGCGTACAGCGGAGAGGGAACGCGGCCACATGCCGACCTCATGGGCGGCCACGGGGTCGGCGCGCCAGACATGGACCAGCTCCGCGTCGTCGATGTCGAGCGGCGCGAAGGCGACGCCCCTGCCCCGCCAGCAAACCTCCCGAGGCGACCCCGTCTCCCCGTCCTCCGGTTCCTCACCGGCACGCCCGGCCACAGCCTCTGTCACGTCCTCGATCACGGTCGGAGGCTACTGGCCGCCGGGACCGGCGGACCAGTCATTTCCGTCCCCGGACGGCCCGTCACGGGCGTGAGCGCCAAGTCCGACGCGGGTCGGCCCAAGGGGCCCGGCCGGAAACCGGTGCCGCTCGTCAGGCCGACGCCCCTGTGCGGAGCCGCCGCACATCCCGCACGAGCGTGTACAGGGCGCTGAGGAAGATCGCAGCTCCGGCCCCGATCCAGAGGGCTGATGCCCCGGAGCGGTACTCACGAACGGCAAAGGCGAGCAACAACATGCCGACAAGGACACCGAAGGCCGAGAGCAGAGCGTTGATGCGGTCAGTCACCGGGACATCATCCACGACCGCCTCGGCCGGCGGGAGTGATCCGGACGAGAGGCCCTAGCCCACGATCGCGACCGGGGCGTCCCAGGCGTTCCGGTCGATCGTGAGCGTACCTCCGGTGTGCGTCACCTTCTTGTTGACGGCGTACTGGTGGCCGCGGCGGTGCCCGGTGTACAGCGTCGAGGCGTACGGGAAGCCCTTGGTGGTGGAGTACACGTCGTCGTAACGGGCGTACCAGAGGATCTCCGGCAGGTCCGTACGGTTCGTGGCGTTGGCCACGACGGCGGCGCTGGAGTTGCTGAAGCCGTAGAAGCCGGACCAGTACCCCTTGGCCTTGACCGTCTTGTCGAAGGACCGGATGTAGGCGAGCACCGTGTTCACACAGGAGGTGTTCTTCGGGTCGAAGTACTCCATGTCGAGGTAGACCGGGCTGCCCGGCTTCATGCCGAGCGCGGCCTCCTTCGCCACGGCGTCGTTGGCGTCGGTGACGCCGAGCGAGGTGGCGTTGGCGGCGGTCATCTTCTCCGGGTTGGCGCTCGTCTGGCACGGCGGCTGCGCGCCGACGTACAGCGGGACCAGCTTCCATCCGGTGGCGCTGACGGACTTCACCCAGGAGGCGGTGAGGTTGGGCTGTGCGCAGCCGCGGTTCTTCCCGCCGACGTACACGGCGGCTCCGTGGTAGACGGAGGAGCTGTACCAGCCCTTCATGGTGGTCAGCGACGGTGCGGTGCAGGTGTCGAAGACATGCCCGGTGTAGATCTTCGGTGCGGGCCTGGAGACCGTGGTGGCGGTGGCGGCCTGGGCGACGAACGCGCCCCCGGCGAGAACGGCGACGCCCGCCACGGCCAGGGAGATACGGCGGCGCTTCTTGGATATGCGGTGAGAAGGCACGGAGACCTCGAAGGTGCTCGAAAGAAGTGTGAGGCCGACGGGGCAGGCGGGTCGTCAGCCGCCCCGGCGGCAGATCACGGTCTCACACCGTGATCGCCGGCTCACCGACAAAAGGGGTGTTCTGCGTAGCCGTTGCAGAAATTTGGCGTGCTCATTGCCTTCGCCGCCTACGTCGGGGCCCACCGGCCCTCTCCGGACGGGTGGCCAGACCTCGGATCTGTCGGTTCCTACGCCGACGTCACAGCGATCCGTCGTGCCACCGCGTCCAGTTCCTTACGGCTGACCAGCGGGAAGAAGAGACGCAGAGCCCTCCCCAGCGACTCGTCGACCAGGATGAACGAATGCTTCAGCAGCCCCCGCTTGGCCTCGGTCCGCTTCACGTCCTTGATCTGGAACGTGGCCACGTGCCGGTCCGGCTTCACAAAGAACTGGTTCGCCTGGAATATGAACAGACGCTTCCCGGTCACCGCTAGGTACATCGGCTGCGGAGCCGCAGCCACAGTCATCGCACCACCGCTCAGGACGGCCGCAGCAACCCCCATCACTATGTTCTTCTTGAACGAGACCTCGCTCAGATTTACCAGCGTGGTCACCTCGACCTGCTCACCGGACTCCAGCATGTCCGCAACAGCCGTCAGCAGGGCCCGATGTCGTCTCGCGTTCAAAACACACCACTCCAGATGGATCGAAAAAGTACGGCGCGGCGAGCGGACGCAGAGAACCACACCTGGAGCGACGACCACACCAGGAGTGCAAGGCTCTTGAGACTGTGTGCAGCTCAGCACGCGTGCCGGGGGTACCTTGCCACACGAACACCTGCCACCGTGCCGCCCCTCATCCGACTCGGCTCCCTCGGACAGGCTGGAGATCTCCACCCTGTCGGTCCCCGGTAAGCCTCCGTCAGCCGCCCCGCATCTCGGCCTGTCGGTCGAGGCGGCGGCGCAGCTCCGCGGGCAGCGGATGGTGCGGTCCGTAGGCCCGCTCCGTGTCGTACAGCAGCCCCTGCAACTGCACGCGCGCCGCCACGTGGTCGCCGACCGCGAGCAGCAGGTGCGCGACGCGGTTGCGGATCTCGAAGGAGCGGGCCGGGTCGCCGCCCGTGGCGTGATGGTTCTCGTAGTACGGGAGGACCGCGCGGAACTCCGCGAGCGCGGCGGCCGGTTCGCCGAGCTGTTCCAGGCACTGGGCCGCGTCGTAGCGGAACTGGAGTGTCTGGGCGTCGGCCGGGCCCGCCTCCGCCGCGCGGTCCACGGCGAGGCGGCGCAGCTCGGGCAGGACACGGCGGTACTGGCCGTCGTCCATCAGCGTCGCCGCGTACTGCTTGCGCAGGATGCGGACGACGGCGGAGTCCTCACCGTGCTGTTCGGCCGCGACCGGGAGGATGGAGCCGAGGATGTCCACGGCCTGGGTGATCCGGCCCTCGCCGAGCAGCTTCTTGACATCGTCGACGGCGACGGCGACATCGCGCCGGTCCGCCGCCGGGGCGGGCGGGGCCGGGGGCTGGGCCGGGGTGCCGGCGCGGTCGGGCCACGGGGCGTGCGGGCGCAGGAAGGGACGCGTCGGGTCGAGCGGGCCCGTGGGGATCCCGGCGCCCGGCGAGGGGAGCAGCGGGGCGAGGTGTTCGTACACCTCCTGGGCGTTGGCCGGGCGGTGCTGCGGGTCCTTGGCCAACAGCCGCAGCACCAGGGCTTCGAGGGGTTCGGGGATGTCTGGCCGGACCCGGCGGACCGGGAGCGGCGACTCGTGGAGGTGGCGGTGCAGCACGCCGAGAGCGGTCGATCCGGCGAACGGCACGTCCCCGCTGAGGAGTTCGTGGAGGAGTACACCGAGGGCGTAAAGATCGGTGTACGGACCGACGGCACCGCCCATCGCCTGCTCGGGCGCCATGTAGGCCGGGGAACCGATCGGCGAACCCGTGTGGGTGAGACGCGTGGTGTCGGTGTCCAGGACCGAGGCGACGCCCAGGTCCAGAACGGTGACGGTGCCGTCGGGACGGACCACCACATTGCGGGGCTTGAGGTCGCGGTGGACGATCGGCACCGCGTGCACCGCGCAGAGGACGGCACAGAGCTGGGCGGCGACCGCGACGGACCACTGCCACGGGTACGGGTCGTGCTCGGCGAGGTGGTCGGCGAGGTCGGCACCCTCGACGTACTGCATGACGAGGAACAGTTCGTCGCCCTCGCTGCCCGCGTCGTGGACCGTGACCAGGCCCGGGTGGTCGACCTGGGCGGTGACCCGGCACTCGCGGACGAAGCGGCGGCGCAGCTCGCCCGCGGCCTCGCTGCCGATGGGGCCGGTGACCCGGTCGGGGCGGAGCAGCTTCACCGCGACCCGGCGGTCCAGACGCTGGTCGTAGGCCGTCCAGACCTGACCCATGCCGCCCTGGCCGAGGACGGTCGCCAGCTCGTACCGCCCGCCGATGAGGCGCCCGCTCACCGGCCCTCCTCCTTGCGGAGGTAGTCGCTCAACTCGTCCAGCTCGGCCCGGACCTGGTCGATCCGCTGAGGCCGGTGCGGCGACCGGGCCGAGGCCGGGGGCCGCTGCGCGGGGGCGGGAGCGGGGGCGGGGGCGGGGGCGGGGGCGAAGGCGTCTGTGGGAGCGGGCGTGGGGGCAGGTGTGGGCGCGTCCGTGGGGGCAGGCGCGGGCGCAGGTGTGGCGGCGGGCGCGGGCGCGTCCGTGGGGGCGGGGGCGGGCTCAGTTGTGGGAGCGGGGGCGGGCGCGGGGGCGGGCGTGCGCATCGGCATCGTGGTCGCGTACGCGTATCCCGGTGCCCAGGGCGCATATCCACCCATGAGGTTCCACTTCGTGAGGTGTGCGTAGTGCCGGATGTCCCCGACCAGGTAGTAGACAACCGCGGCCACCATCAGCAGCATCATCAGCGGTATGAGCACGTTGTCGATGCCGACGGGCTCGTCGTTGCCGTCCCTGCCGAGGATCGCCACGAACACGCAGATGAACACGAAACCGGCCCCGGTCAGCCACACGTCGGAGGCCCGGCGGCGCACGATCGCGAGGCGGAGCAGCGGGCTCCACAGCAGCAGTCCGAGCGAGCACACCGGGAGCACGACGAACAGCACGCGCATCGAGACGATCCAGGCCCGGCTGGGAACCCGGTGCGGCGGCGGCGGATGACCGGGGGCGTACATGGCTGCTCCTGGAGACCTCGTCGTGGAACGTCCGCGCACACGCTCCGTGTACGCAGCTCCGAGCGTAAAGGGCGTCACCGACAACGGGCCCCGGGTTGTACCGAACCGTTGTGGATCACGTCACTTCGGCGGGACCGTGCCGTCCGCCAGCCCGTCGTACATCCCCCGCACCAGCTGTCCGCCGAGCCGGCCGGCCAGTCGGAGCGCGTCCTCGAACGCGGCCAGGGCACGGAACCGTTCCCCGTACCTCCGCTGTTCCGCGAGTGGCAGCCGGGGCAGTTGGAGGCGGCGGGCGTCCAGCCGGGTGGCGGTGGAGGCGTAGCTGCTGGCCTGGCGGTTGTTGGCGGTGCCGCGCAGGAAGCCGGCGAGGAACCAGGGGTCGAGGGCGGTCGGATCGGGGCGCAGCAGCTGGAGGTTGCGGCCCAGCGCGGCCCCCGCGGTGGTGTCGTCGATGACGCGGGCGACGGCGCCGCCGCCGAGCACGGGAACGACGACGTCGCCCGTCTCGACGAGGACCGGCTCCTCGGGGGGCCCGTCGGTGGGCAGGCTTCCCGAAGGGGCGGTGGAGCCGAGGACGTCGTGTTCCGTGAGGACGGGGAGCGGGCCGGTGCCGGAGCCGCCGGTGCGGAGCTGGAGTGCGCCGGCGCGGGCGAGTTCGCCGACGGTGGTGAGCGGCCAGTGGGCCGGGTCGGAGAGGGTCACGGCCGGCGGGGTGAGGGTGCCGGTGAGACCGAGCGTCTCGGTGAGCCGTTCCCGTACCCGGATCAGTTCGGCCGGTCCGTCCGCGGCGGCCGGGGGTGGCAGATGGCGGGCGGGGGCCAGGTCCACGTCGTCGTCGAGGAGTTCGATGACGGGGACGACCCGGCCGGCCCCCGGGCGGGTCCCGAGCGGGCGGACGGAGCCGGTCCCGTCCGCCCGGCCGGCCCTGTCTCCGCCTGTGCTCTTGCCTGTTCCCGCGCCTGCGCCTGTGCCCTCGCCCGCACCTTCGGCCGCGCCCTCGCCCTCGCCCTCGCCCTCGCCCTCGAACGACTGCCAGGCGGCGAGCACGGTGCTGCGTACCGCCTGCCAGTCGAGCCGGTCACGCCCGCCGGACGGGGCGGTGACGGCCGGGCCCGCGGCCGGGGGTTCGGCGGATTCGGCCGTGTCGACGAGCAGCAGTTCCGGCGAGGGACGTAGGCCGCCGACCGGCTTGCGCAGTACCCAGAGGTGGAGCGGGATGCCGTACGGAGGCGCGGCGCCGGCGGGGAGCGCGATGACGGCGCGCAGGGCGCCGCGGCGCAGCAGATCGGCGCGGATCCGGCGGCCGGAACGGCGCGAAGCGGCGGCCGGAGGCATCAGCAGTACGGCGGTGCCGCCCTCGCGCAGACGGGCCAGGGCGTGCTGGACCCAGGCCAGTTCGGACTCCGTACGGGCCGGGAAGCCGTACTCCCAGCGTGGGTCGTAGGCGAGTTCGTCGTGGCCCCAGTTGCGCTCGTTGAACGGCGGGTGGCAGAGCACGGCGTCGGCGGCGAGTTGCGGGAAGGCGTCGGCGCGCAGGGTGTCACCGGTCCGTACCGCGAGGGCACAGCCGGTGGCGGGGCCGGTGTGCAGGGCGAGCCGCAGCGCGGTGAGCGCGGCGAGGTCGGGGTCGGTCTCCTGCGCGTACAGAGCGGTCGGGCGACCGACTGCGCGCAGCAGGGCGCCGGTGCCCGCCGCGGGGTCGAGGACCGTACGGGCCGGCTGCTTCCCGGTCTCCGCCAGGGCTGCCATGAGTGCGGCGAGGCCGGGCGGGGTGAGTGTGTACTGGCGCGGGTTGGCGTCCAGTTGGCGGCCGAGCAGGAACTCGAAGGTCTCCCGGGCACCGTTCTCCGCGGCGAGCTCCGCGACGCCCCGGAGCAGCGGAACGGACGGGAGCAGCTCCGCGCGGCCGGGGGCGTGAACGGCCCGCCCGGGTTCCGCCGCCGGTCCGAAGCGGGCGGCGAGCAGATCGTCGAGGGCGAGGGACAGCACACCGGCCATCGCCTCGTCCGACACGGCGACGGTCTCCCTCCAGGCGCGGGGGCTGTCCCGCAGGAACAGCAGGGCGCAGCCGGTGTGGACCAGGGCGTGGACCGGGCCGGCCGGGTGCCCCGCGAGCTGCTGCCAGACCCGTTCACGGAGCGGGACCTCCGCGAGCTTGCCCTGGTCGCGCAGCCACTGCTCGACCTCGCGCAGCGCGAAGGACGGGCTCGTCTCGGTGCCGCCGACGGGCTTGGGGAAGTCGGCGTGCCGGCGGCGCCAGTTGCTGACGGCGGCGCGTCCCACGCCCGCGAGCCGGGCGATGCCGGCCGCGGTCACCTCGGTCGAGTTCTCCGGCACTGACTGTCTCCCTGATCCGTCGGCGCTGTGTGTGTGAGCATACCGACCTCCGGCCGATCACATCGGTTCACAGCATGACAGAGAACGTCACGTGTGAACCGTGTTGACTCGGTTCACAAGCTCTGCTGTTATTGACGTGTCGCCGCATCTCCAGGGATTCGGGCGGCCGTTCACGCCCCTTGCCGAACTTCACCGAAGGGTCCAGCCATGTCCGGGTACCCCGAACCGCCGCAGCAGCAGCAGGCGTACGCCCCCGCTCGCACACCGGGCGAGCGTCCGGCGCGCAACGGGCTGGGCACCACGGCGCTCGTCCTCGGCATCACCAGCAGCGTCGTGGGCCTGGTCTGGGCGCTCTTCTGGCTCGCGGCGGCGCTGGGGCTGCTCGCTCTCGCGCTCGGCCTGACCGGCCGGGGCCGCACCAGCCGCGGCGAGGCCACCAATCGTGGGACGACCACCTTCGGAGCCGTGCTCGGCGTGATCGCGCTGACGCTCTCGGGCGTCGGCGCGGTGCTCGTGACCAAGGCTGCCGCCGCCGACACCACGCCGGCGCCCTCCACCGCTCCGCACCTCTCCGCCGGTCCGTACCTCTCCGCCGGTTCGCACCTCTCCGCCGGTCCACGCCCAGCCCTCCGCTGAAGCGCCCGCGAAGCCCGCCCACCGCGCGTTCCCCGTCCCGCCCCTCTCCCCACCCCGCTCACCTCACGGAGACCTCCGCCATGCGCGTTCTCGCCCGTACCACCGTCAACACCCTCTGCGCCCTCACCGTCCTCGGCCTGGCCGCCTGCGGCACCGACGCCTCGCCCGCCAAGGCGACCGGCCCCTTCGCGGACATGTCGGGCCCCGAAGTCGCCAACAAGGCGCTCAAGACCACGAAGAAGGCGAAGTCCATGAAGATCGCCGTCGACATGAAGACGGCCGACGGACCGATCTCCGCCCACTTCGCCATGAGCACCTCCGGTGCCTGCACCGGAACGATGTCCATCGGCCCGGCGGGCACCATGGAGGTCCGCAAGACCGGCGACACGCTCTACACGAAGTTCGACGAGGCGATGCTGCGCGAGCAGTCCAAGGGCGAGCCCGCCGCGGACGTCGACGCCGCGGTCGACCTGCTCGCCGGCCACTGGATGAAGTCGAAGGCCTCGGACGCCGACAACAAGGACATGCTCGAATTCTGCGACCTGGGTGCACTGCTGAAGGACTTCGAGACAAACGACAACGCGGCCCGCAAGAACGGTGAGACCACCGTCGACGGCCAACGAGCGCTGCGTCTCACCGAGAAGGACAGCGAAGGCACCTACACGATGCTGGTGGCCACCGAAGGCGCCCCGTACGTCCTCAAGGTCGACGCGAAGGGCGGCAAGGAGCCGATGACGATGACGCTCTCCGACTTCGACAAGCCCGTCGTGGTGAAGGAGCCGGCCGCCAAGGACATCGTCGACCCGGACAAGCCGGCCGGCTGACCCCCACCCGTACGCCCGCACGCCCGGAGGGCTGCGCCCCCACGGGCGGCTGCCTTCCGGCGCCCGTGCCGGGGCCACGACGGGCGTCTACACGCGGTGCCGCACCCATACGTTGGGCTCCACGTACACCGCGTACCCGTGAGCCACCGAACACTGCACCGGTACCAGTGCCCCCGGCACCTCCACCGGGCCGTCCTCGTCGAACGGCAGGCCGGTCCAGGACCGCCACCGTGCGAGGGAAGCGGACACGGTCATCGACACCGGCGCCACCGCCTCGATCACCCCACCGGCCCGCACATGGACACGCAGCCACGGATCGTACGGAAGTCCGTCTTCCGCCCGGGTCCGGCGGGCGTACTCCTCCATCGGGGCCGAGGCGTCCAGGTGTTTGGCGCTCGGTCGCACCGGGGCGACAAGGTCCGCGAAACCGAGTCTTCCGGCGTTCTCCCGCATCGCGGCGACCATCCGTGCCGAGATCCCCCGCCCCTGGTGCCCGTCGGCGACCGCGATCTCGATCGCGCTGACGGTGTCCGGCGTACGTCCGTGCCGCAGGTCCGAGAACGCCCACAGCAGCACGCGGTCCCAGCCGCCCTCGGGCAGTTCCTCCCGCCCCGGAACATGCAGCGCGAACGGCACGCTGTACGCCCGTGCGACAACGGCGCCGTCCTCGTCCGTCGCGACGAGCACGTACTCCGGGAAATCGACGGCGATCCTGGGGTAGTTCGCCCAGCCCACCAAGTCCTCCAGGACGAATCCCGGCCAGCTGTCCGGCATCCGTCCTGCCGCCCCGGCGAGCTCGGGACGGGCGGCGACGGTGGTGATGGTCAGGTCCATGCGCCCCACGCTAGGCAACGGCGTTCCCGGCGCCAAACCGTTTTTCCGCACGTCACAGCCTTGGACACGGACAGTTCGGAGCGGGGCGCCCGCCCGTCATCCCCCGCACTGCTCCAGCATCGCCTGCTTGTCCGCGGCGGTGACCGGAAGCGCGTACTTCAGCGAGACCTGCGCGAACCGCACCGCGTACGAGCAGCGGACCGGCTTGTACGGCGGCAGCCAGGACGCCGGACCGGAGTCACGCTTGGCGTTGTTGGCCGGGCCGTCCACCGGAAGGAGGTTGAGCGGATCGTTGGCGATCTGCTGCCGCTTGGTCTCGTTCCAGCGGGCGGCGCCCATCTGCCAGTCGTACGAGAGCGGCATGACGTGGTCGATCTGGACCTTGGTGGCCTGCTGCTTGCGCCACTCGATGGTCGAGCCGGTGTACGGGTCCTTGAGGGTCATCGACACGACCACACAGTCCGACCCGGACCGGAACTTCACGTCCTTGCCGTCCCTGTTGAGGAGGTCGTTACGGGTGTCGCAGCCGTTCCTGGCCAGCGGTATCCCGTCGACCGAGTCCTTCCAGGCGTAACCGAACTTGTCGCGTGCGTACCCGGTCTTCGGGCCTCGCCCCTTCGTCGCCACCTTCTCGATGATCTTCCGGCCGGCCGCCTGGTCCGCCTCGGACGTGAGCGGCGCGAGGCCCGGCTTCGTACCGTCGGCGTTGTCGAGCGGGCTGGCCCCGAATCCGGTGGCGGCCTGCCCGCCGCCCTGCTGCCCAGCCCCGGAGGACGTCTGCTCGGGGTCACAGCCGGCCAGGGCCAGCACCGCCGCCACACTGAGGGCGGGCAGCATCACTCGGTACGCGCGGGGAGGTATCACTCGAAGCCGTCCTGACGGGGAGAAAGCTGATCCCGGGAATCCTACGGAGGTCTTCCCCGGGAGGCATGCACATGGCTACCGTTCGGGCCGGATGCGGCCTGAATCACACTCCCGTCGAGCCGCCGGGCCACGGCAGGTTCGCCACCGGGGGCTACAGCCTGTTCACCAATACCCCCCGATCCCAGCTCCGGTTAACATTCATCTATGTATGTTTCCTCGACGTATGATTCATCCATGCATGTGTCGCCGAGATCCGGGAGGTAGACGCATGGGTTTCTACGGCCGTCAACGCACACTCGCCGATCTGGAACGCCGCATGCTGCGCATCCGGGAGTCCGGAACCGGTCAGCTGCTCGCCGTGCGCGGGCGCCGCCAGGTGGGGAAATCCCGGCTCTTCACGCGCTTCGTCGAGCAGTCGGGGCTGCCCTACCTCTACTTCTCCGCCGTGAAGAACGCATCGCCGGCCACCCAGCTCCGGACCCTCACAGCCGAGCTGCACACGTCGACGACCCCGCTCGCCGATGCCGATTCGCTCTTCTCCGCTCCACCCACCGACTGGCGGGACGCATTGGGCAGGATCGCCGTCGCCTGCCGCAGCACCCCCTCCGTCGTCGTCATCGACGAGTTCCCGTGGGCTGCCGCGGCGGATCCGACCCTGGAGGGGCAGCTCCAGAACGCCTGGGACCGGCAGCTGGAGAACACTCCTGTTCTCTTCGTACTGATCGGCTCCGACGTCGGGATGATGGAGCGGCTGACCGAACACGACAGGCCGCTCTACGGCCGGGCCAGGAGCACCACTGTCGCTCCCTTCGACCCCGCCGAGTGCGCCGAGGCCCTGGGCAGCGGTGGGAACCCGCTGGCCGCTTTCGACACCGCGCTCGTCACCGGGGGCTACCCACGCCTGGTGCTGGACCGAGCACGCGCGCGCAGCACTCGGGCGTTCGTGCACGAACAGCTCGGTGACGAGAACAGCGATCTGGCGGTCATGGGACAGCGGTCTCTCGACGCCGAATTCCCCGACGCGCAGCAGGCGCGGCGCGTCCTGTCCGCGATGGGGGGTACCGATGTCGGAGTCAGCACGTTCACCCAGGTCGTCGGAAGGCTTCCCGAGGAAGGAAGCACCGCGCACACAGCGGTCACCAGGGCCATAAAGGTGCTCGCCGACAAGGGGGTGGTCAGCGTGGACGTACCGGTGGGCGCGCCCGCGAACAGCAGGCTGCGGCGCTACCGCATCGACGACCCTTACCTGCGCTTCTGGTTCCGCTTCATCGAGGAACAGCAGGCCCACATCGCCCGCGGCCGGCCGGACATCGCCCGCGCCGTCTTCGACCGGGGCTGGCCGAGCTGGCGGGGCCGCGCCATCGAGCCACTCGTCCAGGAGGCGGTGTACCGGCTCGCCCCGGAGCTACCGGGGCTGGAGGGCGCCGGACAGGTGGGGAGCTGGTGGAACCGCGACAACAGCCAGGAGTACGACATCGTCGTCCCCGCCGCCTCGGGGAAGCGCACGCTCCTCCTCGGCTCGGTCAAGTGGCGCGAGACCAAGCGCTTCAGCGACCGCGAACTCGCGCACCTCGCCGAGGCACGGTCCGCCGTACCGGGCGCGTCGGCGGCCCCGCTGCTGGCGGTGTGCCCGGCGGGGGTCGAGGACGGCGTACGCCCGGACCTGACGCTCACCTCTGCGGATCTGCTGGCCGCCTGGCGCGGGTGAGGAATGCGGGCGGCAGTCAGGATCCGGTCCCTCCGCTTCGGGGCCGGGCGCAGTCACCCGATCCGGATCCCGTACCGCCTGAGTCTCTGGCGCCGCGTCGTCATGGCACACGGTGGCTCACACCTTCGGCGTCTCCCACGCGGCCCCCGCCCACCACTTCAAGGACCGCACGGGCCTGCTCACCGCCGTCGCCGCCTGGTCGACGGCCCACGGATTCGCCACCCTGCTGCTGAGCGGCAACCTGGAGGGGCGGCGGGCGGCCGGGACCCCGAGGAGGTGTTCCGCTCAGTCACGGGGTCGGTGTTCGCGCCGGCGGATGAGCGCTCGGCGTCGGACGGGCCGGAGCGGGGTGGCGTGTGAGCCACTCCTGGAACTCACGATGCCGGAACTGGTAGGCGGCACCGGTCACCCGGATCAGCCCCGCCGTCCGGGACCACTCCAGGAAGCGGCTCAGGCGGAACGGCAGCCGTCGGCAGTTGACCAGCAGCCAGCACGTGTACATGGCCATGGGGCCGCACAAAGCACAGTAGAGCGACCCGAACATGGTGAAGAGTACGAGGTCGGCGGTCGGGCCAAGACCCGCAGAACGGCTGAGGAACACCAGGACAGCCGCGGGCCACAGAACAATCAGAGCGAAGAAAGCGCCGGTGCG
This sequence comes from Streptomyces sp. NPDC104309, assembly GCF_055584025.1. Classification (NCBI taxonomy): domain Bacteria; kingdom Bacillati; phylum Actinomycetota; class Actinomycetes; order Kitasatosporales; family Streptomycetaceae; genus Streptomyces; species Streptomyces sp. NPDC104309. The sequence continues at coordinate 385,852 of NZ_JBVJMV010000002.1, read as the reverse complement.
TGGCCAGCCGGACGGCCCCACCGCCGCTGAACCGAGGAAGTAGGCGGAGAACATGATGAAGAACAGCGCGGGAGTGAACAGCATCGCCACGGTCATCGGCCCGTTCTCCATGCCACCGAATCGTTGAGGTGCTGCGACCCGCCACATCGCCAGAACGGGCCAGATCGCGGTGACGCGTACCGCCCAGCGCCCGCTCCCGTTCCATGCCAGCCGCATCCCCACCCGCCACAGCGGGCTGCCCCACGGGGGCAGGGCGAAGTCGGCACGTCCCCACAGGCTGATCTCGCTGGAACACAGGTGTCGGAACCCGATGCCTCCCACCACGAGAAGGACAGCGGCCAGGCTCCAGGTCATCGCATCCCTGTCCCCGTCGGACAGCAGAAGCACAACCGGGCCGAGCGCGAGGACACCGACCAGAACGGCGTACAACCGTCTCGCCCACACGGCCCCCGGGGAGTGGGCGAGTTCGGACAACACCAGATCCGTCCCGCCACCGCCCCGCACCTGAAGACCGCGTGCGAGGGCGCCCAGCCACGCGTGCACATCCTCGGGTGCGTACCGGCTCCGCGTTCCCGCGACAGTGCGGACGGACGACGGGATGAAATGGCCGAGGAGTACGTCGCCCACCTCCTCCTGCGTGGTGCATGTCAGAAGTTCGCCGGGGTCGTTGGCCTGCTCGTACGCCGTGGCCACGAGCACCAGGCGCCACGGCGTGGAGAGCGAACGGGCCAGCATGCCGTGAGGGCGGGCGCGCAACTCGTCCAGGACCGGGGCCCATACGACCTGACGGTAGGCCGCCCCCGCGCGCCGCGACAGGAATCCCGCAGCCGCCTCGGCACTCACCGGGTCGATCTCGACCCGCGCCGTGTCCAGCATCGGCCTTCCGGAGGCTTCGAGCGCGTCGTAGAGATCCGTGCGGCACGTCAGGACGAGTGGTGCGGGTTCCAGGCCCTCCTGATAGTCGGCCAGGGCGTCCAGCGCGCCCTGGGCCCGTGACTCGGCGAGCGGGACTTCCGCCCTGTCCATCTCGTCCAGACCATCGATGACCGGGAGCACCAGTCCGGCGTCCACGAGCTGACCGGCACGCTTCCACGATCTGCCGTAGTCGCGCACCAGATGTCTGACGACCCAGTCGCGGAAGCTCTCCTCCCGCTCCCAGTCCCCGAGCGCGATCAGCACCGGAACGGGGTCGCCATCCGCCCTGACCTTGTTGAGCTCCGCCACGAAGGAATGGGCCAGCACCGATTTCCCGGCTCCCGGCCGGCCCGTCACCACCAGGCGCCGGGGTCTGAGGGCCTGGTAGTCAGCGACCAGACCGTCCAATCGTCCGGCCGGCGCCAGGGGCGGCGCCGCGCCTCTGGCGTGTGTGTAGGGGCGGAATCGGTAAGTGATGTCCGCGACGACCCGATCCCCGCCCAGCACCCGGCGCGACAGCGGCTCCGCCAGCGCCACGGCCCGGCTCAGTTGTCGCGCCGCGGCCACATCGTCCACCGCCGCACCGACCCGCTGCGTCGCCCACACCCCGAACACTGTCGCGACCAGCGTCAGGGCCGTGAGCAGCATCCCGACGACGCCCAAGCGGTCCGGCAGGTTCTCCGCACCCTGCCCTGGGCGCAGGACGTACAGCAGGCAACAGGCCGGCAGCACGCACGTCACCACGATCCAGCGGTTCCGGGTTCTGTTCTCCCTGCCCCTCTCCATGCGTCGCATCCTGCCTCACGGATCCGACAACCGGCCGGGCGAACCCGCAAAGCACCCCTCACTCGGGGACGAACGCGTACTGCACCTCGTACAGATGGCCCGCCTTGACCATCACCGTCGCTTCGACGGGCCGGTCGTCATCGCTGTGGACGATGCGCAAGGTGCGCAGTACGGGCAGGTCGCCGGGGAGCCGGAGCAATCGGTACTGGTCCTGGGTGGCGACACGCGCGGACACCCGGTCCACACTGACCCGAGGTGGATAGCCCAGTGCCGTGAGAAGGGTGGGCGTACCACCGGTGATTCTGCGGCGTTCGGTGAGGGCGGTACCGAGGGCGATGTCCAACGGGTAGTAGGAGGCGACGAGTTCCGCCGGTTCGTCGTCGATCGACAGCAGCTGACGCCGGAGGACCGCAGTTCCACCCAGCTGAAGGCCCAACGCCGCAGCAACGTCTGCCGGAGGCTTCTCCTCGGCCACCTCGATCAAGGTGCTGTGGGCGCGCGCACCCGAGTTCGCTGCTTCGCTCAGCCAACGGTACGGCCGGCCGGAGGCCGCCGGTGCCATGTACGCGGCCGGACGTATCGTCCGCTGCCGGTGCTCGCGAACCGTCACCGACGCACCTGGGCGTCCAATGACCAGTCTTTCGCCTTTGAGGAGTTGCAACGCCTTCTGCACGGTGGCGTTCGAAGCGGAGAACCGTTCCTTGAGTTGCGCGGTGGAGGGGAGGCCGGCTCCCGGGGCCAGATCCCCGGACATGATCTCGTCGCGCAGATCCGCCGCGATCCGCTCATGCAGGGAGCGGCGGTCCAATGTCTCGTCGTCCACTCCGGGCACAGTCATCCGATCCTGATCTCGTACCGCAGGTTCTGACCTCGGGGAGACATGACCATCACATCGGCCTGGATGGGTCGGTCATCTCCACTCAGCGTGAGCCGTGTCAGTTCGAGCACCGGCTCACCCGCCTCCAGCGACAAGGACGCTCTCTCGCCTTCGGACGGCATGCGGGCCACCACATCCTCCTGCGCTCGGACACCGGCATACCCCAGATCGGCGAGCAGCCGGATGGCCCCTCCCCGGATTCTGCCCGCTGCGGCCAGCCCGGTTCCCCGAGCGATCTCCAGCGGGTAGTAGGTGTCGGTCAACTCGCACGGCTCACCGTCGAGGTACATGATCCGCCGTCGCTCGACGACACGACCGCCACGCTCCACCAGGAGGAGGTCGGCCACCCTGTCAGGTGCGACCACCTCTCCCGCGCGCACGATCCGCTGGGCACCTCGTCGCCCTTCGGCTGCCGACTCGGCCCCCCAGGCATCGCTTTCGCCCCGGACGGGCGGCGCCAGGTACCGAGCGGATGTACCGGCCCTCTCTTCACCCACGGCCTTCTCCTTCGCAGTTGACGCCCGAGACACCCTGCCGCTGCACACGGTAGGCGAAGCATTCGATCCCCCCAAAGAGTACCTTGCCGCCTTTCGCGAATAGCAGTACGGTGTGCGCGTCATGCCCCACGAGCAAGGCGGTGGACCACCGTGTCTCTGTCGCAGCAACGGCGCTTTCCCCGACGACGCACCTCTGTCGGTGCCTCACGCGACTTCGTCGTCGATGTCCTCACGGAGTGGCAGCTCACGCCCCTGATCGACGACATAAAGCTCTGCGTCTCGGAACTGGCGACCAATGCCCTGCTGCACGGCGTCCCGCCGGGAAGGGAGTTCGCCGTCCGCCTCCGCGCAACAGAGGAACTTGTACGCCTGGAAGTGCGGGACAGCGGCGGCGGACGACCGGCGATCCAGCACGCGGAAGACGACTGCTGCTCGGGGCGCGGCTTATTCCTGGTCGATGAACTGGCCGCGGAGTTCGGCATCGACCACCACATCGTCGGCAAAACCGTCTGGCTCACGTTCAAGAGGCCTGCCGCACCGCTCACCCCGTGAAAGGGACCGGCCCCGCCGGACGTCCGACGGGGCCGAGGCAGCAGACGTCCCGGGGCTACGACCCCAGGATCGTCGTGAGGAACTCCCCCGTCCACGCCAGCAGTTCGCGGCCCACGACCGGCTTGCCGCCGATCCTGCCGGTGGTGGGGCGGGGTACCAGGATCTGGTGGACGGCCGGCTTGATGACCGTCTTCGGGTAGAGGCGCTTCAGACGCAGCTCCTGCGATTCGCGCAGCTCGACCGGGGCGAACCGGATGTTCGAGCCCTGGAGCACGATCTCGCCGACGCCGCAGGCGCGGGCCAGCATGCGCAGGCCCGCGACCAGGAGGAGGTTCTCGACCGGCTCGGGGAGCTTGCCGTAGCGGTCGGTGAGTTCCTCGCGGACCGCCCTGATGTCGTCCTCCGTGTTGGCGGAGGCGATGGCGCGGTACGCCTGGAGGCGCAGCCGCTCGCCCGGGGCGTAGTCGTGCGGGACGTGCGCGTCGACCGGGAGCTCGATCTTGACCTCCAGCGGCGGCTCCTCCTCCACGCCGCCTTCGAGGGAGGCCCGGTAGTCGGCCACCGCCTCGCCGACCATGCGGACGTACAGGTCGAAGCCGACGCCCGCGATGTGGCCGGACTGTTCGCCGCCCAGGAGGTTTCCGGCGCCGCGGATTTCGAGGTCCTTCATCGCCACGTACATGCCCGCGCCCATCTCGGTGTGCTGGGCGATCGTGGCCAGGCGCTCGTGGGCCGTCTCGGTGAGCGGCTTCTCCGGGGGGTAGAGGAAGTACGCGTAACCGCGCTCGCGGCCACGGCCCACCCGGCCGCGCAACTGGTGGAGCTGGGAGAGGCCGAAGTTGTCGCCGCGTTCCACGATCAGAGTGTTGGCGTTGGAGATGTCGATGCCGGACTCGACGATCGTGGTGGAGACCAGGACATCGAACTTCTTCTCCCAGAAGTCCACCACCACCTGTTCCAGGGCCTGTTCGGACATCTGGCCGTGGGCGGTCGCGATCCTCGCCTCGGGGATGATCTCGCGCAGCCGCGCGGCGGCCCGGTCGATCGACTCGACGCGGTTGTGGATGTAGAACGCCTGGCCCTCGCGCAGCAGTTCACGGCGGATGGCCGCGCCGATCTGCTTCTCCTCGTACGGGCCGACGAAGGTGAGAACCGGGTGGCGCTCCTCGGGGGGCGTGGTGATCGTCGACATCTCGCGGATGCCCGTCACGGCCATTTCGAGCGTACGGGGGATCGGCGTCGCGGACATGGTGAGGACGTCCACGTTGGCGCGGAGCTTCTTCAGCTGTTCCTTGTGCTCGACGCCGAAGCGCTGCTCCTCGTCGACGATGACCAGGCCCAGGTCCTTGAACTTCGTCTCGGCGGAGAAGAGGCGGTGGGTGCCGATGACCAGGTCGACGGAGCCCTCGCGGAGCCCCTCCAGGGTCGACTTGGACTCGGACTCCGACTGGAAGCGGCTGAGCGCCCGTACGTTGACCGGGAATTGGGAGTAGCGCTCGGTGAACGTGCCGTGGTGCTGCTGGACCAGGAGGGTCGTGGGGACGAGGACGGCGACCTGCTTGCCGTCCTGGACCGCCTTGAAGGCCGCCCGTACCGCGATCTCCGTCTTGCCGTAGCCGACGTCGCCGCAGATCAGCCGGTCCATCGGGACCGACTTCTCCATGTCCTCCTTGACCTCGGCGATGGTGGAGAGCTGGTCGGGCGTCTCCGCGTACGGGAAGGCGTCCTCCAGCTCGCGCTGCCAGGGGGTGTCGGGGCCGAAGACATGGCCGGGCGCCGCCATCCGGGCCGAGTACAGCTTGATCAGGTCGGCGGCGATCTCCTTGACCGCCTTCTTGGCGCGCGCCTTCGTCTTCGTCCAGTCGGCGCCGCCGAGCCGGTGCAGGGTGGGCGCCTCGCCACCGACGTACTTGGTGACCTGTTCCAGCTGGTCGGTCGGAATGTAGAGGCGGTCGCCGGGCTGGCCCCGCTTGGCGGGGGCGTACTCGACGAGGAGGTACTCGCGGGTGGCACCCTGCACCGTGCGCTGCACCATTTCGATGTAGCGGCCCACACCGTGCTGCTCGTGGACGATGTAGTCGCCGGTCTCCAGCGTCAGCGGGTCGATCGTCTTGCGCCGGCGGGCCGGCATCCGGCCCAGGTCCTTGGTGGCGGTGCGCTGCCCCGTGAGGTCCGTCTCGGTCAGCACGGCGAGCTTGAGCTCCGGGTCGACGAAGCCCTGGTCGATGGCGCCGCAGGAGACGTGGACCAGGGACGGGGAGATCTCCGCCAGGTCGGCGTCCAGGCGGGCCGCGATGCCCTCGCCGCCGAGCACCTCGACGGTGCGGGAGGCGAGCCCCTGGCCCTCGGTGACGTACACCGTGCGCCAGCCGTCGGCGAGCCGGCCCTTGGTGTCGGCGAACGCGCGGGCGGTGTCGCCGCGGTACGACTCCGGGGCGTGCATCGCGAGCTTGAGGGTGTCCTCGCCGAGTTCGTCGTCCGCGGCGAACGGGGAGACCGACCACCACATCATCCCCAGCTCGCGGGCCCGGTCCCGGATGTCCGCGATGCCCCACAGGGAGGCCGCGCCGACGTCGATCGGGGCCTGGCCTCCGCCCGCGGTCGCGGCCCAGGACGCCTGGAGGAACTCCTGGCTGGTGGCGACGAGGTCGGCCGCCCTGGTGCGGACCCGCTCCGGGTCGCAGACCACCGTCATCGAACCCTTGGGCAGTACGTCGAGCAGCAGCTCCATGGCGTCGACGAGGACCGGGGCGAGGGACTCCATGCCCTCCACCGCGATCCCCTCGGCGATCTTGCCGAGCAGTTCACCCAGCTCCGGGTGTTCCTCGGCGAGGGCGGCGGCCCGCTCACGGACCTCGTCGGTCAGCAGCAGCTCACGGCAGGGCGGTGCCCACAGCCCGTGCTCGGCGATCTCCAGCGACCGCTGGTCGGCGATCTTGAAGTAGCGGATCTCCTCGACGTCGTCGCCCCAGAATTCCACTCGAAGGGGGTGCTCCTCGGTCGGCGGGAAGACGTCCAGGATGCCGCCGCGCACGGCGAATTCGCCGCGCTTCTCGACCAGTTCGACCCGGGAGTACGCGGCTCCCGCGAGTGCGTCGACCGTCTTGCCGAGGTCGGCGCTCTGCCCGATCCGCAGCGCCACGGGCTCCAGGTCGCCGAGCCCCTTGACCTGCGGCTGGAGCACGGAACGGACCGGTGCGACGACGACCTTGACCGGACCGGTCTCCGGGTCGTCCTCCCTCGGGTGCGCCAGGCGCCGCAGCACGGCCAGGCGGCGGCCCACGGTGTCGGACCGGGGCGAGAGGCGCTCGTGCGGCAGGGTCTCCCACGACGGGAACTCGGCGATCGTGTCCGGCGGCAGCAGGGTGCGCAGGGCCGCCGCCAGGTCCTCCGCCTCCCGGCCGGTCGCGGTGACGGCGAGCACCGTGCGCCCGGTCTCCCGGGCCAGCGCGGCCACGGCGAACGGCCGGGCGGCGGACGGACCGACGAGGTCGACATGCATCCGGTGGCCGTCGCCGGCGGCCTTCACCGCTTCGGAGAGTGCCGGGTCACGTACGACGACATCCAGCAGACCGTGCAGGCTCATGAAGGGCTTCCGTCCGGGTAACGAGGGCGAGGTCTGACAGCCGGCTGCTGCCAGGGGGCAACGCGAAGGACCCGACACGTCTCACGGGCCGGGGTGTTTCCAGCCTACGACTCCCCTGTGACAGCCGCGTGCGCGGTCGTCCCGGGGCGGAGGGTGTGCGGCCTGATTCCGGCGGGTGACGACACGGGGTGCCGTGGCCGGGCAGACGCGGGAATCCGGCACCGAGGAGGCGTGGCAATCCGTCACCGGGCAGGCGCGGGAATCGGACAACGGGCAGGCGTGGCGATCCGGCACCGGGCAGGCGCCGGTCCCGTTCCGCTTGGTGCCGTCCGTCGCGCGTCCGGCACCGCTCGTCGCGGGCCACGAACCGTTCATCTCCGCATTCCACACAGTTGTGTCCGGGCTCCTCACAGAAATGATCCCAGCGTCTACGCTTTGGCCGAAGATTCCACAAACAGTTGCACGGGCAGTGAGTACGGCAGCCATCGACCGGCACTCACGGGCGATCCCCGGAAGTGCGCGGCCACGCATGGACCAGGCAGCGGGGGCACACGTGGGCGAGAACGAGATGTCCATATTCGGGGTCTCGGAGGCCGAGGAAGAGGTCTACCGGCACTTCCTGCGCAATCCCGGCACCGCCACCGACGATCTGCACCTTCTGCTGCGCACCGACCCGCAGTCCGCACGCTCGTGCGTCGACCGGCTCCAGGAACTCGGGCTGCTCCATCCCGAGGGCCCCGACCTGCGCATCTTCCCGATGGATCCGGAGGTCGCGCTGGCCCGGCTGATCGACTTACGTCTGCACGCGCTCCACCAGGAGCTGCAGCGCGTCACCCGGTCCCGCCATGTCATCGACGGTCTACGCGCGGAGCAGGGGGCACGAAGACCCCCTCCACCGGGCATCGAGCAGTTGGAGGGGCTCGCCCAGATCCGCAACCGGATCGACGACCTCGCCTTCTTCGCCCGGGACGAGATCCTCTCCGTCGAGCCGTACACGAGGCTGTCGCCCGAGAACATCGCCCGCTCGCGCCCGCTGGACCTGCGATGTCTGCGGCGCGGCGTGCGGATCCGGAATGTCGTCGCACGGGCCGCGCTGCACGATCCGGCGACCGCCGCCTATCTGCGGGAGCTGGCCGATCACGGGGCGGCGATCCGGGTGACGGCGCACACCGCGGAACGACTGCTGGTGTACGACCGCAGGGCCGCGCTCGTCCCGCTGGATCCGCGCGACACCTCGCGCGGCGCGCTGCTCGCCCATCGCAGCGGCCTGGTCTCCAACATCATCGCCCTCTTCGAGAAGATCTGGGACCAGGCCGACGACCTCTCGCAGGCGATGGGCGAGGACACCGGGGCGCCGGGCAACGGCCTGTCGGAGACCGAGCGGCGGGTGCTGGTGTCGATGTGCACCGTGGGCAAGGACGAGGCGGGCGCCCGGGAGCTCGGCGTCTCGGTGCGGACCTACCGGCGGCATGTCGCCGATCTGATGCAGAAGCTCGGCGCGGCGAGCCGCGCCCAGGCGGCGCTGCTGGCACGGGAGCGCGGCTGGATCTGAAAGGTGCGGGTCCCGGGCCGGTCCCGGGACCCGCGCGCGGGTCCGGATCCACGTGAGGTGCCCTCGCCCGCGACCGCGCCGCCGCCGTGCCCTCACCGCTCCTCCGCCCAGCCCTCCAGTGCCCGGTCGGCGAGGGCACTGGCGAGGGCGCGGCAAACCGTCTGCCGGTCGACGGCGGGGGGCAGGGCGACGCGCAGGGCGATCCGGTCCGGGCCCACGGACCTCGGCGTGCAGCTCCAGTGGGCGGGGAGCAGGCTCAGCAGACGTACGACGGTGGTCTCACCGGTCGGGGCGGCGGCGTCCCGGCGGACGGTGACCAGGTCCACATGGCCCGGGGCGTGGACGGCCCCCTTGTCGGCACGCGTCATGGCGCGCCTCCTTCCGGGGCCAGCACCTGTCTGGCGGCCGACGCCATCGCCGCGATCCCGGCAGGCAGGGCGGTGCGGACGTCCGGGGCGAACTCCGGCGCGTGGTTGGGCGGTACGCGCGGTCCGCCGTCCCGGGCGGCGCGCCACTGCCGTACCCCGGTCACGCCGAGCAGCCAGTACACCGTCGCCACCCCCGGGGCGCCGAACCACGAGAAGTCCTCGGTGGCCGTGAGGGGGCCGCAGTCCGCCACCCTCCCCGGCCCGAACAGCGCCTCGTGCACCCCGCGTACGGACGCGGTGGCGGCGGCGTCCGTCAGCAGCGCGGGCGAACGCGCGGTGACGGTGAAGTCCGGCCCCTGCGGGCAGCCGGAGGCCGCACATTCGGCGGCGGTGATCCGGCGCGCGGCAGCCGTCATCCGGTCGAGCACCGGCTCGGACAACGCACGTAAGCACAGGGCGAGTTCGGCTGTCTCCGGGATCACGTTGCCGCGCTCCCCGGCCCGCAGCATGCCGACGCTCAGCACCGCCTGCTCGGCCGGTGCGGTCTCCCGCGAGACGACGGACTGGAGCCGCAGGACGACGGCCGCCGCCGCGAGGACCGGGTCGATGGTGAGGTGCGGGGTGCCGGCGTGGCCGCCGCGCCCGTACAGGGTGACGTCCACCGCCGCGCTGGCCGCCGTCAGCGGGGTCCGGAAGTCCGCGGCGTGGGCGAGGGTGCCGGCGGGGGCCGGCGAGGTGTGCTGGGCGAGGACCACGTCCGGGGTGCCGAACCGTTCGTACAGCCCGTCCGCGAGCATCTCGCGCGCCCCGGTCAGGGTCTCCTCGGCGGGCTGGCCCACCACCAGGACGGTGCCGCTCCATTCGGGGCGCGTCCGGGAGAGTTCGGCCACCGCTCCGGCGACCGCCGCGAGATGGAGGTCGTGTCCGCAGGCGTGCATCACTCCGGGCACGGTGCTGGCGTAGGCGAGGCCGGTGCGCTCGGTGACCGGGAGGGCGTCCAGTTCGGTGCGGAGCATGACGGTCGGTCCGGGCCCGTTGCGCAGGACGCCCACGAGTCCGTGGCCGCCGCCGATCCTCCGGGTGACCGCGCAGCCGCTCGCCTCCAGCCGCGCGGCGAACCGGTCGGCGGTGCCCTGCTCCGTCCCGGAGAGCTCCGGATGGGCATGGACGTCGAGGTAGAGCTCGATCGCGGAGCGCAGCACCTCCCGCGGCACGACCGGCGGCACGGGCGGCGGTAAGGCCGAGGACGGGGCCGGATTCGGGGGCGGGGGTTCGGGTGGGGTGGGGTTCTCCTTCATGTCATCTCACCTCGTTCCGCTGGGCGGGTTGGGTCCTCGTCCGTGAGCCTGCGCCGCCCCGGCTTCAGGAATTCGGCGTTCCGCTGTCATGGGGTGCCAGCGATCTGACAGCGAAAGCGCGGCCGATCTGACAGCGGCCCCCGCTGCAATGGCATCAGCTCAGGGGAACAGCGCCGGACCCGCCGGCCGGTCCCCGCGACCCAAGGGAGAACACCATGGCCCCGAAGACCGAGCTCGCCACCCTCGCCGACGAGATCCTGGAGCTGGAGTCGGAGACCTTCGAGATCTCGGACTACTCGGACGCCGCGGAGGTCGTGCTCGCCGGCTCGACGTCCTGCTCCTCGACGTCGACCTGCTCCAGCACCACCAGCACCACCTCCTGCTGCGCCTGACCCGGTCGCACAGCACGCACGTCCACAAGCCCTCTTCGCGGAGCGCACGCGAAGGGGGCTTGCGGACGTCGTGCCCGCACCGGGCACGTACGCGCCGGGCACGCCCGCACCCGTCACGTCCGCACCCGTCACGCCCCCGCCGGCCACGTATGCGCCGGTCGTCTCGGCACCGGTCACGGGAAGGGGTGCGGAACGCGCTTGACCGCGGACTCCGGGAGGTCGTCGGCTCTCCGTCCCGCCACCCGCAGCGCCGTCCGAAGCCTGGGCATCAGCAGGGCGCGCTGCCGTGTCCAGCCGAAGTCCAGCGGCAGGAAGCCGGGCACGAGGGTGGCGACGGTGTGCAGGCCCATCCGGCGCTGCTCGGGCGTGGTCTGGTCGACCGCGATGACGTCGTGCCCGACGGCGGCGATCTGGTCGCGCAGCAGGTTCAGATCGTCCAGCAGGTCTCCGGTGCGGGGCCGCCGCGGCTCCCAGTCGCCGAAGGTGTCGGCCGGCGGGCGCACGGCGACCGGGTCCAGGTATTCCTTCGCGTGCTCGGCCATCGCGGGCAGCCCGTAGAGCTGGGCGTGGTCCTTCAGCTGCCGCACACGGGTGAAGTCCTGTGCCATGGCGCTGAGTTCACTGTGACGCTCGGCGACCTGGTAGGGCAGGTGCGGAATGTAGGTGAGGACTTCGGACAGGGCCGACTCGATGGTGCTCTCCGGGTCGAATCCGGCGGCGGCGGCGAACGACAGCGTCCCGTACCCGCCGTCCCGGCGCACCGCGAGAGCCGTGACGACGGGGACGGCCAGGTCCATCCGGGTGTCGAAGGCATGGACGTCGTAGCCGTGCAGCGCGGCCCGGTCGGCCATCGTGCGGACGGCCGGGGAGCGGCAGGACCCGAGGTCGATCGCGGCGAGGGGGGCGCGGCCGTACCAGGCCAGGAGGAAGGCGTCCCGCTCGACTGTCTCCAGGAGCCCGAAGAGGATCGCCTCCTCCAGACTCCCGCCGGTGGCACAGCCGTTGGAGCATTCGAAGACGAAGTTGTCGGCCTCGACCCCGGCGCTGTAGTGGGCGAGCCGGGCGGGCACGAGGACGGGGCGGTCGTCGCGCAGGGAGTGCCCCCACACCCAGGGGATGGGCCGGTCGGGGTCGAACGGGGAGACCATGGGGTCGTTCGCGTAGGTCTCGGGGGCGTAGAGACCGCATGCGGCGGGGTCGAGGGCCCGGTCGGCCAGCCGGTTGTAGGAGCCGATCACGGGAGAGGTGCCGCGTCTGCGTGTGGTGCCCGCGTACCGTTCCAGGCCCTCCAGGTGGGCGAGCGTGCGGCTGGTGTCGTAACGGTTGGCCTGGCCGCTCCAGGTGACGTCGTTGAGGCCGGCGTAGCCGCGTACGAAATGGGTGCCCGCGACCGGCGCCGTGGTGGTGGACGTCGGATTGATCCAGATGTCGGAGCCGAGGGTGCCGCACACCGGGTTGGCGAGCGCGGCGGTCGGCAGGGGGTACGAGGCGAGGGAGCGCAGCCGGTAGCCGTCCGGGTCCGGTTTGGGGGCGGGACGCAGGACCATGCGCGCCGAGGCGGCGGTGTCCGGGACCTCCTGGACGCAGGAGGGGCAGAGGGGTTCGGGCAGGAGCGGGAACGTCGCGGTGGCGAGGGTCACCAGGTCGATCCGGGTGACCCGGGGCAGCGCGCGGTCGGCGGGGGTCGCGTCGGGGGTGTCGTGGCCGCCGCCCAGGACGGCGCGGTAGACGGCCCAGACGGCGTCGACCGCGTAGTCGGTGAGGACCGGCCAGTGGACGGCGCCGTGCGGTGCGCCGCCGAGTTCCAGTGCCTCGCGCTCCGAGCGGCTGCGCAGCCGCTGCCAGCGCATGGCCAGGCACTGTCCACAGGCCGTGGTGCCCGGCTCGCCGCCCCAGGGTCCGATCAGCACGGCCCGTGAGGTCAGCTGGACACCGGCGGCGGGGCGGGCGTCCGTGTACGGGTCGGGGCGGCCGAAGCCGAGGGTGTCGGCCGCGCCCAGCGGGACGACGAGGGGGGCCGGCAGCGCCGACGGGGCGGGCAGCCGCGCGTACCGGGTGGTCAGCTCGTCCTGGAGCGCGGCGCGGGCCGTTTCCAGCGGGCTCTCGGCGCGCGCGGGTGCGGCGCCGGTGGCGGTGGGCGTCGTCATGACTTGTCGCTCCAGCGGAAGGTCCTGAGCGCGATCGCGCAGAGGACGAGGGCGAAGCCGGCGAGCACCGCGCAGGACACGCCGATGTCCGAGGCGGTTCCGTCGCCGGTCAGGGCTCCGGAGATCCCGTCGTTGAGGTAGCGCAGCGGCAGTACGCGGGAGAGGTTCTGCATCCAGGACGGCATGGCGTCGAGCGGGAAGAACGAACCGGACAGGAACGCCATGGGGATCATCAGGCAGTTGGCGACGGCGGCGACGGCTTCGGGGGTCTTCGCGTAACTGCCGACGATGACGCCCATCGCGAGGAACGCGGTGATGCCGATGACCAGCACCGGCAGGGCGAGCGGCCAGCGGCCGTCCAGCCGGAGGCCGAACGAGGGCAGCAGGGCGACGGCGACGAAGAGCACGGCCTGCACCGCACCGATGCCCAGCGCCAGGACGTAGCGGGAGGCGAGGACGGCGGACACCGGCGTCGGGGTCATCCGGATGAGGCGCAGGATGTCGTCGCGCCGCCACTGCATGAGGACGAACCCGACCCCGAACACGGCCGCGTTGCCGACGCCCCAGGACAGCACGCCGGGGGCGATGTAGTTGATGTACGGCTTGCCGCTCTCCTCGACCGTCTGCCCGTGGAAGATCAGTCCGAAGACCACCAGGAAGATGAGCGGGAAGGCGAAGGTGAAGAACAGGGTGGTCTTGTCGCGCGTGTAGGCCCGGTATCCGGCCTGGCTCAGCGCCGCGTATGCGCTCATCGGGGTGTCTCCGTATCGCTGGGCATGAGGGTGGTGGGGCCTGGTGGGTCGGCGGTGGGGCCCGTTACGGCCGCGGGGCTCCGGTCTGTTTCCCGGTGAGCGTCAGATACACGTCTTCGAGGCTCGCGGTGCGGGTCCGGACGCCCTGGAGACCGGCCAGGGCGTCGATCGCGGCCAGGACCCTGCCCGATTCGAGGGTCTCCAGGACGAGTGCGTCCGGCTCCTCGGTGACGCTGTCGACGCCTTCGATGGCCCGCGCCTGGTCGGGGGTCATGCGGCCCGCGGGAACCAGCAGCCGGGTGGTGGGGCCGGCCGCGGCGATCAGGCGGGCGGGGCTGTCGAGGGCGGCGACGGAGCCGTCGACCATGATGGCGACGCGATCGCAGAGCGCCTCGGCCTCGTCGAGGTGGTGGGTGGTGTAGATGATGGTGCGGCCCGCGCCCTTGAGCTCGCGCAGCACCTGCCACAGGTCGCGCCGCGCCTGCGGGTCGAGGGCCGCGGTCGGCTCGTCCAGGAAGATCAGTTCGGGTTCGTGGACGAGCGCGGAGGCGATGGCGAGCCGCTGGCGCTGGCCGCCGGAGAGGTCGTCCACCCGGGTGTCGCCCTGCTCGGTGAGGCCGACGGAGGCCAGCGCCCGTTCGGCCGCCGCGCGGTCCACCCGGTAGAGCGCGGCCATGGTGCGCAGATGTTCGCGGGCGGTGAGGCGGACGAAGAACGCCGAGGTCTGGGTCTGTACGCCGAGCCGGGGCAGCAGGGCCGCGTCGCGCGGCCAGGGGCTGGTGCCGAGGACGGTCACGGTCCCGGAGTCGGCCCTGCGCTGCCCCTCCATGATCTCCACGAGGGTGGTCTTGCCCGCCCCGTTGGGGCCGAGCAGTCCGAAGAACTCGCCGCGCGGCACGGTGAGGGACACCCCGTCGACGGCCCGCGTGCCGCCGTACCGCTTGTGCACGTCGTCGAGGACGACGGCCGCCGGGCGGGGGCCGTCGTCCGGGCCGGCCTGGTTGCCCGGGGAGGTGGACGGGGCGGTGGGGGTCATGGACTTCTCCTTGTCCGCCGCTGGGGGGCGGCTCGTACCTTCGGGGCGGCGGGTCGGCATGCGGTCGGTGGTCACACGGTGAGCAGATGGTGGGCGGCCGCCACGACGGCGGCGAGGATCAGTACGAGCACGAGCACCGAGCCCAGCCCGTAGCCGAGGTAGGCGGTCCGGGCGCGGCGTGGATAGCCGGCCGCCGCCGGGTCGCGGCGGGCGGCCAGGCGCAGATACGCGCCGGTCGACGCGGCGAGTCCGGTGGCCCCGCACAACTGGCTCACGATCCGGTAGCCGTCGAGCGGCGGGAACGGGACCAGCATGGCGAGCGCCTGCGCGCTGCCGAGGAGCAGCAGGGCGCCGAGCGCGTCGTGCGTGGCCGTGTCGAGCGGGGCGAACATCCACAGGGCGCAGAACGGGAGCAGGAACAGCAGGTTCATCACCGCGCCCGCCAGCGCGGTGTGGATGCGTTGCCAACGGGTGCCCAGATAGAGGTAGTTGCCGACCGTGCAGTACATGATGACCACGGGCAGCCGCCAGCGCAGACCGATTTCGGCCACCGCGCCGCCGTGGTGCCGGGCGACGACCCCGTGGGCGAGTTCATGCAGGGCGGTGCTGAACCAGAGCAGCGTGGCGGCGCCGGTCAGCAGCACGGGATTGGTGAACAACCCCCTTATGTTGACCAGGAGTTCGCCCACGCGCAGGGCGACCACCACCTCCATCGCCACGACCAGCACGAGCAGGGGCACCAGCCACCCCGGAGCCAGCAGGAAGCCGACCGCCCGGTGCAGCCGGGCGGTGGCCGCGTCGGCGTCGGCGACCAGCCGGACGCTGCCGCGCAGCACCCCGCGCGCGGGCTCGACGATCCCGGCGGGCCGGGTGGCGGGTACGGCGGATCCCTCGGGCGCGGCAGATCCGGCGGGCTCGACGAGCCCGGCGGGCCGGGTCGCGGGTGCGGCGGATCCCTCGGGCGCGACGGATCCCTCGGGTCCGGCGGGTGTACGGGCGTCGGCCCCGGCCAGCAGTCCGCGGGTACCGAGCATCCGCAGGATCTGCTGCCAGCGGGCGCCGTCCAGTCGGCGCCCGTACTCGCGGGCGTACTCCTCGCCGATCTCCCGCAGGCTCCGCTCGCCGTCCATCCTGGCGATGAGGAAGTGCTCCTTGGGGCCGACCCGGAAGGAGCTGCCGCTGTCGGTGTCCTTGATCAGATGCACCGTCGCGGCGCCGTGCAGCAGCGCGTCGCTGAGCAGGACCCGGGGCCGCAGCGCGGGCCGGTACTCGGCGAGGGCGTCGGCGGCGGCGCTCATCCCGGCTCCCGCAGGGCCCGGCCGAGCACGTGCGAGAGGTACGCCTCGTCCCTGATCGTCACATGCAGCCGGTTGTTGGTCATATGCATGTACGGGGAGAGGAGCAGCGGCAGGGAGGCCGCCGGATCGGTGACCAGTTCGTCGCGCTCGCCGTCCCAGGAGCGGAACGTCAGATCGCCGTCGAGGGTCAGCGCGACGGCCCTGTCGCGCAGTTCGACGCAGTGCTCGGCCCAGCCGGCGAGGAATCCGGGCAGCCGCGCCGCGCCCTCCTCGCCCGCCACGGCGGCCCGGATCGCGACGAAGCGGGCGGCCAGTCCGGCCGCCATCGAGGCGTAGTTGCGGTCGTACTCGTCGCTGCCGATGAACCCCGTGCCGGGGAAGGCGCGGTGCCAGAACTCGTAGTAGCTGTCGAGGTAGTCGGCGAGTTCCCGCCGGTCCGGCAGGAAGGCCGCGGACATCACCATCATCAGCTGGGCGGAGGTGCCGAGCAGCACGGTCCGCAGATGGAGGTTCTTCGTCCGGAAAGCGTCGATGACCAGGTCGCTGGAGTGCCTGAAGTGCCATTCGGCGAGCTCGATCCCGGCCGGGCCGCCGTATTTGCCGTACTCGGGTTCGTAACGCTCCTCGCTGCGCGAGTTGTTGGGGCGCAGGTTCATCCGGCCCTGGTCGTCCATGTAGTGGCCGCGTTCGGCGCCGGGGAACTCGATGTCGAACAGGGTGTTGTAGAAGTCGTTGAGGAACCCGGAGTCCACCTCGTACAGCGCGGGCCGTTCCGCCAGGAACGCGTCGAGGGCCGCCTCGGTACGGCGTCGCACCTCGGCCTCGGCGTCCGGGGCCGCGGGCCGGATCCGCAGCCTCACGTGAGGACCCTCCAGCCAGTAGTTGATGAAGAAGTAGCCGGCGAGCAGGCCGTCCGCCTCCAGTTCCGCCACCAGCGGGCGGATGCAGTGGGTGAGCATCGGCCGGGGGTTGGCGGCGTAGAAGATGTGGGTGGCCTGCCAGGCTCCGGCCCGGCGGGTCTCCGTGACGGCCGGGGTGGGCGGGGCTGGACTCATGAGTGGTCCCTCCTTCGGACGGGGGTGACGGTCTCCACCGCGAGCTCGGCGACATGGCGGCCCCGGCCGGAGAAGGTGTGCAGCCCGTCCTCGTCGGGCAGCATCTCCCGGAACACGACCCTGGCCCCGTCGTTCCTGATCAGTGCCTCGAACGCGGACAGGGAGAGCGGGCTGTCGAAGTCGACGTAGCTCGGCTTCGCGCCGGTCGCCCCGCGCGCGCCGCTGTCGGCGACGGTGGCGAAGACCCGGTCCGGCAGGCCATGGGCGCGGCGGAACGCGTGCCAGCCCAGGAACCAGGCGTCCTCCCCGGCCCCCGGCCCACGCAGCGGCAGCACGGCCGCGGGCGCGCTCCAGCTGCGCCGGCTGAGCACCACACTGCCGTGCCGGACCCTCGGCCTGCGGGTGACCCCGCCGTCCGGAGCGCCCTCCGGGACGCCGCCCCACACATTGAGCGGGGACATGGAGGTGGGCGAGAGGAGAAGCAGGGTGCGGGGCAGTTCGGGCAGCGCCAGCGGGACGAGGTAGCCGAGGTAGACGGGCACCACCTCCTTGCCCAGCCGGATGGAGCGCAGGACGAGCCGGTCCGCGGCCCGGTCATGGACGAGGTACAGGTCGTCCAGGTGGATGCGGTGGGCGGCGGGCAGGGTGCCGCGCTCGCCGGGGCAGACGATCTCGTACTCGGTGAGCCTGCCGTGCAGATTGAGATTGCTGGTGACGGGCCCGCCGGTGACCTCGGCGAGGACGGCGCCCTCGGGCACGAGACCGGCGGTGGCGGCGAGCAGTTGTTCGTCGAGGCCGTCGAAGAGGTGCGTGAACCTGCTGAACGGGAAGGAGACGCCCCCGTACGAGCGGTTGAGGACCACCAGCGGGTCGGCGGGCCGGTCGACGATCTGCACATGGTGCGCGAGCGGGGTGAACTCCGCATCCAGGGACGACAGTTCGCCGGCCACCTCGTCGAGGACGTCCGCGTCGACATGGATCTCGCCGCTGCCGTCACCGGTCTTCTCCCAGGCCGACCACAGGGCGCGCATCCGCTCCACGAAGGCCTGCCGGGCCGTGTCGAGTGCCTTGAGCTGCGGCAGGGAGAGCCAGTTCTCCTCGGGTACGTAGTTCCCGTCCGCGTCGAACGCGGTGCGCTTCGCGGTGAACGACATGTACTGGTCGAAGAAGTCCTCGTGGAAGTCGTGGACCAGCTTCAGCAGATCGTCGCAGCGTCCGCCCTGCCCGTACCGGGCGAGGAAGAACCCCTTGAACGTGACGCGCTGCGGCAGGGTCAGGTCGAAGGCGGGCAGCACCCGCTCCACGGCGCCGAGCGGTCCGGCCGCCAGCCCCTCCCAGGCGGCTGCGGAGAGTTCGGTGCGCCGGCCGGCCGCCACGTCCTCGTACAGCAGGGTCTGCGGGATTCTCGCCCGGTCCACACCGAGCTCCGCCACCTGGATGTCGCTCAGTTCGGTGCGCAACTCGGCCATCAGGGCGCGTCGTTCGGCCGGGCCCGCGTCCGCGAACCGTTCGACGCGGGACGCGGGGGCGTCGAGCCGGGCGGCGAGCCGGTCGGCCCAGGGGCGGTCCAGTCCGCGCAGCGAGGTCTGGAAGGCGCGCAGCGGATCGGTGTCATGGACCTCGGTCCGCAGGCAGGGGACCTGCACCATGCCGAGGTCGAGGAGTGCCTGGAGGTAGTGGGCGCACTCGGCCTCCCCGGCGTCCTGGTCCTCGGCCAGCCAGTCGGCCAGCTCCCCGTAACGAAGGGTGCCGCGCTCCTCGAACAGGCCCAGGAGGCGCTCCAGGGTGCCGCTGCGGCGGAGGAAGAACAGCCGGTCCTTGACCGTGTCGAAGGTGACGGCGGTGTCCTCGTCGCCCTGGGTGATCCAGCGCCGCACATAGCGGACCCGGTCGTCGTCGCGGCCCCAGCCGGAGGCCGGGGCGACCGGCAGATCGGCGCGGCGGACCGGGTCCGCGATCACGGCCTGGGCGAGCCTGCCGACGGCGACGACATTGAGCCGCAGCAGCCCGGCCCATTCCTCGTCGACCCGGACCGCGAGCCCCCGGTCCTCGGCGGGCTCGCCGAAGGTCCCGAGGGCGACCCCGGTGAACGTGGAGAACGGACTGGTCTTGCAGGCCGTCCGGTAGAGGTACGAGAGCAGCGAGCGCTCGATCTTGCGCCGCTTCTTGTCCGGCGTCGCCCCGGCTGCGCTCCTCGTGTACGCGTCGAGCTGTGCGTCCAGCGCCGGGGAGGCCAGCGGCAGCCCCTTGCGCAGCCGTTCCTCCCCCGCCAGCCGGCGCAGTGCCTCGCGGGCGCGCCCGGTCTCGTCGGCGAGCAGGGCGCGGCCCGCCGCCCGCTGCTCGTCCAGCCGGCGCCGGCCGGTCAGCCAGGCCGCCAGCGCGGTGCCGGTCGCCGCGTCGAGTCCCCGCACCAGCGCCAGCGCGTGGTCGGCGGCCCCGGGCCCCGGCAGCCGGTTGTTGAAGACGTCGCGGCGCAGTCGCAGCAGCGTGCGGCGCAGCGCCTCGTCCTCGCTGCCGCCGATGAGACCGTGAAGCAGGTCGCCGAGCCGCTCGCCGTCGGCGCGCGATCGCTCGGTGGCGTGCAGGACCTCGTCGGCCCAGCGGCGGCTGCGCGGGCAGCGCAGCGCCCGGACGCTCTCGACCGGCAGCCCGGCGACCCGCAGCATGAAGCGGGGGCGGGTGACGGTGGCGGTGGATGGGTGGTCCGGCGTCATGGCGGGTGGTCTCCCCTTCTCGTTCCGGTGCTCGTCCAAGGTGGTCACGCTCAGCGGCTGTGACAGCCGCTCAGGCGATCTCGTACCGGAAGTCGGCCGGGGCGGGCCGCTCGTTGCCGATCATCATGATCAGCAACGGCGCCTCTCCCGTCCCGGCGAGGGAGAGTTCCTCGATGTACGAGATGTTGTCGAAGCCGAGCGCCACCCCGCAGCCGATGCCCACGGCGGACGCGGCGGTGTAGGCGGTCTGCGCGATCGCCCCGACGGTGGCGTTGACCAGGCGGTATCCGCGGTCCCCGACGGCGTCGAGGACGGCTTCGGTGCGGACGGTGGGCACCAGGACCGCGCCGGCCTGCTCCAGGTTGTAGTTCGACAGGAAGTAGTTCTTCTGCAGGAACTCCCCCGGCCTGCCCGCCTTCACCAGCCGCAGGACGTGCGCGTCGGGGTCGTACTCGTACGCGCCGGGCGCGATCCCCTCGACATGGCCGACGAACGCGTAGAGCTTCGCCAGCCGCTGCCCTCCGGTGTCCCCGCCGATCCGCGAGCCGGCCACGGAGGCCGCCAGACAGGCCGCCAACTGCTCCGCGCCGATCGGGCGCTGGGCGTCGAAGCGGCCGAAGCTGCTGCGGCGGGTGCGCAGGGCGGTGCGTACGTCCGTGCCGAGCGGCGGGGCCGGCGGCAGCGCCACCTCCGGGCGGGCCGGATCGGCGGGGTGCGCCGCCGCGGGGGCGAGCGCCGACGGGTCGGGGCGGTCGGTGGCGCGGGCGGCGGTGACGGCCTGCATCCGCCGGAGCGCGTCGAAGGCGAGGACGGTGCGTGAACGCTCCCGGTCCCGGTGGGGCACGGAGACCGGGGCGACGGAGGGTGTGCGGGCGGCGGCCCCGGCCCAGTTGAGCGGTACGACGGCGAAGACGCCCTCCGCCGCCGTGTCGACACCGAGCAGCCGGCCGAGCCGTTCCTCGTCGAACCAGAGCGCGGGCTGTACGGACAGTCCCCGCGCACCGGCCCACATCCGCCAGGTCTGTACACACGCGCCGAGGTCCATGGACACGGCGTGGAAGGAGAAGTTGTTGTACTTGAAGGCGTTCTGCCAGTACTTGATCCCGAGGACCAGATACTGATCGGTGTCCGGCCCCGGCGCCCCGTCCCCGAGCGCCGCCCGCACCTCGCCGGAGACGTCCCCGGTCAGCAGCCGCTGCATCGCGTGGTGCCGGGTGGAGTAGTAGTGCACCCCCGGCGGTACGGGACCGCTCGGCCCGGACACCCAGTAGACGCTGACCGGGTAGAGCCCGCCGCCGGACGCCGAGCCCCGCGACCAGTTGGCGAGCGGGTAGTGCGGCAGGGCACCGAGGTCGGTGTTGGTCTGGATGCCCAGGCGGCGGCCGGTCAGCCCGTAGGAGTCACGGAGCATCCCGGCGAGCAGCGCGAGGTCGAACTCCCCGTCCCCGTAAGCCTCCTGGGCGAGTCCGCGGTCGAGCGCGGCGTCGGCCGGGTAGTCGCAGTCGGGCAGCGGAAGGCTGTCGACGCCGGGGTAGAACTTGGTCTTGCGCGGGCCGTCCGACCAGTTCGGCACGAAATCGGCGGGGTCCATCGGGACCCGGCCGCGCTGAAGGATCGCGGCGGCGTATTCATGGGCGTACCCCATGGCGGGCTCCTCGGTCACGGGAAGGGGTGCGGGGCGGGGTTGAGGTCGGCGTCGGTGAGGTCGCTCCCGCGCAGCCCGGCCTCGCGCAGGGCGGTGCGCAGCCGGTCCATGCCGAGGGCGCGCTGCCGGGTCCAGCCGAAGTCGATCGGCAGCAGTCCGGGCACGATCACGCCGACCGTCCTCAGGCCCAGCTCACGCTGTTCCGGCATGGTCTGGTCGACGACGATCACGTCGAATCCGGCGGCGGTGACGGCGTCCACGCACCGGGTCAGGTCGGTGCGCAGATCGTCGGAGACGGGCAGCGCCGAGCCGTCCCCGTACAGCTGGTCGAAGGAGCGCAGGGGCGGGCGCGGCGCTCCCGGTTCGCCGATCAGGAAGTGCGCGTGGCGGCCCATCTCCGGGATGCCGTAGAGCAGGGGGTGGTCGTGCAGCGCCTCGACCCGGTGGAAGTCGTCCGCCATGGCGCGCAGCCGCTCCTGGTCACGCTCGGTGCGCCGGCGCAGGTTCACCGCGTCGGTGGCGATCTCGCAGAGCGCCCCGGCCAGGGCCGCCTCCGGGTCCAGTCCGGCGCCCGCGCCGAAGCACATCAGGCCGAGGCCGCCGTCCCTGCGCACGGCGACCCCCGTGACGACCGGGAGGGGGAAGGAGATCCGGGTGTCGAAGAAGCGGGCCTCGTAGCCGTACATCTCCAGCCGGTCGGCCATCTGACGGGTGGCCGGGCGGCGGCTGGTGCGCGGATCGATCTCCGGCAGGGACGCCTTCCCGTACCAGGCGAGCAGGAACGCGTCGCGCTCGACGACCTCCATCAGCCCGAAGTAGACGGCCTCTTCGAGGCAGCCTCCCGAGGCGCAGCCGTTGGAGCTCTCCTGGACGAAGCGGTTCTCCAGGCCGGGCGCGTGGTAGTACGTGAGGACCTCGGGCACCAGGACCGTGCGCCGGTCGCGCAGGGACCAGCCCTGGACCCAGGGGATCGCGCGGTCCGGGGTGAACGGGGTGACGCGCGGATTGGCCCGGTGGAAGGCGTCGGAGTACAGCCCGCACACCCGCGGGTCGAGCGCGTGCTCGCCGCGGGCGCGCAGGGCGTTCAGCGAGTCCCGGGTCCGCACCGTCCTGGACCGGGAGCGCATGCCCGCGTACCGCTCCAGTCCTTCGAGCACACCGATCCGCATGCTCTCGGCGAAGGTGTCGGCGTGGCCGCCCCAGAAGGTCTCGCGCAGATACTCCCCCGAGCGCATGGAGAAGCAGCCGATGGTGGCGGAGGTGGAGGTGGAGGAGACGTCCTGGACGACGGACGGGCCGAGCGAACCGCACACCGGGTTGGCGTACGGCTCGACGGGCAGGGCGTAGTCCTCGATGTCCCGGACCCGGAAGCTGCCGGGCCGGTGCTTGGGCGCCGGGCGCAGGGTGAGCGTGGCGGCCCCGGCCGTGTCCGGCTCCCGCACCCCGCAGCGCGGGCACTCGGGGT
This sequence comes from Streptomyces sp. NPDC104309, assembly GCF_055584025.1. Taxonomy (NCBI): domain Bacteria; kingdom Bacillati; phylum Actinomycetota; class Actinomycetes; order Kitasatosporales; family Streptomycetaceae; genus Streptomyces; species Streptomyces sp. NPDC104309. The sequence goes on along the minus strand of NZ_JBVJMV010000002.1, from coordinate 362,917 downwards.
CGGGGACGAGCGGGTAGTGGCGGACCGTCAGCGTCCGCAGGTCCACCAGGTGCACGGCGGGCAGGGCGCCGGTCTCCGGTCCGGTGCCGCCGAGCCGGGCGGCGACGACCCCGGCGAGCGCGTGCGCGGCGAACGGTGTGAGGTACGGGGACTCCCCGGCGGCCCGGGTGCCCGAGCCGAGCTCCAGCGCCTCGCGCAGCGCGACGGAGCGGACCGCCTGCCAGCGTCGTTCGAGGCAGTGGGCGCAGATCCGCCGGCCGGTGCGTCCGGGCGGCGCGAAGGGGCCGACGACGACGTGCGGACCGTAGAACCGGACGGGCACGGCGGCCTCCGCCACCGGGGTTCCGGTGACCGCCGCCCCGTCCGCGAAGGCGTCGCGCACGCCGAGCGGCGCCACGTCCAGCGGCGGCGGGGTGCCGTGGTGGGTCAGGGCCAGCGCGTCGTGCAGGAGCGCCGCGAGCGTGCGCGCGGACTCCGCCGCCCAGGGACGCTGTCCTCGGACGGGGGTCTCAACGGGCATCGGGTCCGCCCCCGCCGTCCACCGTGAGCAGCACCCGGGCGGTACTGATGCCACCGGTGACGAGATCGGCCGGGGTGGTGGGCACGTACAGGGCGTCGCGTCCGGCGAGCCGGAGCCGGTCGAGCACTCCGGTGAACGTGGCCGTGGGCCCGGCCGCCGTGACGGGGGCGCCGGTGACCGTGATGCTCCCGGCGGCGAGGTCCCTCACCAGCGGGTCGCCGAGGTCGGCCTCCGCGTCCGGGTCCTCGGCGGCCAGCTGCGCCTGCCCGAGCAGATCCCGCAGCGCGGCGCAGGCCGCCGCCCGGCGCGACAGCCCCGCGCCGACCGCCCAACGCCCCGGCGTCCGCTCCCCGTCGGGCTCCCGGGCCAGCACCACCTGGGCCGAGGTGCGCTCCTCCTCCCCCAGGTCCAGCAGCTCCACGGCGAGATCCAGATTGGCCGCGGACTTCAGCAGGAACACCAGTTCCGGGTCGTCGCCGTCGGCGGCGACCGGGCTCACCACCGCCGTGCCCCGGACCGCCCGCAGCAGTGCGTCGTGCGCCAGCGCCGACAACAGGCCGACCCCCGCGGCCTCCCGCGCGTCCGCACCCGCGCCCGCACCCGCGGCCGTCGCGAGATGGAGCCGGTCCCGGTTGTGCGCCCCGAAGGTGCGTACGGCCGCGGCCGGTACCCGGACCGGTTCCTTGCCGATCAGCGAGGTCGCGACGGTCCAGGCGTCCGGCAGGGTGCCGGTCCCGCCGCCGGTGGTCAGCGCGTCGGGGCCCAGGATCCGGTCGGCCGGCACCGCCGCGGACCGGTCCAGGGGCACCACGTGCTCCACGTACGCCGTCGCCGCCGCGTACAGCGCCCGCATCCGCGCGCCCGCCAGGTGGTGCACGTCGAAGGCGGCGATCCTGCGCCGCGCCCCGGTGCCGAGCGCCACCTCGACCCGGCTGAGCTTCAGCGGGGTCTGGGTCAGCCCCTCGTCGTCGTAGCGGGTGAAGACCCCGGTGTGCGGGCGCACCAGCGCCCCGCTGATCCGGTTCAGCTCCTCGACCATGGCCTCCGCGTCGCGGGCGGTCTCCACGGTCGGGGTGACGGGCAGGGCCAGGCCGTCCGGCAGCGCGGGCGCCGGTTCGCGCGCGTCCAGGGCGGCGCAGCGACCGCAGCGGGGGTGCGGCCGGACCGGCTCGGACATCACGTCCAGCGAGGCCAGGTCCTGGACGAGGACCTGACCCGCGGTCTCGGCGGACAGCGCACCGGTGGTGAGGCGGAAGATCTCGTAGCCGAGGAGGTTGCCCACCATCGCGGCGACCGGGCCGGACAGTGCGTCCCGGGACACCGGGGTGGCACCGGCGGCCTCGCCCCAGAGCGCGGCGGCCTCCCCGGCCGACACATTGCCGCCCAGCCGCAGCAGGGCGCAGGACCAGCAGCCGGTCGCGGTCGCGGTGGAGAGCGGGCCGACGACGAGCCGCTCGCCGAACAGCCAGGCGGGGATCAGGGTCCGGCCCTCGGGCACCCCGGCGGCGAGCAGCCGGTGGGTGCGTGCCCCGGCCCCGGCCCCGGTCACCACGACGACGTCGTAGCCGTCGAGGGCCGCCCAGTCGGCCCCCGGACCGGCGGCGATCCGGTCCGCCCGTGCGGCGCCCCGGGCCGCCTCGGCCGTCACCTCGCCGAACTCCGTGGTCGTACCGATCCGCACACACCCGTTCCGCAGCAGGCTCAGCGCGCACCAGCGGGCGATCTCGTCGTCACCGAGCACCGCGACGCGGGTGGCGCGGAAGCGGGCGAAGCGCTCCGGCGCACCGTCCACGTAGTGGTCGACATAGGCGATCTGGGCCGCGAACCGCTCCGCCACCTCGTCCGGTACCGGCCCGGCCCCGGTGCCGGACTCGGTGCCGGACTCGGGCACGTCGCGGGCGAACCCCCGCTCGTACAGCGTCCTGACCAGCTCCGCCGCCATCGCCCGCTGTCCCGGCCCGAAGCCCGCGCAGACGTCGGCGAGCCGGTGGTGACCGGCCAGGTGCGGGACGACGAGGGAGGCGAAGCGGTAGGCGGTGCGTCCGGCCAGGTGGAACCCGCCGTCGGCGTTGTGGAAGAGCACCCCGCCGGGGGTCTCGGTGAACAGCACGTCCCGGCGGATGCGCGGCCGGGTCGCGCCGAGCGCGTCGAACGTCCCGGTCACTGCGGTTTCGGCACTCTCGGCACTCTCGGCCATGAGGTCACACCTTCTCTGTGCGGCGGATGCGTTCCTGGTCGGTTCTTCGTACGTAGGCGCGGAGCAGTTCGTGGATGCGGTACGGGCCCGGCGGGCCGTCCTCCAGCAGTCCGGCGTCGGCCAGCCGTTCCAGGGCCGCCTCGGTGACGGCCGGGACGTCCTCGGCCGTGAAGGCGGACCCGGGTGCTGCCGCGACCCGCAGGAACGCCTCGGACAGCCGCGGGTCGAGCCGGTTCAGCGCGCCGTCCAGCAGGGCCGTCACGGACAGGCCCGGGGAGTCGGTGAGGGTGAGCCGGGCGAGCGGGTCCTGGCCCAGCCAGCCGACGGCGTCGCCGAGCCGAAGTCCGGGCCGGGTCAGCAGACGGGCCGTCAGGATGCGCAGCGCGAGCGGGAAGTGGCCGCACAGCGCCGTGAGCCGGTGCGCGGCGTCCGGCTCCGCCTCGACCCGTTCGGCGCCGAGCACGGACAGCAGCAGCGCGTACGACTCCGCCCCGGTGAACGCGGAGAGCCGGTGCACCCACCCGCCGTGCGTGGCGACGAGCCCGGCGAGCCCCATCCGGCTGGTGACGATCACGGCTCCCCTCGCCTGCGCGACGAGGGGCAGCAGCGGGCGCACCTGGTCGGCGTCGCGCACGTCGTCGAGCACGAACAGGGTGCGTCCGTCCGCCTGTTTGGGGCGCAGGGCCGCCGAGACCTCCGCCACGACCTCGGCGGCGTCACGGGGTTCGCCGTCCGGCCGGGTCGCGCGGATGAGCAGCCGGCCGCCCGGGAAGCCGCCCCGGACCAGGTGCGCGACGTGATGGGCGAGTGCCGATTTGCCGATGCCGGGCGCCCCCGACACCAGCACGGTGAGCGGGTGCCGGTCGTCCTCGCCGGACGCGGCGGGGGCGGTGAGACGGGCCACCATGGCGGCGGTCCCGGCGTCCCGCCCGGTGAAGTTCGGAACCGCGGGGACCTCCGGCGCCACGGGTGGCACGCTCGCCCCCGGCACGGCCGCCACCCCGGGCGCTCCGGCGGCAGCGGCCACGGACGGGGCCCAGGGCACCGCCGCCGCACGCCCCGCCGGCACCGGGGCGGGGCCGTCGGCCACGACCAGCTCGCCTTCGACGACCCGTGTGAGGGCACCGGGCGGCCGAAGGGGCCGGCTGTCCTCGGCCCCCGGGTCCTCGCCGCGCAGAATCGCGAGCTCCAGCTGCTGGAGCGCGGGAGAGGGGTCGACGCCCAGTTCGTCCAGCAGGAACCCCTTGACCCTCCGGTACTCCGCGAGGGCCTGGGTCTGCCGTCCGGTCCGGTAGAGCGCCTCGATCAGCTGCTCGTGGAGCCGCTCATGGCCCGGATATACGCGCGTAGCCGTCCACAGTTCGACGAGCGCCTCCCCGTAGCGCCCCAGGCCCAGCAGCAGATCGCAGACCCGTTCCACACTGCGCAGCCGCTCCTCCGCGAGACGCGGCACCTCGTCCCGGTGCAGCACGTCGGAGCGCACATTGGCCAGCAGCGAGCCCTGCCAGAGGGACAGCGCGTCCTTGAGCGTGCAGAGTTCCGCCTCCGGGTCCTGGGACATGGCCACCGCACGGCGCACCTGGTCCCGGAAGCCGAGCAGGTCCAGCGAGTGCGGCTCGGCGGTGATCCGGTAGCCGCCGGGCACCGCCTCGATGGAGGTCTCCGTCACCCCGTGTTTGGTGAAGAGCCGGCGCAGCCGCAGCACGCAGGTCTGGAGGGCGGCCTTGGCGGTGGCCGGCTGTTCCTCCCCCCACACGGCCCGCTGGAGGTAGTCGGCGGACACGACGGCGTTGGCGTGCAGGAGAAGAGCGGCCAGCAGGATCGTCGGCTTCGACGGCTGGAGCACGACGGCCTCGGGGCCGTCCGTGAGGGTCAGCGGCCCTAGCAGCTGAAACCGCATCACGGCGGTCTAGTCCGTGTCCGGCGAACAGCGCCGTCCGCCCGGAGCGCGGGGCGCGCGGTGTCCGGTGCGTGCGGTCGCACGGCGGAGGATCAGCCTCGTACCGGACGTACTCGGATGATTCCGACAACGCGGCGCGTGTGCGTGCCGGGCGTCGCACGCCAGAAGGGGTGTGTCGGACACGGTCTAGTCCCAGCCGTTGACCAGCTTGCACACCTGAACGGGTGCGGCGGACAGGGGGAGCCGGTCCAGTACCGTCCGCAGGCTCGTACAGAGCGTCCGATCGGCCTGGGCGGGGCCGGGTTGCCCGGCCGGGGGACCGAAGGAGGCCGGCCCCGAGGCGGAGGCGGCACCGGCGGAGAGCGCGAGCGAGACCAGGGCGAGACCGGTGACGGCGGCAGTGCGTGCGGCGCCGGCCGGCCGGAGCGAGAGCGAAGAGCTGAACACGGTTCCCCTTCGGCTGTTGCGTCCTGCCGGGGGTTCCCGGCAGGACGACGATGCCAGCGAGGAGGGCGCGGGGGCGTGCCCGGACGTGTCAGCTTGCTGCACGGACCACGGCAGCTTCGTGCAAGCGGCCCCGGTCGCGGGAGGTCCCGCGAACGACGCGGACCGGGGCCGCACGCGTCCGGCCCCGGAGTGTTTGGAGGAACACCCCGGGGCCGGATCAGTCATCCTACGTGGGCTCGCCCCGGCTATTCCGTGGCGATCGCGTTCAGCACGTTCATCCTGCCCGCCCGGAACGCCGGTACCAGCGCCGCGAACAGGCCGACGAAGGCGGAGGCGACGAAGACCGTGAGAATCGTCGGCCACGGGATCTCCAGGACGTTGAGCCCTTCCAGGGCCAGCAGCTTCTGGGCCGCCGTGCCCCAGCCCATGCCCAGGCCCAGGCCCAGCAGGGCGCCGAAGACCGCGATGACCACCGACTCCAGACGGATCATCCGGCGCAGCTGGCGGCGGGAGAGCCCGATGGCGCGCATCAGGCCGATCTCGCGGGTCCGCTCGACCACCGACAGCGCCAGGGTGTTCACCACTCCGAGCACCGCGACGATGATCGCGAGGGCCAGCAGCCCGTAGACGATGTTCAGCAGCTGGCCGATCTGGTCCTTCAGCTGCTGCTTGAAGTCGGCCTGGTTCTTCACGTCGTACTGCGGGTACTTGGCGAGGGCGTCCTTGAGGGCGGCGTACGCCGCCTTCTCCTTGCCGTCCTCGGCCTTCGCGAACATGATCATGTTCTTCGGCAGGGTGTCGGCGGGGACGTACCGCGCGGCGGTCGTGAGGGCGGTGTACATCGCGCCCTTGTCGATGTTCACGTCGTCCGAGGTGATCGCGGCGACCTTCAGCTTGGCCGTCTCGCCGCCCTTGAACGCGATGGTGAGCCGGTCACCGACCTTGACGTGGTGCTCGGTGGCGTACGTCTCGCCGACCGACATGGCGTCCTTGCCGTAGGCGTCGGCCAGCTTGCCGGAGACGGTCTCGCGGCGCACGTCGTCCCGGTACGTGGGGTCGACGGCGGCCAGGGCCTTGTCCTCGGTGCTGCCGTCGGGCGCGGTGATCCCGGCGCTGACGACCTTGTACGAGGTGAGGTGCTCGATGCCCGGCACGGCCTCCAGGGCTTTCTCGGCCTGCGGCACGATCAGCTGGAAGTTGCTGCCGGACGACTGGACGATGAAGTCCGCGCCGACCGACTTGTCGAGTTCCTCGGTGGCCGAGGCGACCATGGAGGAGCCGACGACCGAGAGGCAGGCCACCAGGGCGAGGCCGATCATCAGGGCGGCGCCGGTCGCTCCGGTGCGGCGCGGGTTGCGCAGGGCGTTGCGCTCCGCGAGCCGTCCGACGGGGCCGAACATCCGCAGCATGACCGCGCTCAGCACCCGGACCACGAAGCCGGCCAGCAGCGGGCCGATCACGATGAAGCCGATCAGGGTGAGGATCACGCCCACGCCGAGGAAGAGCGAGCCTTCGCTCGACTTGTCGGCGCGCGTCGCGGCGAGCAGCGCGGCGCCACCGGCGAGGGTGAGGACCAGGCCGAGCGCGGCCCGGACCCGGCCCGCGCGGGCGTCCGCCGGGGTTCCGGCGTCGCGCAGCGCGGCCATCGGGGAGATCTTCCCGGCGCGGCGGGCCGGGATGTACGCGGCGACGACGGTGACGACGATGCCGAGCGCCAGGCCGACGACCGGGGTCGTCCAGGCGACCGTGAGGTCCTTGGTGGACAGTTCCATGCCCATGGCGCCCATGAGCTTCATCAGGCCGACGGCGAGGCCGATCCCGGCGCCGACGCCGAGGACGGAGCCGACGATGCCGAGGAACAGCGCCTCGATCAGTACGGACCGGTTGACCTGCTTGCGGCTGGAGCCGATGGCCCGCATCAGGCCGATCTCGCGGGTGCGCTGGGCGACCAGCATCGAGAAGGTGTTGACGATCAGGAAGATGCCGACGAGGAAGGCGATCCCGGCGAAGCCGAGCATCGCGTACTTCATGACGTCGAGGAAGGAGCCCATCGAGTCCTTGTTGGCGTCCGCGGCCTCCTTCTGGGTCTGGAGCTTGTACGCGGAGGAGTCACCGAGGGCCGTGGCGACGTTCTTCTTCAACTGCGTGTCGGTCACGCCCGGTTCGGCGGTGACGGAGATGGCGCTGAAGACATCGGGCCCGCCGAGCAGCTTCGTCTGCGCGGTGACGGTGTCGAAGTAGACGATCGCCGCACCGGGGTTGGTGACCTTGAAGGTGGCGATGCCGCTGATCCTCGCGCGGATGTCGCCGGTGGCGGCGATGGTGCGCAGCTCGTCACCGATCCGCAGGTGGTGCTTGCCGGCGGTGTCGGCGTCGATCATCACCTCGGTGGGGCCGCGCGGCGCGTGGCCGGAGGTGATCTCCATCGAACGCAGGTCGTTCCTGGTCCAGTTGCCCGCGATCGTCGGGCCGCCCGAGGTAGGGCCCAGGTTCTTGTCGTGGCTGTCGACGAGGGTGACCGACATGCTGCTGACCGCGCCCTCGGCGCTCTTCACCCCGGTGCCCCCGGCGACCCGTTCGACGTCGGAGGCGGGCAGCGTGACGGGCTTGCCGTTCCCCGGGAGCCGGTCGTTGTCCTCGGGGCTCTTCGGGCTCACGGTGACATCGGCCGAGGTCGCGGCGAAGAGCTTGTCGAACGTGGTGTTCATGGTGTCGGTGAAGACGAGCGTGCCGCACACGAACGCCACCGACAGCAGGACCGCGACGGCGGAGAGCGCCATGCGTCCCTTGTGCGCGAAGAAGTTGCGCCTCGATGTCTTCCAGACGGTCATGAGGTCCGCCCGCGGGAGTCGAAGTCCTTCATGCGGTCGAGGACCTGGTCGGCCGTCGGGTTGTGCATCTCGTCGACGATGCGCCCGTCGGCGAGGTAGAGCACCCGGTCCGCGTAGGAGGCGGCGACCGGGTCGTGGGTGACCATGACGATGGTCTGGCCCAGCTCGTCGACCGACCTGCGCAGGAAGCTCAGCACCTCGGCGCCGGCCCGCGAGTCCAGGTTTCCGGTGGGCTCGTCACCGAAGATGATCTCCGGCCGGGCGGCGAGCGCCCTGGCCACCGCGACGCGCTGCTGCTGGCCGCCGGAGAGCTCGGTGGGCCGGTGCTTCAGCCGCTCGGCGAGACCGACGGTCTCCACGACCTGCCGCAGCCAGGCCGCGTCGGGCCTACGGCCCGCGATGTCCATCGGCAGCGTGATGTTCTCCAGCGCGTTGAGCGTCGGGAGCAGGTTGAACGCCTGGAAGATGAAGCCGATCCGGTCCCGGCGGAGCTGGGTGAGCTTCTTGTCCTTGAGCCCGGTGATCTCGGTCTCGTCCAGGAAGATCTGACCGGAGGTCACGGTGTCCAGTCCGGCCAGGCAGTGCATCAGGGTCGACTTGCCGGAGCCGGACGGACCCATGATCGCCGTGAACTGCCCGCGGGCGATGTCCACATCGACATGGTCGAGCGCGACGACACGGGTCTCCCCCGCCCCGTACGCCTTGACGACCTGCCGCGCCCGCGCAGCCACGGCCGTACGCCCTCCAGTGCCCCCGTGCCTGGGAATGGTTACAGCCGTTGTCACGGTTTTTCTCCTATGTCCGTCAGTGTTCAGGATGTCGCGGTGTACGGGTGAAGTCTGGTGTTCCGAGAGGGGTCGGCGCGCTGGTGCACAGCGCAGTCTTCGGGTGGGGTTTCCCCCACCCCGCCCCCTGCGGCCAGCCGCATTCGCGGCGGGAATCAGCCGTTTCTCGCGGTGTAGGAACACCGTAAGGAGCGGGCCCGCGCCGTCACGTCCTCCGCCGGGAGGAACCGCCCCTGGGCAAAAGTGGGGAGCGTCCCTTAGGGGTATCGGCCCCCGGGTGGAGACGGGCCTCAGGGGCCGGCCCCACGGACGCACGCTCCCGGGTCCGCCGGGGCTCCCGGACCCGTCCCCCAGCAGCGGCACCCTCCCCGCCCGGAGCCACGGGTGAGACAGTGTCACGAGAAAATACGTGCAGGGGGAAGGAATCTTGGTGAGCGGCGCGGGCGGCAGTACCGAAGCGATGTCCGGGTCCGGGGTGGACCCGGCGCCGTCCCCCGCGGCACCGCGCGGACGCGGACCGGTGGTCGCCGCCCTGATGCTCGCCATGGCCCTGTCGGCCATCGACGGCACCATCGTCTCCACCGCCGTTCCGCAGATCGTCGGCGATCTCGGCGGTTTCTCCGTCTTCTCGTGGCTGTTCTCCGGCTATCTGCTGGCCGTGACGGTCACTCTGCCGGTCTACGGGAAACTCTCCGACACCTTCGGCCGCAAGCCGGTCCTGATCGCCGGCATCGTGCTGTTCCTGTTCGGTTCGGTGCTCTGCGCCGCCGCCTGGAACATGGCCGCGCTGATCGCCTTCCGGGTCGTCCAGGGCCTGGGCGGCGGCGCCCTCCAGGGCACCGTGCAGACCATCGCCGCCGACCTCTATCCGCTCAAGGAACGTCCGAAGATCCAGGCCAGGCTGTCGACCGTATGGGCCACGTCGGCGGTCGCGGGGCCGGTGATCGGCGGACTCTTCGCGGTGTACGCGGACTGGCGCTGGATCTTTCTGATCAATCTGCCGGTCGGGGCCGTCGCACTCTGGCTCGTCGTACGCCACCTCCACGAGCCGTCCCGCACCCGCCGGGCGGCCGGCGCGCCCCGCCCCCGCATCGACTGGGCGGGCGCCCTCGCCGTCTTCGCCACCGGCACCCTGCTGCTGACCGCGCTCGTCCAGGGCGGGGTCGCCTGGCCCTGGCTCTCCGCCCCGTCCCTCGGACTGCTGGCCGGCAGCGTCGCGCTCGGCGCGCTGACGGTCGTCATCGAACGGCGGGCCGCCGAGCCGGTCATTCCCGGCTGGGTCTGGCGGCGGCGGACCATCGCCTCGGTCAATCTCGCGCTGGGCGCGATGGGACTGCTGATGGTCGCCCCCACCGTCTTCCTGCCGACGTACGCCCAGTCGGTGCTCGGCCTCGGCCCCATCGCCGCCGGTTTCGTGCTGTCCGTGATGACCCTGAGCTGGCCGGTCTCGGCGGCGTTCTCCAACCGCGTCTACAACCGCATCGGTTTCCGCCTCACCGCGATCATCGGCATGGGCTGCGCCCTGTTGATACTGCTCGCCTTCCCGCTGCTGCCGTATCCGGGCGAGCCCTGGCAGCCCGCCCTGATCATGCTGCTGCTCGGCGCGGCGCTCGGGCTGTTCCAGCTGCCGCTGATCGTCGGGGTGCAGTCGACGGTCGGCTGGGCCGAGCGCGGGACGACGACCGCGTCGGTGCTCTTCTGCCGGCAGGTCGGCCAGAGCGTCGGTGCCGCGCTCTTCGGCGCCGTCGCCAACGGGGTCCTCACCTCCCGGCTGGCCGCCGCCCCGGTACCCGGGCTGCCGGGCGACCTGGACGCGGTCTCGCACGCCCTGGACGACCCGGGCAGCCTCTCGGCCGCCGCCACGGACCAGTTGCGGCGGGCCGTCGACGCCGCCGTCGACCATGTCTATCTGGGGGCCGCCGCGGCCGCGGCACTCGCCCTGCTGGTGCTGGTCCTGCTGGCCCCGCGCCGCTTCCCGGTCCTCACCGAGGAGCCCGGCGGCGACAGCCCCGCGCCGTAGTGCGGGGAGCTGTATTTCGTCGAGAGTTCACGCAACTGAGCCATTACCGTGGGCAGTTCAGGCCATACTCTCCTCAACTGCCATACCCACGAGTAATGTTCGCGCTTCCTACAGCACCACCGCACTCCTGCCTTGCCGTCCGGCCCAGGACCCGAGCCTTGCAAGGAGCAGCACCAGATGTCGTACGGAAACCCGCCCCCGTCCCCGTATCCCTCCCGGCCCGAACGGCTGCCGAAGCCGTCCCGGCGGCATCAGCCCCCGCCTCCGTACCATCCCGACTACCTGCTCCCCTGGCAGAGTTCGCAGCCTTCACCACCCGCGGAATGGACGGACACACCCGCCGCGCCCGCGCCCGCCCCCGCCCGTCACGGCGATCTGCGCCGGCTGCGCACCGCCTACCGGCTGCTGCGGCGCATCACGACGCTGACCGCACTCGGCTACTTCATCGCCTTCCTGCTGCTCTCCGGCTTCGCCAAGGACCTGATGGACCGCCCCCTGTTCGGCGGTCTCAACCTCGGCCTGGTGCTCGCCCTCTGCCAGCTCCCGGTGACGCTGCTCGCCGTCGTCCTGTACGAGCGGACCGCCCGGCAGACCGTCGATCCGCTCGCCGCCCGGCTCCGAAGAGCGGGAGCGGCCCAGTGAACGGATTCGACAACTCCGCGCAGACCATGTCCCTGGTGGCCTTTCTCGCCGTGGCCACCGTGGCGCTGCTGCTCTGTGTGATGACGGGTCCGGACCGCGACGACCTCCACGAGTTCTACACCGGCTCCCGCTCGCACTCCCCCCTGCGCAGCGGCCTCGCCCTGGCGGGCGACTACCTCTCCGCCGCCACGGTCCTCGGCACCACCGGCATCATCGCCCTCACCGGCTACGACGGGCTGATCCTCGCCCTGAGCATCACCCTCTCGCTCGTGCTGCTGATGTTCCTGCTGGCCGAACCGCTGCGCAACGCGGGCGGGTTCACCATGGGCGACCTGCTCGAACGCCGCGCCCCCGGCCGCGCGGTCCGCGTCGCCGCCTGCGCGGCCGCTCTCGCCGCACTCGTGCCGATGATGGTCGTCCAGCTCGCGAGCAGCGGCGATCTCCTCGCCTTCATCCTGGGGTTCGACAGCTCGGGATTCCGCACCGGCGCCATCATCGGGCTCGGCATGCTGATGATCGGCTACGCGGCGATCGGCGGCATGAAGGGCACCTCACTGATCCAGGTCGTGAAGACCGTGGTCCTCTTCGTCGCCGCCCTCACCATCGCCGTACTGATCATGAACCGGTTCGGCTGGGACACCGGCGCCCTGCTCTCGGCCGCCCAGCAGGGCAGCGGGGCGGGGGCCGCCTATCTGCGCTCGGGGCTCCAGTTCGAGGGCAGCGGGCTCGACATGGTCAGCTCCGAACTGACCGTGGTGCTCGGCGCCGCCTGCCTGCCGCACGTCACCCTGCGCATGACCAGCGCCCCCTCCACCCAGGCCGTCCGCCGCTCACTGTCCTGGGCGGTCTGTGTGGTCGCCGGGATCTGTCTGCTGCTCGTCGTGATCGGCTTCGGTGCCGGCGCGCTCGTCGGACATGACGGCATCACCGCCGCCGGGGCATCCGGGAACAGCTCGATCCTGCAGGTCAGCGGAGCCGTCGCGGGCGGCGGCCAGATGGGCGCGCTGATCGTCACGACGATGACGACGGCGATCTTCCTGACACTGCTCGCCTCGGTCGCCGGAATGATCCTGGCCTGTGCCAACGCCCTCGCCCACGACCTCTTCGCCCACGGCCTGCACGGGGTGCGCCGCCAGGACGGACAGCCGGTGGCGGGCCGGTCCGAGATGCGCACGGCACAGGTCTCGGCGGTCGCCGTCGGACTGCTCGCCATCACGCTCGCCGTCGTGGCCAGGCACTGGAACGTGCAGGCGCTGGCGACCCTCTCGTTCTGCGTCGGCGCGTCGGCGCTCGCCCCGGCGTTGGTCTACAGCATGTTCTGGCGGCGCTTCACCCGTACCGGACTGCTCTGCACCCTGATCGTCGGCACCGTCACCGTCATGGTGCTGATCACGGGCACCAATCTGGTCTCGGGCTCCCCCTCCTCGGTCTTCCCGGACCACGACTTCAACTGGTTCCCGTTCACCACGACCGGGCTCGTCTCCATCCCGGCCGGTTTCCTGGCGGGCTGGCTGGGAACCGTCCTCCCCCGCTACACGGCGGGCGAGGCCCGCCGTCAGTACGACAGGGAGGAGCCCCGGATCCTGGCGGGCACGGCGCCGGTGGACCGCACCTGAGGACGTGGGGCGGAGTCCGCGGGCATCGACCGGTGAATGGCGATCACATGCCAACAGAACCACGACATTTGCGGACTGCGGCAATGCTCCCACCGACGGTGGGGGCATTGCCGCTTTCATTACCTTGGCCGCTGGGCGTAGTCGGCCGACGCCGGCGAGAAGAGTTGCCCCTCCCTCACGGGCGCGAGCTTGCCGGTACGCGGATCAGCACGGTAGCCCTGCTGCCCTGCGGAGAGCGGCACCATTCGGCCGTCTGGACCTACGAACCCCAGAGGGAGGTAGCGTCCTGTCCTGGGGTCCGCCTCATATGCCAGCGGCCAGCCGGCCGCTGCGGCCTCAGTTGCAGGGTGTTCGGTATCCGTCGGGGTCGAGGCAACGACGGGAGCAGCGCCTGCCGCCATCCATAAGACAGCGGTTGCAGCCACGATGTGATGCAGGAACTTCATGAGGACCTCGCGTCAGCGCTGGGAAATACCCCTAAGCATCACACCGGGATCCCCGACAGAGTCAAGTTGGTCCACGGCCGCCGGCTCAGCGATGCACTCCGCCCACACCGTCTTCCCGAGGGGAGCCCGTGGAGACGCCCCCCACCGGTCGGCGAGCACGTCTACGAGGACCAGACCGCGACCCGACTCCTCCTCGTCGGCCCGCATGGACGGGCCGACCGGTGGCAGCTCCGGGCAGGCGTCGGAGACCTCGATCCGAATACGCCGGGCCCTCGTCCCGTACGTCACGCTCAGGAGAAAGTTCCGGCCGCGGACCCGGCCATGGCGCACCGCGTTGGAGGCGAGCTCGGCAACCACCAGCGCAACAGTGCAGGAGGTCTCCGACGCCGGCGGCAACCCCCACTCGTCGAGATGCCTCACCGCCGTCAGCCGCGCAAGCCGGGCACCGCGGGCTGTGGAAGAGAACTGCCTTGAGAAGCCGTGCTTTTGAGCGCCCAAAAGCACCTCTGCCTCCCGTTCTTCCGCAAGCAGAGCACTGTCCGGCTCTCGCTCCGGCCCGTCGTCCGGCACAGTCACTGCCTTGAGCATGGTGCGGCCCATCCCATCCCGTCGTTCCTCACGCGTCCCGCAGCGTGCGGAATTCGCTACGTTCCGCAGTCAAGAGTCGGCAGGCATGCCTAGGCTCGGAAGGTGACGAAGCATTACCTTCCCGGTCGTAAGCAGAGGAAGTGACGCCATGGCCAAAGCGATCGACCCCCAGCATTCGATGGCGGCCCTGTTCGGTTCGCGGGTACGCAAACTCCGTACGGCGGCCGGACTGACCCAGGCCGAGCTCGGCAGAATGACACACGTCGTCAGCACCCGGATCACCCAGATCGAACGGTCATCCGGAGCCAAGCCGTCCCAGGAGCTGGCACAGGCCCTGGACGCCGCGCTGGTGGCGGACGACCTGCTGGTCGACCTGTGGCCGTACGTCTACCGGGAGGCGTTCCCGGACTGGGTGCAGGCGTTCATGACCCTCTCGGCACGGGCGACGGCGATCAGGGAGTACGCCGCACAAGTCGTGCCGGGTCTGCTCCAGACCGAACCCTACGCACGGGCGCTCTTGAGCGTCGGACGCACGCTCAAGAGCGAAGAGCAGCTGGAGGAGAGGCTGTCGGCGCGCATGGTCCGCCAAGACCGCCTGCGCAGTGCCGATCGCCCCGAGCTGTGGGTGATCCTCGACGAAGCCGTACTACGGCGCCCGGTGGGCGGCCCGGAAGTCATGAGAGACCAACTGGCCCGTCTGCTGGCCACGGCGGAGGAACCCCACATCACCGTGCAGGTGCTGCCGTTCGCCCACGGCGAGCACGACGCCCTGGGCGGCTCCCTGACCGTTCTGGACCTCCCCGACGGCACGGAGACCGGCTACACGGAAGGCGCGCACTACGGCCAGTTGATCGAGGATCCGGAGGAGGTCAGGCGCTTCGCGGTGACCTACGATCAGCTCCGGGCAGCGGCTCTGCCCCCTCGCATGTCGCTCGACATGATCCGATCCGCGATGGAGGACAACCACTATGACGCGACTGTCCCGTCCCGATCCGACCGCCTTCGCCTGGCGCAAAAGCAGCTACAGCAATCAGGAGGGAGGCAACTGCGTCGAGGTGGCGGACGGATTCCCCGGAGTCGTCCCCGTCCGTGACAGCAAGACGACCGACGGCCCGGCACTGACCTTCGCTGCTCCCTCCTGGACCTCGTTCATAGCCGAGTTGAAGAGAGACCGCCGCTTCCACCCCGGCCGGTGACCGAGCACCCTCGGGCCGTTCGAGACATCGCCGCACCCGGAGGGCATCCGGATGCGCCGCCTGCGCCGACGGCGACAACTGTCGTGCGTCCCCCGCCAGTTCACTCACGCAGGGATCAACGCCCCAGAAGCCTGCCCTTTCGGATCAATATGCCCCCTTGCCCCCAGGCGGCAACGGAGCAGGAAAGGCGGATTCCCGCGGGCGCAGGGCCGGCGTTTCCCACGGCGCTCGATCTGCCGGCGCAGGGAAGGATCCGCCGCACGGGCGCAGGACGGCCCGCGCGTGGAGGCCGGGCCGTCCTGTGCCCGTGCGCCTATGTGGCGCGCAGGGCTTCGGTGGGCGACATGCGGGCGGCACGCAGCGCCGGATACAAGCCCGCGACGGTACCGACCACCACGGCGGTCGCCGGTCCGGCTGCGGCCCATATCGCCGGGACGGTCGCCGGCCAGTCGTGCGCGGCGGCGTACCCGTACACCGACGCCGCGCCGATCGCCGCCCCGGCAAGGCCGCCGAGGGCCCCCAGGAGGACCGCCTCGATCAGGAACTGCGCGGCGATCTGTCCCTGCCGGGCGCCCAGGGCGCGCCGCAGGCCGATTTCGCCGCGTCGTTCCATCACCCCCACCACCATGGTGTTGGCGATGCCCACCCCTCCGACCAACAGCGCCACCCCCGCCAGGGCGAGGACCAGTCCGGTCAGCGTGTCCTGCGTCTCCGCGCGGGCCTTGAGGAGGTCCGAGGGCCGCGAGACGGCGACCATGGTGGGGTGGGCGGGGTTGGCGGTGGCCCCGGCGACGGCCTGCACATCGGCCACCCGGTCGGGGTGCACGCGCACATACACCGTCGCCGGTGTGCCGTCTGCGCCCAGATGCGCTTGCGCCCGGGGGGCGCCGACCAGTGCGGTGGAGTCGATCTCGGGCGCCAGTTCGTCGGGCTGGAGGATTCCGGACACCTGGTACCAGTCGCCGGTGATGCCCTTACCGTTCAGCCAGACCCGCTCCCCGGGGGCGGTGACGCCCAGCCGTCTGGCGGCGGCGTCGCCGAGCACCACCACGGGCAGGTTCTGCGAGGCGGTGTCGAGCCAGCGGCCGGCGCGCAGCGTCGCGTGCAGTGCGTCCAGCAGGTCCAGGCGCGCGGACAGCACGGTCAGGCTGTTGGTCTGGCCGTCCGGTACCAGGTCGTTGCGGTAGACGGACGCCTTGGTCGCGCCGGTGGCGGTGACCTTCTGCACCGGGGCGATGCTGCCCAGCATCACCGGCGCCTGCGGGGGCAGCGGCACGAGCCGCTGGGAGGCGTCCTTTCCTGGCGCCACCGTGATCAGGTTGCTGCCGAGCCGGTCGAGGCGGTCCAGCAGATGCGCCTGGTTGGACGCCGAGATACCGGTGACCGCGACGACTGCGGCGATGCCCAGGGCGATGCCGAGCGCGGACAGTACCGAGCGCAGCCGGCGGGTGCGTGGCCCCAGCAGGCCCAGCCGCAGCAGGTCGGACGGGCGCAGCCGGACCGGACGGGGCAGCCTGCCCTCGTAGTCGCCGCGGGTGTGGTTGTGGGCGTGGAAGTTCACCGGGCACCGCCCCCGGCCACCGACGCGGTGCCGCGCTCGTCGAACGCGATCCGCCCGTCCTGGATGCCGACGCGCCGCGGGAACGACGCCGCCAGCTCCCGGTCGTGGGTGATGACCACCACCGTTGTGCCGTCCTCGTTCAGCTCCCGCAGCAGGTCGACGACGGCCGCGCCGGACGCGCTGTCCAGCGCCCCGGTCGGCTCGTCCGCCAGCAGGAGCGCCGGACGCCCGGCAACCGCACGGGAGATTGCTACTCGCTGCTTCTCCCCGCCCGACAACTGCTCCGGGCGGTGGTCCAGGCGGTGCCCGAGCCCGACCCGCCGCAGCACCTCCACCGCGCGTCTGCGCCGTACGCGGGCGCTCGCGCCCGTGTACAGCAGCCCGGTGGCCACGTTCTCCACGCAGCTCAGCCCCGCCAGCAGGAAGAACTGCTGGAAGACGAAGCCGATGCGGTGGGCTCGCAGCGCGGCCACCTGCCGCTCGCGCAGACCCGCCAGATCATGCCCGTCCAGGCTGATCCTGCCTGCCGTGGGACGCTCCAGTGCACCGATCAGCGACAGCACGGTGGACTTCCCCGAACCCGACGGGCCGACGACGGCCAGCAGTTCACCGTGGCGCACCACCAGGTCGATGCCATGCAGGATCCGCAGTGGCGCCGTCTCCCCGTACTCCTTGACCACGCCCTGCAGTTCCAACACCGGAACGGCCCCGCCGGCGGACCGGGCGGCCGGATGGGAGGCACCGGCGGTCACGACGGCACCACCACCCGGTCGCCCTCGCGGATACCGCCGGAGATCTCGGCGCGGGCGTTGGCGACCAGGCCGACCTTGACCGGCACCAGGACCGGCGCCCGGCCGTCGTGCACCACCTGCACGCCGTAGCCGCCCTCGGCGAGCGCCAGCAACGCGGTCACCGGCACCACCAGCACGTCCTTCGCGCTGCGGTCGGTGATGGTGACGGTGACGCCGGGCTGCGCGTCCTTCAGCGCCTTGCGGGCCGCCTGCTGGTCGGTGACCTTGATGGTGACCGTGGCCTTCTGGCTGCCCCCGGCGCCGTCTGCGCCGCCGTTTTCTCCGCCGCTCTGCCCGTCGCCGCTGCGGGCGAAACCGCGCACCCTGCCCTGCGCGGTGCGGCCGCCGGTGAGCTCCAGTGAGACAGTGCTGCCCGGTGCGAACTGCGGCAGCTGTTCGTCGTCGGGCTGCACCGTGGCCACCACCTCGGGGCCGGTGACCTGCAGAACGGTGCCGGCGGCGAGCTGCTGCCCGAGCTTCGCGGTGACTTCCTTCACCCGCACCACAGGCATCGGCAGCACCACCACCCGGCCGAGCTCGACCTTTCCGGTCTGCTCCAGACCGAGTGCCTTCTGCCAGCGTTTGACCGCGACGGTGGTGGCCGCGGTGAACTTCTCGTCGACGGTCAGGCCCAGGCCGCTCGCGTAGCCGAGATCCACCAGGTTGCGCTTGAGCTGCTTGACGTCCGGGCCGTCGGGCATCTTCTCGGCAAGCTCGCGCCACAACGGCCGCTCACCGGTGAACAGCACCACGGGTCTGCCGTCCATCTCCCATACGGCTCCGCCGGGCTTGATCACGTCGCCGGGCGCGGGGAGCCTGGTCACCGTCCCATGGCCCTGCCCGGTCACCTCCACACCCGTGCCGTAGTCGAGCCTGCCGCCCAGGCGCATACCGGAGGACAGCGAGGTGCGCTGAACGACGGCCGTGCCGGTGCCTGCGTTCGGCCGCGCGGTCGGGGTGTCGTGCGAGCGCCAGGGCTGTCCGACCACCGCCACACCGCCGCCGGACAGCACCGCGACCACGAGCAGCGCGATGCCGGAGCGGCGCAGCAGCCGGCTTCGACGGCGGGGCTGCGGCGTGCCCGGTTCCGGCCCGCCGGGCGGCTGCGGCGCAGTCGGGCCCGGCGCCGCCCCGAGGCCGCGGGTGTCGTCGTCCATCGACATGCTCACTGCCCGTCCTCGCCCAGCGAGGTGACGCCCACGTCCTGGAAGTCCTTGCCACAGATGGCGTACGCCCGGTCGAACGCGGCCACGTCGATGCCGACCGCGATGGCCAAATTGCCGCTGAACTTCGGTTCAGGATCCGGCACCTGAGCTACCGTCAGTCCATGCTTGCGCAGGCAGACAGCGAGCTGCCGGGCCCGCTCCACCCTCTTGGACAGTCCCTTGTCGGCGAGTTGCCGCATGCCCGGCACCTTGGCGTCGCATGCGGTCATCGCTTTCTGCATGGCGTCGGCGCCGGAGTCCACACCGGAGCCCGATCCATCCCCCCCGGCCTCCGCGGCCGGAATCTCGACCTGCCCCTGCTTGTTGACCTGCACGGAGGTCTGGCCGGCCTCGTGCATGCACTGCACCCACGCCTGCTTGACCGCCCCCTCGTCCTGCGGCTTGACCGTACCGGTGCGGGCCCCGGCGACCTTCGGCGCGGTGTCCGCACCGGACGAACAGCCACCCAGGGCCAGGACCGCGACAGCGGCGACCAGAGTCGCCCCTGCCGCCCGGCCCGTCATGTGCTTCATCACATACCTCCCGGATGCTGGCAGATACCCGGAGCCGCCAACCGGCGTCCGGTGCACCAGGTGTACGCGCGCACCGGTTAGCCCCCGGTCATCCGCGGCCAACCCGCGGCTAACCGGCGGGCGGCGAGACTGGTCATCAACGCGGCAGCGAACGCAGCGCGGTCACACGACGCACGGAGCGGAGCGGCAGATGAGGGTGCTGATCGTCGAGGACGAGGAGGAGCTGGCCGAGATGATCGCAGACGGCCTGCGCGGCGAGGGCATGAGCGCCGACATCGCCCACGACGGCGCCACCGCGCTGCAGATGGCCTCCGCGACCTCCTACGACGTTCTGGTACTCGACCGCGACCTTCCGGTGGTCGGCGGCGACGCCGTCTGCCGCACCCTGAACGCGGCCGGATACCCGGCACGGGTGATGATGCTCACCGCCGCCGGAACCCTGTCCGACATCGTCGACGGCCTCGGCCAGGGCGCCGACGACTACCTCACCAAGCCGTTCTCCTACCTCGAACTGGTGGCCCGGCTGCGCGCCCTGGGCCGCCGCGGCCCGGCTGGCACGCCCACCGTGCTGGAACGGCGCGGGGTGCGCGTGGACACCGTGCGCCGCCTCGCCGAACGCGACGGGCGGTTGCTCCGGCTGACCCCGAAGGAGCTGGGCGTACTGGAGGCACTGCTGGAAGCCGACGGCGGCATCCTCACCCCGGCGCAGCTGCGCGACACCGTCTGGCAGACCCCGCCCGAGTCGCGCAGCGCCGTCAAAGTCACCGTGCACCAACTGCGGCGCAAACTCGGCGAACCGCCGCTGATCGAGACCGTGCCCGGCTTCGGCTACAAGCTGTGAAGGCCGTCCGTTCCGGCCCCCGCCTCCGTCTCCGCTTCGACCGGGACCGTGGCCGCGGGCCGACCATCCGCACCCGCCTGGCGCTGCTCAACACCGCGATACTGCTCGCCGGGGGAAGCGTCCTACTCGCCTTGAACTGGCTCAGCGTGCACCAGGTACTGGAGGCCCACCGCCAGGTCGTCCTGCCCACCACCGCGCAGCAGCCCGCTTTCCCGCCCGACGCACCCGCCGAGACGGCACCGGCCGCCGAGACGGCACCCTCCGAGACGGCACCGGCCGTCGAGGCGGCGCAGTCCACCCCCGCCAACCGGTTCGAGGACTTCCGCGACGCGGTGCTGCACGACCTGCTCACCCGCTCGCTGCTGGTACTGCTCGCCGTCGCCGCACTGTCGCTGGTCGCCGGCTGGTGGGTGGCCCGCCGCTCCCTGTCCCGCATCGGCAAGGTCACCGCGACCGCCCGGCACATCAACGACGCCAACCTGCACGACCGGCTCGCCCTGATGGGGCCCGACGACGAGGTCAAGGAACTCGCCGACACCTTCGACGCCATGCTCAACCGCCTGGAGCGCGCCTTCGCCGACCAGCGCCGCTTCACCGCGCAGGCCTCGCACGAGCTGCGCACCCCGATGACCGTGCAGCGCACCGCGCTGGAGATCCCCCTGGCCCAGGGCCGGGTGCCGGCAGACCTGGAGCCGGCGCTGCGGCGCGCCCTGGCAGCCACCGAGCGCAGCGAGCGCCTGCTCGCCTCGCTCCTGGCCCTTGCCCGCGGGGAGAGCGGCATGCTCGAACCGCATCCGACCGACCTGGCGGACCTCGTGCGCGGCACCGTCGGCCAGATCGCCGACGAGGCGCAGCGGCTGGAGGTGCGCATCGACACCGCGCTGACCCCCGCCCCGCTGACCGGCGACGCGGTGCTGCTCGGCCAGCTCGTGCACAACCTCGTGTCCAACGCAGTGCGCCACAACCACCCCGGCGGCTCCATCCGGATCACTACGGCCCGCACCGCCGCCCGCAGCAGCATCGAGGTGCGCAACACCGGGCCGGTCGTGGCAGCCGACGACGTGGACGACCTGTTCCAGCCGTTCCGGCGCGGCACCACCCCCTACCGAAACGGCTCGGGCCTCGGCCTGGCCGTCGTACAGGCCATCACCCGAACCCACCACGGCACCCTGTCCGCACACCCCAACCCGGACGGCGGCCTCACCCTGCGCGCCGAACTGCCCGACCAGCCCACCGCCGACTGAACACGCGCGCCGACTCGGGGGTCCGGGGCCAAGGCCCCGGGCCACTCTCGGATGTGCTGCCCTGGCAGACCTGCGACGGTGGCTGCGAACGCGTCTTCCGCGCCGCCCGGCCCGGCAGTTGCGGCGATTGCCGGGACAGCGACGGCCCGCCCGGCCATGGCGAGCGCACCGGAGCCGACTCCGTCGAAACGGTGCGCGCGGCACTGCGCAGCCGCCCAACCGGCAACAGGCGGGCAGCCTGACCTCCGCCGGAGCCGTACGGCTCAGTCCTCCGCCGGATCCGGGGCCACCCGCCCGGTGAGCGCCGCGAGCGAGTTCCGTACGTGCGCCATGTGCGCCTGCACCTCCTCGCGGCCCTCCTCGTGCTCCCGCAGGATCCGCTCCGTCTCCCGGACCACCCGCTCCTCGCGGACCCGGGCCGCCGCGAACAGTTCCGCGCCCCGCGCGTCGGCGTCCTCCTGGCCGTGCCGTGCGGCCTCCTCGGTCTCCGCCAGCGCCCGCCGCGCCTCGGCCAGGCGGGCCTCCACCCGCTCGATCTGCTCGTCGTGGCGCGCCGCCTGCGCGGCCTCGGCCTCGGCCAGCTCGCGTTCGGCCGTCTTCCACCGCTCGGCGTGCTCCTGCTCCTGGTGCGCGAGAACGCTCGCGGTACGACGCCGCGTCTCGGCCATCGCCGACTCCGCCTGCTCCCGGACCTCCGCGGCCTCCTGGCGGGCCTCGGCGACGGCCTCCTCGGCGGCGCCCCGGGCCGTGGCCAGCGTCTCGTCGGCGTACTTCCCGGCCGCCGTCCGCATCGCCTCGGAGTCCGCGCTCGCCGACGCGCGGAGCCCGCGGCCCGCCTCGTCCGCCGCGTCCCGCAGCGCCTGCGCCTCCTCCTGGGCGGCGCCCCGGACGTCCTGGGCCTCGCTCTCGGCGAGCCCCAGGATCCGCTGGGCACGCTCACCGAGCGATGCGTAGTTCTGCGGAGCGAGCGCGGCGACAACCTCGTCCAGCCGCGCCGACTCGGCCGACAACTCGTCGACCAGCGCGGTCAGCCGGGACACCTGCTCCCGCGCCCCGTCCCGCTCCGCCGACAGATCGGCCGCTCTGTTGTCCACCTGCTCCGGGCGGTAGCCGCGCCCTCGCACCACGACGAAGCCGTGCGGGGACACCGGTGCAGAACTCATCCTTGAAGCCTCTTTCCGACTCTCCGAATCACCAGCAATACGTCAAGGATGCGGTAATTGGCACAGAAGTCGGAATCGATCGGCCGCGTTCCGGACGGAAGCGACGGGCATCACAGACCCTGCGAGGGCGCCCGGCCCCTGGTCGGGGTCCGGGCGCCCTCGCACGGCTGCCGGGTCAGATCAGCCCGTCCCACATCTGCTCAAGGAGTACGGACCACCAGCTCTCCGGCGACGCCAGCGCCGCCGCGTCCAGCGCCACCAGCTGGGCCTGGAAGTCGACCGTCCAGCGGCCCGCCTGCTCGGGGGTGAGCCCGAAGCGCAGCCGCCACATCCGGCCGAGCAGCGCCATCGAGCGCTGGAACTCCGGCAGCCCGGTGTTCACGAACTGCGGCGCCACCGACTGACCGTGCCCGCCCGCGGGGGAACCCGCCTCGACCGGCACGGCCACGATGTTCGCCGTGCCGTACTGGACGCAGATCGCCCGGCCGAAATCGGTCCCCATGACGAGGTACGACCCGGCGTCCGGGGCGGCCTGCACCTGCCGCTGCGCGGCGAGCTCGGCCAGCGTCGGCACCACCGGCCGGCCCGGCTGTGCCCAGAAGAACGGCCCGAAGTCGGCGGGCAGCCCCGCCCACACCAGGGTCTGTGCCACGGTCTCGGGCACACCCTGACGGGACACCGCGCGCTGGTCGAAGCGGAGGATGCCCTGCGGGCCGAAGCTCTGCAGCAGTTCCTGCGCGACGACCTCCGGCGGCACCTGCGGCGCGGGCGGCATCTGCGGCAGCGGCGCACGCACCGGCGCCGGGCGCGCCGGCCCGTCCGCCACCTGGTGCAGCTCGCCCTGATGCGTGAGCAGATGCTGCATGCCCTGCTGCCGGCTGGCGTGATCGGTGCCGTACGGGGCGACGCTGGTGATCCGCACCTGCGGCCAGGTCTCACGGATCATCCGCGCGCAGTAACCACCGGGCAGCTCGCACGACGCCAGCTCGGTGTGCAGCTCGATGACCTGCTGCGGCGGCACGTTCATGGCCCGCAGCTCATGCAGCATCTGCCACTCGGGGTGCGGGGTGCCGGGCGCCGAGCGGCGGATCAGTTGCTGCTCGCTGCCGTCGGGCGCGCGGTAGCGCAGCACGGCCTGATAGCCGGGGCCGACGGTCGGCTGACCGCTCGGCGCCTGCGGATAGCCGTACGCCGGGGGCGGCGGGGTGTGCGGATTCGGCGGTACGGGGCCGGGGCCGACGCCCTGCGGCATTCCGGGCGGGCCGGGGGGACCGGGGGGCTGCGGGGCGCCGGGGCCACCCATGCTCGGATCGGCCAGCATCGTCGCCGCATGATGCACACCCCCACCCGGCGGCGGCGTCGAACCAGGAGGCACCGGCGCACCCGGAACACCCGGCCGACCGGGCGGACCGGGAGGCTGCGGCACACCGGGAGGCTGCGGCGCACCGGGACCGCCCATGCTCGGATCGGCCAGCATCGTCGCCGCATGGTGCACACCCCCACCCGGCGGAGGCGTCGAACCAGGAGGCACCGGCGGACCCGGAGGGCCAGGAGGCAGCGGCGCACCAGGAACCCCCGGCGCACCTTGCTGGGAGACAAGCCCGCCCGGCAGATACCCGCCCGCCGGAGCGCCGGGCGCACCCGGTCCCGAGGGCGGCGGCACGGGAGCGCCGGGCCGGGCGCCCGGCACACCGGGGGCACCGGGCGGCGGCGGGGTCGTCGAACCGCCCCCGCGCGTACCGCGCGGCGGCACGGCCGCCTTGCGGGTGGTCGCGTCCGCTATGTCACCGGCGCCGGGAGCGCCCGGGGCGCCCTGGGCGGGTGCCCCGGAAGCGGGGCCGCCGGCACCCTGCGGTTCCAGGCCGGGGACGATCGCGGTCCTGGGCAGCCGGCTGCCGCCGGACATCAGGGCGGTCGGCGCGTCGGCGGGCACGACCGGCGGCGGGGTGCCGTCGTCGTCGGAGCCCGAGAGCGGCGGCGCGAACACCGTGGCGGGCAGCGGCACCGCACCGTCGTCGGAGTCCGCGTTGGTGTCGGTCCCGGTCCAGGGGGTGGCACCGGCGGGCACGTTCGGCGGGGAGACCGGAACGCCGTCGTTGGCGGTGGGCTCGTACGCGGCCTGCCCGCCCCGCGCCGCCGCGGGCACGGGGGCGGCAGGGGCGACGGGGGGCCGCGCGCCCCCGTCCCGGTCCGCCCGGTGGTCCGGGATGCCCAGCTTGTCGGCCGCCTCCTGGAGCCACTCCGGAGGGCTCAACAGGAAGGACGTCTGATTCAGGTCGATGCGCTGCGGCGGCTCCGGAGCGACCGGTGCCACGTCCTGCGCGCCGTACTCCTCCTCGTAGCGCCGGATCACCTCGCCCACCGGCAGCCCCGGCCACAGGGTGGCCTCACCGCTGTCCCGGGCGATCACCAGCCGCTGCCGACCGCCGTCCGAGACGGGACCATCGGCACGGTCCTCGCCCCACACCACGAAGCCCAGCTCGAACTCCCGCACCCGCACCTCGCGGTGCTGGTACGCGGGCATGTCGCCGTTGATCCAGTCGTCCGCGCGCTCCTGCGCCTGCGCGAAGGTCACCATCGCGCTCACCCCTCCACCGGGACGGCCCGCGCGAAGCCGCCGTCCACCATCAGGTTCGCCACGGTCTCCAGCTCCGGCGGGTTGCCCGCCAGACGCTGAAGGAAGGCGTCGAAGTCACCGCCGCACGGCAGCAGCAGCCGGTCCACCCGCTCCTGCACGTTCCAGCCGTCCTGGTCCCGGGCGTCGTCGTACGCGCAGAACCAGACCGAACCGACACCGTTGCCCTTCACCTTCACCGCGAGGATGCCGCCCTGGACGAAGGCGACGCCCAGGTAGTCCTTGGTGAGGTGGTCCCGCAGGCACTTGTTGACGTACACCAGATCGTTCACGGCGGCCTCCTCGCGCACCGTGAAGAACGGCTGGTCGACCAGGAGACCGAGCTCCGCGTCGAGCGCCGCGCCGACCGGGGCCGAGCCGCCCGCCGCCTTGAGGAAGGAGCGGTAGGCGCCGGGCAGCCGGTACCCGAGGTCCTCCTCGACGCCCAGGATCTGCTGCTCGCTCACCGCGACGGCACCCTTGGGCAGCCGGAAGTGCGCGGGCCGCGTCTCCTGCAGCGGGCGGGTGCCGCGCTTGTTCTGGTCGACCGCGGTGGCGGCCAGGCCGCCGTGGTGCCGGAGCAGCGCCTTGACCTCGACCGGGATCAGTTCCATACGACGGCCGCCGGGCGCGTGGTGCCAGGTCCAGCCGTGCGGGGTGGCGACCGCGGGAATCGTGTCCCACAGTTCATGGCCGGACGCCGCCAGCGCCGCGTTGGCCGAGACGTAGTCGGTCAGCCGCAGTTCGTCGACGCCGAAGCCCTGCGGGGGCTCGGCGATCTCGGCGGCGGCGCGCGCGTACGGCGCGAAGTCCGGGCTGCCGTTCTCGTCCATGCGCACACCTCTGGGGTGGCGGGACGCCCGGACCGGGTCCGGGAAATGCACGAGCTGCCCGGCGTAGGCCGCGTTCGGTGGCGCGGCTTGCTGCCCGAGCCGACCTGTCGTCATGGCGGTTGCCCCCTGCTGCGTCTGACTGGTGAGGACCGACCTGCCCAAGGGGCGGTCCGGGCACAGCCTATGCGGTGGCGCAAGAGGGGGTCCCGCCCCCGGGCCCGCCGTCACGAACCGTCACAGCGGCGTGACGGACGGGCGACGCCACTGCCACCGCGAGGCGACACGGACGGGTGTATCCCTGCCCCAGCTTTCCGACCAGCCGGGACATTTGGCAGGCTGTCACCGCAACTCGGGGGGCGTGCACATCGCGCAGCTGCCGCTGCGGGCACGGGAGGGAAACGCACCATGCACACTGCACAACCAGTCACATCCGGGGACCCACGCCTCAGCTGGAGCAGCACCGAGGCCGGCAGCACGCCCCGCCTGCACCACCGCCGCGACGGCATCCTGCCCGCGGTGGCGGCGGCGCTGTCCGTACGCGGCGAGACGCTCACCTGCACCGCGGGCAAGGGCGACCAGCCGCCCGTGCTGCACCCGCTGGTCCAGGACTTCCTCGACACCCTCACCAGCGGCCAGCGCGAACGCTTCACCGGCCGCTGCCCCGAGGCGATACTGCTCTCCCGGCAGCTCACCGCGGCGGAGGCCGGCCGTTCCAAGCGGGCCCAGCGCAAGCCGCTGACCAACGGCGAGGCCCGCCGCGCGCTGAAGCACTCGCGACTCACCGCACGGCGCATCCGTGAGGACGGCGACCCGATGCACGGCAGTTACGCGCCGCCGTGCCGCTCCTGCACGGCGATGCTCGCCCATTTCGGCGTACGTCCCGTCGACCTCACGACCACCAAGGCGGCGACCACCGCCGAGAAGGGCTGATCGCGCGCCGATGCACGACCGAACCGACCTACCCGAACAGGCGGGCCCCACGGGCCGCGACCGCCATGCCTCGACCCGCTTCCCCGTCGCCGTCGACGCCGCCCTGCGTGCCGCGGGCTGGCAGCCCGGCCGCTGGGACATCCGGCAGGCCGAGGAGTGGGCCGACGCGCTGCGCTCGCACGCCTCGCCCGCCGGCCATCAGCACGCGATCTTCCCCGCGGCCGTGGAGGCGTGGGCGGAGTTCGGCGGACTGCACATCACGGCGTCCGCGCCTGGCCGGCAGATCGCACCGGCCCCGGTGCGCATCGACCCGATGTGCGGGCTGCATCTCGCCCGCACGCTCGGTGACCTCGGCCGGGCGCTGGAGACCGAGGTCAGCCCGCTGGGCGAGGAGGGGGACGGGCAGGCGGTCCTCGCGATCGACACCGAAGGACGCGTGTACAGCGTCGACCACACCGGGGACTGGTACCTCGGCCCGGACATCGACCAGGCGTTGGCCACCCTGGTCGGCGGCATCCAGCCGGAACGCCTGGTCTCGGGCTGACCGGCCCGATCCTCCGGCCCGCCGGCACGTTCCGGCCCTCAGGCCGCCCCCTGGTCCGGCAGCACCGCCGACACCCGGAAGCCCCCCGCGTCCGTCGGGCCGGAGACGAAGACGCCGCCGAGCCCCAGCACCCGCTCCCGCATGCCGACGAGCCCGTTGCCCCCGCTCGGCAGCCCCGCGTCCGCCGTGGCCGCGTCCGACGGGCCGTTCTCCACCTGCATCGCGAACTCCGCGCCACGGTGCGCGAGCCGTACCCACGTCTTCGCGCCCGCCGCGTGCTTGTGCACGTTCGTCAGGGCCTCCTGCACCACCCGGTACGCGGTCTGCTCCACCTCGGGCGCGTACGGGCGGACCTCGCCGTCCACCGAGAGCTCCACGGTCATGCCGGCCGCCCTGGACTCCCCGACCAGGGTCTCCACCTCGTGCAGCCGGGGCCCGTCCTCCGCCGCCGCGGCAGCCGCGGCGGCGGCCGCCTTCCCGACCGAGGCGAGCGGCACCTGCGCCGACCGGGGCGTCACCGGATCCCCCGCCCGCAGCACCCCGAGCATCTCGCGCAGCTCGGTCAGCGCCTGGCGGCCCATGTCGCCGACCAGCGCGGCGTTCCGCACCGCCTTCGCCGGGTCCTTCGGCGCGACGGCCTGGAGCGCGGCGGCGTGCACGACCATCAGGCTGACCCGGTGGGCGACCACGTCGTGCATCTCGCGGGCGATCCTGGTGCGCTCCTCCGTACGCGCCCATTCGGCCCGCTCCTCGGCGCGGTCGGCGAGCAGCGACAGTTCCCGCTCCAGCGAGTCCGCCCGCTCCCGCAGGCTCTCCATCAGCCGGCGCCGCGCCCCTATGTAGAGGCCGAACAGCACGGGCGGCGCGGTGAGCCCGAGGGACATGAAGAGGGACATCAGCGGCACGTACCAGTTGCCGGGCCCGAAGTCGGCCTGCTGGGAGACGCTCTGCCGCAGCCGTACGTACGTGACGATGAACGTCCCCGCGAAGGACATCCCCATCAGCACCGCGGTGATTCTCCGCGGTACCTCGGAGGCGGCCAGCGTGTAGAGGCCGACCAGGCCCATCAGGAAGCCCATCTCGGCGGGCGTGGTCGCGATCGACACCAGCACCACGGCGATCGGCCAGCGCCGCCGCACCACCAGTACGGACCCCGCGAGCAGCCCGAACACCACGCCGACCGGCACCGGCAGCCCGGTGTCCTGGGCGAACTCCACCCCTTCCAGTGCGCATTCCAGCGCCGACAGGAGCGCGAGCCCCACGTCCAGAGCGACGCCGCGCCGCCGCTCCCACCACCCATAGCCGCGGGTGGTCGTACCCGCGGCTTCCCGGTATGCCCCCGTTGCGGTCATGGCGTCCAGCCTACGGGCGGGCGCACCTCGTTCTGGGGTGACCTGGGCAGCACGTACGTCTGCCGAACAGAGATCGAACCACCACTTATCGCTTGAAATAGTGAATCGATCAGGCTTTCGCACCGGACGTCCGCATTCCGGACGACGCTCGGCGCATGACGGAAATCACGAGCAAGTACGCCGACTTCGAAGGGCTGCGCGAACAGGCGATCGCCCTGCGTCGGCAGGGTCTCAGCCGCCGACAGATCCGCGACCGGCTCCACGTCCACAACAACGACATCCTCAACCGCCTCCTGGAGGGCGAGCCCGCCCCCGAGTGGACGAAGCGCCCGAACGCCAAGGACGGCCTGCGGGAGAAGGCGCGGGAGCTGAGGCGTCAGGGCATGACGTACGACCGGATCCAGGTGGAGCTGGGCTGCTCGAAGAGCTCGATCTCACTGTGGGTGCGGGATCTCCCGAAGCCTGTTCCCGATCACAGTGCTGTCGAGCAGGCTCGCCTTGCCGGGCGGATGCGCTGGGACCACGAGCTGGCGGTACGGGACGCCACGCGGCAGCAGACGAAGGACGCCGCGGAGGGCGAGGTGGGAACGATGAGTGACCGAGAACTCTTCTTCGCAGGTGTGGCCCTCTACTGGGCGGAGGGGAGCAAGGACAAGCCGTACAGCCGACGGGAGACAGTCACCTTCATCAACAGCGACCCGGACGTCGTGAAGGTCTTCCTCGCATGGCTCGACCTGCTCGGCATCGCGCGGGAACGCCTGCAGTACCGAGTGATGATCCATGAGTCCGCCGACGTGACGGCCGCCGAGCTCTCCTGGGCCGACCTGGTTCATGCAGACGTCTCGATCTTCCGGAAGACGACGCTGAAGAAGCACAACCCCAAGACGGTACGGAAGAACGTGGGCGCCGAGTACAGGGGATGTCTTGTCGTCCGGGTGTCCAAAGGCGCCGACTTGTATCGTCGTATTGAGGGATGGTGGCGCGGAATCGCCACCCAAGCCCAACTCCGGCTCGGGTAAGGTCTGACGCAGTGATCCGCCGTAGTGTAATCGGCAGCACGGCATCCTTTGGAGATGTTCGGTCTAGGTTCGAGTCCTAGCGGCGGAGCCCACAAAATGCGGGCCCCGACCACCACGGTCGGGGCCCGCACGCATGTCCGACTCCCACGCCCCCGGTATCCTTCGGATGTCCCCCACCCGAAGCCGAAGGACATACCCGTGAGCGCCAACCGCCCGGCAGCCGTCGTCGTCCTCGCAGCGGGTGAGGGCACCCGCATGAAGTCGAAGACCCCCAAGGTCCTGCACGAGATCTCCGGGCGCTCGCTCGTCGGACATGTCGTCGCCGCCTCCCGAGAACTGGACCCCGAGCACCTCGTCGTGGTCGTCGGCCACGAGAGCGAGCGGGTCAGCGCGCACCTCACCGCCGTCGACGACCTGCTGCGGACCGCCCACCAGGCCGAGCAGAGGGGCACCGGCAACGCCGTGCGTGTCGGTCTCGACGAGCTCGGCGGGGCCGTCGAGGGCACCGTGATCGTCGTCTGCGGCGACACCCCGCTGCTCTCCGGCGAGACCCTCACCGCGCTCGCCGCCACCCACACGGCCGACTCCAACGCCGTCACCGTGCTGACCGCCGAGGTCCCGGACTCCACCGGCTACGGCCGGATCGTCCGCGACCCGGCCACCGGCGCGGTCACCGAGATCGTCGAGCACAAGGACGCCACCGAGGCCCAGCGCGCGATCCGGGAGATCAACTCCGGGGTCTTCGCCTTCGACGGCCGACTGCTCGCGGACGCCCTCGGCAAGGTCCGCGCCGACAACAGCCAGGGCGAGGAGTACCTCACCGATGTGCTCTCGATCCTGCGCGAGGCCGGACACCGGGTCGGCGCCTCGGTCGCCGTCGACCACCGCGAGATCCTCGGCATCAACAACCGGGTCCAGCTGGCCGAGGCCCGGCGGCTGCTGAACCAGCGGCTGCTGGAGCGCGCCATGCTGGCCGGTGTGACCGTCGTGGACCCCGCGTCCACGCTGATCGACGCCACCGTCACCTACGAGCGGGACGCGATCGTGCACCCGGGCACCCAGCTGCTCGGCGCCACGCACCTGGGCGAGGACGCCGAGGTCGGCCCCAACACCCGGCTCACGGACACCGCCGTGGGCGCGGGCGCGCGGGTGGACAACACGGTCGCGGACCGGGCCGAGGTCGGCGAGGGCGCCACGGTGGGCCCGTACGCCTATCTGCGTCCCGGCACGAAGCTCGGGCCGAAGGCCAAGGCCGGTACGTACGTGGAGATGAAGAACGCCACGATCGGCGAGGGCACCAAGGTCCCGCACCTGAGCTACGTCGGCGACGCGACGATCGGCGACCACACCAACATCGGCGCCGCCAGCGTCTTCGTGAACTACGACGGCGTGGCCAAGCACCACACCACCATCGGCTCCCACTGCCGTACTGGGTCGGACAATATGTTTGTGGCGCCCGTCACGGTCGGGGACGGTGTCTACACCGCGGCCGGCTCGGTCATCACCAAGGACGTGCCGTCCGGTTCGCTGGCCGTCGCCCGCGGCCAGCAAAGGAATATCGAGGGTTGGGTGGCCCGCAAGCGTCCGGGAAGTGCCGCCGCGCAGGCTGCTCAGGCCGCCGCTTCGGAGCGTGAAGGCGAAAGCTGACCGGAAACAGGTGCGCCGAGCACAGCGTACCGTGATAGATGCTCATCCCATTTCGGCTGGCTCGTCGCACATCGGGACACATGCGCGGCGCCAGGAACACGTCTGAGGAGACTGTGCTGTGACCGGGATCAAGACGACCGGCGAGAAGAAACTGATGCTCTTCTCCGGCCGCGCCCACCCCGAGCTGGCCGAGGAGGTTGCGCACCAGTTGGGTGTCGGCCTCGTGCCGACGAAGGCCTTCGATTTCGCCAACGGCGAGATCTACGTCCGCTTCCAGGAGTCCGCCCGCGGCGCCGACTGCTTCCTGATCCAGAGCCACACCGCTCCGATCAACAAGTGGATCATGGAGCAGCTCATCATGCTGGACGCGCTGAAGCGCGCTTCGGCCCGTTCCATCACGGTGATCGTGCCGTTCTACGGCTATGCCCGCCAGGACAAGAAGCACCGTGGCCGCGAGCCGATCTCGGCCCGTCTGGTCGCCGACCTGATGAAGACGGCGGGTGCCGACCGCATCCTCACCATCGACCTGCACACCGACCAGATCCAGGGCTTCTTCGACGGCCCGGTCGACCATCTCTTCGCGCTGCCGATACTGGCCGACTACGTCGGTGCCAAGGTCGACCGCTCGAAACTGACGATTGTCTCCCCGGACGCCGGTCGTGTGCGCGTCGCCGACCGCTGGTGCGACCGTCTGGACGCCCCGCTGGCGATCGTCCATAAGCGCCGTGACAAGGATGTCGCCAACCAGGTGACCGTCCACGAGGTCGTCGGCAACGTCAAGGGCCGGGTCTGCGTCCTGGTCGACGACATGATCGACACCGGCGGCACCATCTGCGCCGCCGCCGACGCCCTGTTCGCGCACGGCGCCGAGGACGTCATCGTGACGGCGACGCACGGTGTGCTCTCCGGTCCGGCCGCGGACCGTCTGAAGAACTCCAAGGTCAGTGAGTTCGTCTTCACGGACACCCTGCCGACCCCGGGCGAGCTGGAGCTCGACAAGATCACGGTGCTCTCGATCGCCCCGACGATCGCCCGCGCGGTGCGCGAGGTCTTCGAGGACGGCTCGGTCACCAGCCTCTTCGAGGAGCAGTAGGAACAGCGCCGCCGTAGATCCACTTTGGGTGCGGCCTCCCCGCCGGGTAGACTCAGCGAGTTGCTCGGCGAGGGAGGCCGTACTCATGTGTACGGCGGTCCGTTATCGACGCGCTCTTCGTAGCAGGCCTGTCGTGGGCCGGGTGACCGTCCAAGTTTCGTCACCCTACGAGGAGTGCAGTCATGGCTGAGGTCAAGCTCGCCGCCCAGGCCCGTACCGAGTTCGGCAAGGGCGCCGCCCGTCGCACCCGCCGCGCCAACCTGGTTCCCGCGGTCATCTACGGCCACGGTGCCGAGCCGGTTCACATCACCCTGCCGGGCCACGACCTGATGATGGCGCTCAAGACCGCCAACGTCCTGATCGGTCTGGAGATCGAGGGCAAGGACACCCTGGTCATCCCCAAGGCCGTGCAGCGCAACGCGATCAAGGGCGACATCGAGCACGTGGACCTGCTGACGGTCAAGCGCGGCGAGAAGGTCAGCGTCGAGATCGCCGTGCACGTCGAGGGCGACCTGGCCCCGGGCGGCAACCTCCTGGAGTACGTGCAGAACACGCTGCTCGTCGAGGCCGAGGCCACCCACATCCCCGAGTCCGTCACGGTCTCCATCGCGGGCCTGGACGCCGGCGACTCGATCCTCGCCAAGGACGTCCCGCTGCCCAAGGGCTCCGTGCTGGCCGGTGACGAGGACGCCATCGTCCTGCAGGTCGTCGCCGCGCAGGCCGAGGAGCCGGCCGCGGAGGCCGCCGAGGGCGCCGAGGCCTGAGCCTCGCCCTCCCGGCTTCACTGATTCACTGCTTCACTGACGGGGCGGCGGTTCCTTATCCAGGGCCCGCCGCCCCGTTTCCCTGTATCCGGGCCATCCGGAACCATCCGTACGCGAAGGAGACCGAGCGCAGATGTCCGACGCCACCGAACCCTGGCTCATCGTGGGCCTCGGCAACCCCGGTCCCGATTACGCGGCGAACCGGCACAACGTCGGTTTCATGGTCGCCGATCTCCTCGCCGAGCGGATCGGCGGGAAGTTCAAGCGGGCCCAGAAGGCCCAGGCGCAGGTCGTCGAGGGCCGCATGGGCCCGCCGGGACCGGAGAACCGCCGGGTGATCCTGGCCAAGCCGATGTCGTACATGAACCTCTCCGGCGGCCCCGTCACCGCGCTGCGCGACTTCTACAAGGTGCCGACCGACCACGTCGTGGCGATCCACGACGAGCTGGACATCGACTACGGGACGCTCCGGCTGAAGCTGGGCGGCGGCGACAACGGGCACAACGGGCTCAAGTCGATGACCAAGGCGATGGGTGCCGACTACCACCGGATCCGGTTCGGGATCGGCCGGCCGCCGGGCCGGATGCAGGTCGCGGACTTCGTGCTGAAGGACTTCTCGTCCACCGAGCGCAAGGAGCTCGGCTACTTCGTGGACCGGGCCGCCGACTCGGTGGAGTGCCTGCTGGCGGAGGGTCTGGAGCGCGCGCAGAGCGCGTACAACTCCTGATGCCCGCAGCGCGAATCGGGCGAGGCCGCGGCGCGCACAACTGCTGACATTCCCGCCGGTACCCCGGCGATTTTCGGCCACAAGTTGACCAGGCGCGCTGCTCTGCCCAAGGATCGCTCCCCATGAAGCGGAGCTCCTCCCACCGCGCCCTGGCCCACCTCCGAAGCGCCGCCATGGGCTGTGTCGTCCTGCTGCTGCTCGCCTCGGGCGGGTACTCCTCGTGGGGTTCGGCGCACCACATCGTTCTGGCCAAGGGCCGCGAGCACGGCACGATGACCGTCACGGGCTGCGGCGCCGATGTCTGCACCGGTCCGTTCGCGCCGTCCGGGCAGGACGCCGCGCGTTCCCGGGTGACGATCGACAAGTCCGTCGCGGTACGCAGGGGCGACCGTTTCCCGGTCGTCGTGAAGCCCGGCACGGACGATGTCGTACGCACCGGCACCGCCGGCTTCCTGCACGCCTGGGTGCCGCTGGGCGGCGCGCTGGTGCTGGCCGCCCTGATCATCGGCGGCGGTCTGCGGATGCCCCGGACGGCCTGGGGCACGGGGATCGCGGGCGCGGCCTTGCTGGTGGCGACGTTCTTCGCCCTGTGAGCGGGACCGCACCCGCGCCCCGGCGGCTCAGCCGGTGTTGCGCAGACCCGCGGCGACACCGTTCACGGTGAGCAGCAGGGCCCTGGCGAGCAGCGGGTCCGCTTCCTCGCCGCGTGCCGCCGCCCCGCGCTGACGGGCCAGCAGCGAGACCTGGAGGTAGGAGATCGGGTCCAGGTAGGCGTCCCGGATGGCGAAGGTCTGCTGGAGCACCGGGCTGGTGCTGAGCAGTTCGGAGCCGCCGGTGACCCTCAGTACTTCCTGGACCGTGAGCGCGTGCTCGGCCTCGATGTCGGCGAAGACGTGCTTCAGTTCGTCCGGGACGAGCGTGTCGACATAGTGGCGGGCGATCCGCAGATCGGTCTTGGCGAGCGTCATCTCGACGTTGGAGATGAAGTTCCGGAAGAAGTGCCAGTGCTCGTGCATCTCGTCCAGCACGGTGTCCGGACCGGCCTCGCGCAGCGCCTTGAGCCCGGAGCCGACGCCGTACCAGCCGGGCACGATCTGCCGTGACTGGGTCCAGCCGAAGACCCACGGGATGGCCCGCAGTCCGTCCAGACCGGCGCCGGAGTCCGGGCGCCGCGACGGACGGGACCCGAGGTGCAGCTCGGCGAGCTGGTCGACCGGGGTGGAGGCGAAGAAGTACGCGGGCAGGTCCGGGTCCTCGACCAGCCTGCGGTACGCGGCGTGCGCGGCGTCGGAGACGGTGTCCATCGCCGCGTCCCAGCGGGCGAGGGCCTCGTCGGACTGGCGGGGCGCGGTGTGCAGCGCGGAGGCCTGGAGGGTGGCCGCGACGGTCAGCTCCAGGTTCTCCCGGGCGAGCGCCGGGATGAGGTACTTGTCGGAGATGACCTCGCCCTGCTCGGTCACCTTGATCTCGCCTTCGAGGGTGCCCCAGGGCTGCGCGAGGATCGCGTCGTGCGAGGGGCCGCCGCCGCGGCCGACGGTGCCGCCGCGGCCGTGGAAGAGCCGCAGCCGTACGCCGTAGCGGTGCGCGACGTCGCGCAGCCGGCGCTGGGCGCGGTGGATCTCCCACTGCGAGGTGGTGATGCCGCCGAACTTGGAGGAGTCGGAGTACCCGAGCATGACCTCCTGCACATCGCCGCGCAGTGAGACGAGCCGGCGGTACGACGGGTCGGCGAGCATCTCGTCGAGGATGACGTCGGCGGCGCGCAGCTCGTCGGTGGTCTCCAGCAGCGGCACGATGCCGATCTTGGCCCAGCCGGCGTGCAGATCGATCAGTCCGGCCTCACGGGCCAGGACGGCGGCTGCGAAGACGTCGTCGGCGCCCTGGCACATCGAGATGATGTAGGACTCGATGACCTCGGGGCCGAAGCGCTCGAAGGCTTCCTTGACGGTGTGGAAGACGCCGAGGGTCTTCTCGCCCGCGGCGTCCAGCGGGGCCGGGGTCGGGGCGAGCGGGCGGCGCGAGCGGAGCTCCTTGGCGAGCAGCTTCTGCCGGTAGTCGCGCGGCATGTCGGCGTAGCGCCAGGACTCCTCGCCGAGCCGGTCGAAGAGCTGGCCGAGGGCGTGGTGGTGGGCGTCCGCGTGCTCGCGCACGTCCATGGTGGCGAGCTGCAGGCCGAACGCCGCGAGCGTGCGGATGGTGCGGTCCATCCGCCCGTCGGCGAACAGTCCGCCGCGGTGCTCGCGCAGCGAGGTCTGGATGAGCTCCAGGTCGGCGATGAGCTCGGCGGTGCCGAGGTAGTCGCAGCCGGGGCGGTGCGGGGTGCCGCCGGCCAGCCGCTCGCGGGTGTTGACGAGCTTCTGCCGGATGCAGGTGGCCTTGAGGCGGTACGGCTCCTCGGCGTTCAGCCGCTTGTAGCGCGGGCTGATCTCGGGGAGGCGCTCCAGATCGGCCTGGAGCGAGGTCAGCAGCTCGTCGGTGGCGCCGGTGTAGCGGATGGAGTTGGAGAGCAGGCCGCGCAGGTGGTCGACGAGCTCCAACGCGTCGGTGATGCCGTGCTCGTGCTGGAGGATCAGCACTTCCCGGGTGACGGCGGGCGTCACATTGGGGTTGCCGTCGCGGTCGCCGCCGATCCACGTGCCGAAGGTGAGGGGGCGGGTGCCCGCGGGCAGCTCGACGCCGACCCGCTCCAGCTCGGCCGCCAGGTCCTCCAGGACGTCCCCGACGGCGTTGGCGTGCAGTTCGTCGAGGTAGTAGATGGCGTTGCGGGCCTCGTCGGCGGGTTCGGGCCGGACCACACGCAGCTCGTCGGTCTGCCAGATGAGGTCGATGTTCTCCGCGAGCCGCAGATCCTGGCGGCGCCGGTCGGCGTCGATGACGGGCGTCTCCAGCAGCTCGGCGATGCGGCGGAGCTTGTTCAGCACGGAGCGTCGCGCGGCCTCGGTCGGGTGAGCGGTGAAGACGGGCCGGACGTTGAGGTTCTTGACGGTCTCGCGCAGGTGCTCCGGGTCCGCGTCCTTCAGCCGGTCGGCGGTACGCGCGAGGAGGCCGCCCTCGGCGGCGCGCCGGTCACGCATCTCGTGGGCGCGGTGGACCTGTTCGGTGACGTTGGCGAGGTGGAAGTAGGTGGAGAAGGCGCGCACGAGCCGTGCGGCGGTCTCCAGGTCGGTGTCGCCGAGGAGTTCGGCCGCGGCCTCGCCGTCGGTGCGGGTCAGGGCGCGGACCCGCTCGACGAGGTCGAGGAGTTCCTGCCCCTCCTGGCGTACGAGGGTCTCGCCCAGCAGGTCGCCGAGGCGGCGGATGTCGGCGCGCAGCTCGGGGCTGGCGGCGGGGGTCTGGTCGGCACTGCTCACAGTGTGCGGCTCCTTGCAGTGAATGAGGAGGTGTGTCGCGAAGCGACTCCCAACAAGGGTGGTGGTGGGAGACGTGCGGGCACGGGGTCTCCGAGGCCGCGGTCGGCAGCGGTGCTGACGCCACCCCGGGAAAGCAGAGTGCGGACCGCGCTGTCCGACCCCACCAGGATAGGTGTCCACGCCATCGGCGACGCTCGCGCCCCGTTCGGGTTTCCCTTCGGCGGGCGGTCCGTCGCGCTCTCGTGCCACGGGCCCCTGCGCTGCCATACTTACGTAGCCGTAGGTTACGGATGCGTAGCCAGAGCTGTCCGTCGTATTCCTCATCCCCAGGGGACTCCCCATGAACACCAGCCCCTCCGTGATCGACGACGCCCTGCCATCGGCGGCCGACGGTCAGTCCCTTTCCTCCGCCACGCTCGGCGGGGACAACAAACGGTCGATCGAGCAGATCGCCCTTCTGCTGTTCATCGTGGTGCCGTTCGTGGCGCTGGTCGCCGCGGTGCCGCTGGCCTGGGGCCGGGGCGTGAGCTGGCTCGATCTGGGCCTGCTCGTGGCGATGTACTTCATCGGCTGCCACGGCATCACGATCGGCTTCCACCGCTACTTCACCCATGGTTCCTTCAAGGCGAAGCGTCCGCTGCGCATCGCCCTGGCCGTCGCGGGTTCGCTGGCCGTGGAGGGTCCGGTGGTGCGCTGGGTGGCCGACCACCGCAAGCACCACCGCTTCTCCGACGCGGAGGGCGACCCGCACTCGCCGTGGCGTTTCGGCGAGACCCTCCCCGCCCTGATGAAGGGGCTGTGGTGGGCCCACATCGGCTGGATGTTCGACGAGGAGCGGACCCCGCAGCAGAAGTACGCGCCCGACCTGGTCAAGGACCCGGCGATCCGCGCCGTCTCCCGTCATTTCCTCACCCTCACGATCGTGTCGCTGGCGATCCCGCCGCTGGTCGGCGGTCTGGTGACGATGTCGTGGTGGGGCGCGGCGACCGCCTTCTTCTGGGGCTCGCTCGTCCGGGTGGCGCTGCTGCACCACGTCACCTGGTCGATCAACTCGATCTGCCACGCGGTCGGCAAGCGCCCCTTCAGGTCCCGTGACCGGTCCGGCAACGTGTGGTGGCTCGCGGTCCTGTCCTGCGGCGAGTCCTGGCACAACCTGCACCACGCGGACCCGACGAGTGCGCGGCACGGGGTGATGCGGGGGCAGATCGATTCGAGCGCCCGGCTGATCCGCTGGTTCGAGAAGCTGGGCTGGGCCTCCGACGCGCGCTGGCCCGACTCCGCCCGGATCGCCTCCCGTCGTATCGGCGCCCGGCGCGACCCCGCGCGCGCCGACGCGGCATGATTGACGACGTGGCGACCGACTCCAGCACCAGCAGCGAGAACAAACGTCCCTCCTCCGCCCGGCGCACCCGCCGGGTGCGGATGACCGGCAAGGAACGCCGCGAGCAGCTGCTGGACATCGGCCGCACCCTCTTCGCCGACAAGGGCTTCGAGGGCACCTCGGTCGAGGAGATCGCGGCCCGCGCCGGTGTCTCCAAGCCGGTCGTCTACGAGCACTTCGGCGGCAAGGAGGGCCTGTACGCCGTCGTGGTCGACCGCGAGATGCGCCAGCTCCTCGACATGGTCACCGGCGCCCTGACCGCGGGCCATCCCCGCGAGCTCCTGGAGCAGGCCGCGTTCGCCCTGCTCGACTACATCGAGACGTACACGGACGGCTTCCGCATCCTGGTCCGCGACTCCCCCGTCGCCCAGTCGACCGGCACCTTCGCCTCCCTCATCAGCGACATCGCCACCCAGGTGGAGGACATCCTGGGCCTGGAGTTCAAGGCCCGCGGTTTCGACCCGAAGCTGGCCCCGCTCTACGCCCAGGCGCTGGTGGGCATGGTGGCCCTGACCGGCCAGTGGTGGGTCAACGCCCGCAGGCCGAAGAAGGCGGAGGTCGCGGCCCATCTGGTGAACCTGGCCTGGCACGGCCTGGAGAACCTGGAGTCGAAGCCGCGGCTGATCGGGCACCGGAAGAGCTGAGCAAGGGTGATAGTCACTCGTTGTGATGACATCACGGGAAAACGACCTCTACTGTGGTCGGTAGGGCCAAGAATCCCGTCCATGGGAGGAACCATGACCGCCGAGCCGATCACCGCGCGCAGCTCCCGCTGGCCGGTGCCGCCCCAGGACGGATACACGGTGGACGACCTGTTCACCTTGCCCGATCTCCCGCCGCACACGGAACTGCTTGACGGGAGCCTGGTTTTCTTGAGTCCGCAGCGCTTTTTCCACAGCTGCATGATCGATCTGTTGATGTGCGGCCTGCGGAGCTCCGCGCCGCGCGAGCTGAAGGCAGTGCGGGAGATGACGGTGGTCCTGGACCGCCGCAACGGCCCGGAGCCGGACATCTCCGTCGTGCACGCGGACTCGGTCACGGGGCCGGAACTGACCCGCTTCCAGGCCGCCGACGTCCTCCTCGCCGTCGAGGTCGTCTCCCCCGACTCGGAGGCCCGCGACCGCGACGCCAAGCCACAGAAGTACGCGGCGGCCGGTATCCCGAACTTCTGGCTGGTCGAGACGGCCGGCAGCGACCAGCACCCGGTGGTGCGGGTCTATGAGCTGGACCCGCTGTCCAAGGGGTACGCGCTGACCGGGATCCACCACGACCGGCTGAAGACCGGTGTTCCGTTCCCGATCGACATCGACATCACGCCGGACGCGCTCGACCGGCTCTGACTCCTCCGATCACTTCACCGGCTCCAGGAACTCCAGCCGGTTCCCCACCGGGTCGTGGCTGAAGAAGCGCCGGTGCCCCGGCAGGTCGCCGTCCCAGAGCACCTGTGCACCCTGTGCCTCCAGCCGGGCCGCGAACGCCTCGATGTCCGTGACGCGCAGGCCCGGGTGGGCCTTCCTCGCCGGGCGGAAATCGGGTTCGATGCCCAGATGGAGCTGGACCGGGCCGGCCCGGAACCAGCAGCCGCCGCGGGACGCGAGCGCCGGGGGCTTGGCGGTCTCCGTCATGCCGAGGGTGTCCACGTAGTACGTGCGCAGTGCGTCCTCCGAGCCTTCCGGGGCGGCCAGTTGGACGTGGTCGAGGGCGGCGATCATCACTTCTCCTTGCGGGCCACGGCGAAGACGCGCCGGAACGGGAAGACCGTGCCGTGCGGGCCCGCGGGGTACGCGGCGCGCAGCAGGTCGCGGTATTCGGCGAGAAAGGCCCCGCGCGCTTCGGGGTCGTCGGCCAGGGCGGTCAGGACGGGGCGCAGACCGGTGCCCTTCACCCAGTCGAGCACCGGGTCCTCGCCGTGCAGCAGATGCAGATACGTGGTCTCCCAGACGTCCGCCGTGATGCCGGGGGCCGTCAGCGCGTCGAGGTAGGCGGCGGGGGCGAGCACCGCGTCGGCGTGGCGCAGCTCGCCGCCCAGGCGGTCGCGCCAGCGCGGGGATCCGGCGAGCTCCCGCATCAGGGCGTGGCTGGGTTGGTCGAAGTTGCCGGGGACCTGGAAGGCGAACGTCCCGCCGGGGGTGATCGCGTCCAGCCAGCCGGGGAAGCGGGCGGTGTGGTCCGGGACCCACTGGAGCAGGGCGTTGGAGACGATCAGGTCGTACGGCTCGGCGGGGGTCCAGGTCGCGGCGTCGGCCTCGGCGAAGTCCAGGAGCGGGCCGGTGTGTTCCCGGGCCCGCTCCAGCATCTGCGGGGAGTTGTCGTAACCGGTGATCCGGGCCTTCGGCCAGCGGTCGGCGAGGAGGAGGGTGACGTTTCCCGCTCCGCAGCCGAGGTCGGCGATGCGGGGCGCGGGGGCGGCCGGAGGTTCGGCGATACGGGCCAGGAGGTCGCGGAAGGGGCGGGTGCGGTGGTCCGCGTGACGCAGGTACTGCTGCGGATCCCAGGTGGGTGCGGTCATGGAAGCAGGATCACGCAGAGGTATCTTGATTTCAAGACACTTGAATTCAAGAGACTTCATGTCGACAGACCCTCTACACTGATCCACATGGAGGACGAGGTCGACCGACTGGTCGCTGCATGGCGCCGCGAGCGCCCGGACCTCGACGTGGAACCACTCGAGGTGCTCAGCCGCGTCTCCCGCCTGGCCCGCCATCTGGACCGGGCCCGCCGGATCGCCTTCTCGGAGCACCATCTGGAGCCGTGGGAGTTCGACGTACTGACCTCCCTGCGTCGCGCGGGCGCGCCCTACCAGCTCTCCCCCGGCCAGCTGCTGACCCAGACCCTGGTCACGTCGGGCACGATGACCAACCGCATCGACCGGCTGACCAAGAAGAACCTCGTCGAGCGGCTCCCCGACCCCAGCGACCGCCGCGGCGTGCTCGTCCGGCTCACCGCCGAGGGCCGCGACAAGGCCGACCAGTCGCTGGCCGGCCTGCTCGCCCAGGAACGCGCCATCCTGAGCCGGCTCTCCACTCAGCAGCGCGCCCAACTGGCCGGACTGCTCCGCCAGTTGACCGCCCCGTTCGACAACATCCCGGGCTGACGGCCACCAGGCCGTAAGGGCTGTCCCGTAGGCCGTCTCGACCCGCGCGTCCTTCGTCCGGATCAGGGGCGGACGGACCCCAGGAGCACCGGTTCCAGGTCGACGGGGCCGACGCCCGCGCGCCGGGCCAGCGCGACCGCGGCCAGGGTTGAGTGCACGCCCAGCTTCCCCAGCACGTTCTGCATATGTGTACGGACCGTGTGCGGGGAGAGGAACAGCCGCTCCGCCACCGCCTTGCGGCCCAGCCCCGCCACCATGCAGCGCAGCACCTCGCGCTCGCGCGGGGTCAGCGACTCGACCAGCTGCTCGCTCTCGGTGCGGTGCTTGCGCGCCGCCGTCAGCTCCCGCAGCACGCCCGTGAGCAGGGCCGGGGGCAGATGCGTCTCGTCGCGCAGCACCCCCCGGACGACCGTGAGCAGCCGTTGCAGCGAGCAGTCCTTGGCGACCCAGCCCGAGGCCCCGGCCTGGAGGGCCAGCGCGGCGCGGGCCGGATCGTCCCGCTCGGCGAGCACCACCGTGCGCACGGAGGGCCGGCCCGCACGGACCGCGGCGACCAGCGAGATGCCGTCCACCGGACCGTCCTCCCCGCTGCGGGGGGCCGGGACGGGCGCCCGGCGGCCTCGCGTCGCGGCCAGGATGCCCAGTTCGGCGTCGATCAGCATCACGTCGTAGCCGCGCCCCTCGGCGGCGGCCCGCTCCAGACACCGCAGCGCGGCGGGGCCACTGCCCGCCGCCGCCACGTCGACGTCCGGCTCGGCCGCGAGCGCCGCTGCGAGCGACTCGGCGAAAATACGGTGGTCGTCCACCACGAGAACCCGGATACGAACCACAGGCACCCCCATACCGCCTCTGTTGCTGGGCCACCCCAGGCCCGCCGAAGGGACGGAACGGCGCGGGTACGGCCGCCCGGATCGGGGAGATGGACCGCAGTCCCACGGCCGCCGCCGTGTGTGCCGACTGCCACCCGCCCCGGGCGCCGTACCCGACTGTCTCGTACCCCTGAATCAGCACCGGCCCCCACCGGTGCTGTCCATCAGCGTACGGCCGGGCGGCCGGTGTGGAAGGCGATTCGCAGAACTGGCAGGGCCCGCTCCGCCGGGTGTGGTTCGTGTTCCGTCCTGGGACGGGAGTCACCGCCCACGGAGCGTCAGGCGAGGCGCCGGGCACCCGCCGAGGGAACGGCGGGGAAGATCCGCGGTGCCGCGTACCCGGCCGAGGCGAACGCCTCCAGGACGGACTTGGCGACCGTGTCCGCCTGCGCCTCGTCCACCAGCACGATCGCCGAGCCGCCGAAGCCGCCGCCGGTCATCCGCGCACCGAGCGCCCCGGCCTCGCCCGCGGCCGACACCACCAGGTCCAGCTCCGGGCAGGAGACCCGCAGATCGTCGCGGAGCGAGGCGTGCCCGGCGTCGAGAACCGGGCCCGCGCCCCGGACATCGCCCGCGTCGAGCAGCGCGATGACCCGCTCCACCCGCTCGTTGTCGCTGACCACATGGCGTACGTAGCGCACCACGGACTCGTCCGCACCGTTTCGCCCCAGGGTGTCCAGGGCCGCGCCGAGACCGTCGTACGGCAGCTCGCGCAGCGTGCGCAGGCCGAGCGCGGCGGCCCCCGCCTCGCAGCCGGCCCGCCGCTCCGCGTACGCGCCGTCGCCGAGCTCGTGCTTGACCCGGGTGTCGACGACCAGCAGCCGCAGCCCGTGGGCGGCCAGGTCGAAGGGGACCTGGCGCTGGGTGAGGTCGCGGGTGTCGAGGTACAGCGCATGGCCCTCGGTGCAGCAGGCGGAGGCCA
The DNA here is from genome assembly GCF_055584025.1 of Streptomyces sp. NPDC104309. Lineage (NCBI taxonomy): Bacteria > Bacillati > Actinomycetota > Actinomycetes > Kitasatosporales > Streptomycetaceae > Streptomyces > Streptomyces sp. NPDC104309. The sequence continues at coordinate 319,252 of NZ_JBVJMV010000002.1, read as the reverse complement.
TCTGGTCCATGACCCCGCACGGCACGCCGACGAACGCGTTCTCGGCGCGCTGGCCGACGACCGCCAGCTCCGGGGCGGAGAGCCCCAGTTCGAAGAGGTCGTTCAGGGCGAGCGCGGTGACGACTTCGAGGGCCGCGGAGGAGGAGAGCCCGGCGCCGGTGGGGACGGTGGAGGTCAGCTGGATGTCCGCCCCGGTGACCGGGTGACCGGCCTCGCGCAGCGCCCAGACGACGCCGGCCGGGTACGCGGCCCAGCCGTGTCCCTGGTGCGGGGCCAGCTCATCCACCCGGAGCCGGACGACTCCGCCGGGCACGTCGGCCGAGTGGAGCCGCAGCTCGCCGTCGGTGCGGCGGGCGACGGCGGCGCGCGCGGCGTGCGGCAGCGCGAGCGGCATCACGAAGCCGTCGTTGAAGTCGGTGTACTCGCCGATCAGGTTGACCCGGCCGGGCGCCGCCCAGACACCCTCGGGGGCGCTCCCGTACAGCTCGGTGAAAGCGGCGGTCGGCGCACTGTTCTCGGTCATGGGGCGGTGGGCTCCTCTCGGCGGGCGAACGTCCAGGCGTCGGAGACGATTCCGGTCAGGTCCGCGCGCGACGGCGTCCAGCCGAGCCGCTCCCTGGCGGTGGTGGCGGAGGCGACGAGCACCGCGGGGTCACCGGCGCGGCGCGGGGCCGCGGTCTCGGGGACGGGGTGGCCGGTGACCTCGCGGACGGTCTCGATGACCTCGCGGACCGAGAAGCCGTTGCCGTTGCCGAGATTGCAGATCAGGTGCTCGCCGGCGGTGGCTGCGTCCAGGGCCAGCAGATGGGCCTCGGCGAGATCGGCGACATGGATGTAGTCGCGGACGCAGGTGCCGTCGGGGGTCGGGTAGTCGTCGCCGTAGACGGAGATCGACTCGCGCTGCCCGAGGGCGACCTGGAGGACCAGCGGGATGAGGTGCGACTCGGGGCTGTGCCGCTCCCCGCGACTGCCGTACGCGCCGGCCACGTTGAAGTAGCGCAGCGAGACCGCGGCCAGTCCGTGCGCGGCCGCCTCGCCGGTGATCATGTGGTCGACGGCGAGCTTGGTGGCGCCGTACGGGTTGGTGGGCGCGGTCGCGTCGGACTCGGTGATGGGGGTGGTGACCGGTTCGCCGTAGGTCGCGGCGGTGGAGGAGAAGACCAGGGTCCGCACCCCGGCGTCCCGCATCGCGGCCAGCAGCGCGACGGAACCGCCGACGTTGTTCACCCAGTACTTCTCCGGGTCCGCCACGGACTCGCCGACCTGTGAGTACGCGGCGAAGTGCAGCACCCCGTCGTAGGAGGCGTCCAGCCACTTCGCCGCGTCCTGGACGCGGCCCTCGATGAACTCGGCCCCGGCCGGGACGCCCTCCCGGAACCCGGTCGAGAGGTCGTCGAGGACGGTGACCGCGTGACCGGCCTCCAGCAGATGCTGGGCGACCACACTGCCGACGTAACCCGCGCCACCCGTGACCAGGTACTTCTTCTGGGGCTTGCTCACTCGCTCGCTACCTCTCGCAGTCGCTGGGCCGCGGCCTCCGGCGGCACATCGTTGATGAACACGTTCATGCCGGATTCGGAACCTGCGAGGAACTTCAGCTTGCCGGAGGTGCGTCGGATGGTGAAAAGCTCCAGATGGAGTCCGAAGTCCTCCCGCTCCGGGACCCCGAACGGGGCCTGGTGCCAGGCCGAGATGTACGGGGTCGGCGGCTCGCCGGGACCGAAGATCCGGTCGAATCGCCTCAAGAGTTCCAGATAGACCTGTGGGAATTCCATGCGCGCGGCCGCGTCGAGCTCCCGCAGGTCGGGGACGCGGCGGCGGGGGTGGAGATGGACCTCGTACGGCCAGTGCGCCGCGTACGGCACGAAGGCGATCCAGTGCTCGCCGGCGATGACGATCCGCGAGCCGTCCTTCTCCTCGCGGGCCACGACGTCGTCGAAGAGGTTGCGGCCGGTCGCGGCGCGGTGGTCCGCCATCGAGCGGAGCATCAGCTCGGTGCGCGGGGTGACGAAGGGGTATCCGTAGATCTGCCCGTGCGGATGACCGAGCGTGACGCCGATCTCGGCGCCCCGGTTCTCGAAGCAGAACACCTGCTTGACCTGGTCGAGCTCGGCGAGATCGGCGGTGCGGTCGGTCCAGGCCTCCAGGACCAGGGCGGCCCGGTCCTCGGTGAGGTCGGCGAACGACGCGTCGTGGTCGGAGGTGAAGCAGACGACCTCGCAGCGGCCGGAGTCACCGGCGAGCGAGGGGAAGCGGTTCTCGAACACGGCGACGTCGTAGTCCGCCTCGGGGATTTCACTCATCCGGCCGTCCCGTGAGGGGCAGAGCGGGCATTCGTCGGCCGGCGGGTGGTAGATGCGGCCCTGGCGGTGCGAGGCGATGGCGACGCCGTCACCGAGGAACGGGTCGCGGCGGATCTCCGACGAGGTGGCGACGGCGTCCAGGGGGCGCCGGTCGACGGCATCGCGCACGACGTCGTCACGACTGTCGTAGTAGAGCAGCTCCCGGCCGTCGGCGAGCGTCGTAACCGTCTTCTTCACCAGGTTCCTCCAAACATAACCAAACACAATGAACCACAACTCAACAGACGCGTCAATGCCGCCGACATCGAGGTGCAGCGCGCCCTGTCCGTGAAGAACCTCTCCGCCGCCCGGCGCACCCCGCTGATCGCCGCGTTCCCGAAGATCTTGATCGTCTTCCTGGTGGTGATCCCGGGCCTGGTGGCCGCCGTGCTCGTGCCACAGATCGGCACCCCGGCTCCGACCTCACCTACGACGACGCCATCCCGCCGCTGATGCAGGAGCTGCCGCCCAACGGTGTGCTCGGCATCGCGGTGACCGGTCGGCTGACCGCGTTCATGGCCGGCATGGCGGCCAACGTGTCGTCGTTCAACACGGTGTTCACCACCGACGTCTGGGCCCGTTACGTGAAGAGGGACCGGCCGGACACGTACTACCTGCGGTTCGGGCGGCTGCTCTTCCCGGTCCGGCTGAAGCTGTGCCCGGCGCAGGCCCCGGCCGACGGACCGGACCCGGCCGACGGCTGACGCGCCGCCCCCGGCAGGGGCCCGACGACATCACCCGATGCCGTCGGGCCCCTGTTCGCCGAGCGGCACCGCCCGGTCCAGCAGCCCGGTGCGGGCCGCGAGCGCCGCGGCCTCCAGCCGGGAACCGACGCCGAGCTTCATCAGCACCCGCTGCACATGCGTACGCGCGGTGCTCGACGCGATCCGCATCCCGGCCGCGATCAGCCGGGTGTCCTGGCCCTCGGCGACCCGTACCAGGACCTCGGCCTCCCGCGGGGTGAGCAGCCGCAGCAGCCGCTGGCCCTCGTCGTCCGGTGCCGCGGCCGGGTTGAGCAGTTCGGCGAAGGCCCCCTGGAGCAGCTGCGGTGCCACCGCGGCCTCTCCGGCACGCGCCTTGACCATCGCCCGTTCGACGCCCTCCATCCGCTCGTCGTGACGGACGTAGCCCGCCGCGCCCGCCGCGAAGGCCGCCGCGATCCCGCGCGGGCTGGGCACCGGCCCGAGCACCACCACGGCCACCTGCGGGCGCTCCCGCCGGATCCGTACGATCGGGTCGAAGGCGCCGGGTTCGGCGGGTGCCGCGGTGCCGAACAGGCAGACCTCCGGGGCCCTGCTGACCACCAGTTCCGCCGCCCCCGTGGTCGGCGCCGCCGCCGCGAGCACCCGGTGGCCCCGCAGCTTCAGCGCCGAGGCGAGCGCCTCGGCGAGCAGTCGGTGATCATCGACCACCATGAGCCGCACGCCCATCGAGCACACCCCCGTAGCACCGGCACCAGGCCCCCCGGCCCGTCCTGACCCGGCAAGCTACACGCTTGTTCGACGTTCCGGACCCCTTACCCGGCAGAAGACCCGCAGAGTGTCGGATTATGCGCCGTTCAGGACCGCTCGACGGGCGGAAAACGATCGGCCCTGCCGGTCGAATGATCGACCGGCAGGGCCGGGTCACAGGTACCGCGTGAGGATCAGCTGGTCCCGAAGGACATGGCGAGGTACTTCCTGCCGCCCAGCGAGCTTCCGGTCGACTTGCTGATCATCGTCTGGGAGATGTACAGCCGGCCGGCCGAGTAGAGCATTTCGGAGTAGTCCCCGGAGAAGTTGCTCTCGGCGTCGCGGACGGGCTTCTCGCTCGGGTTCTCCATCAGCACGGTCTGCTTGAAGGTGGAGCCGTCGATGGAGACGATCTGGCCGCCCTTGTCGTACGGGGGCGCCTTGTACGCGATGATGTTGCCGCCGTCCATGCGCAGGGGGTACATCGTGTAGCGGTCGCCCGCGTCGGCCCGGTCGCTGGTCGGCTTGCCCGTGGTGAGGTCGAAGGAGACGATCTCGTTGGTGTCGCCGTACTCGCCGCCGCCCTCGTGGTCCTCGGTCGGCACGTAGATGCGGTTGTTGCCGACGGCCAGCTTCTGGCAGCTCTCGACCTTGGTGGAGGCGCAGCGCGCGGCGTACTTCTCGCCGTCCGCCGCGATCCTGGTGAGCAGCTTGCCGGTGGAGGCGTCGATCGAGAAGAAGTCCGAGATGCCGCTGCCGTCACCGGCGGTGTCGCCGACGTCGGCCGCGACGACCAGCGGCTTGGTGGAGACGATGTTCGCGTAGTCGACACCGGGCGGCATCCTGTACGAGGAGACCGGGGCGCCGGTGGTCGGGTTCAGCGCCTGGACGACGAGCTGCGGGTCGTTGTACGTACCGCACTTGCGGACGACGGCGAGCGCCTCGCCGCCGGCGTAACCCGCGTCGTAGCAGCCGTCGGCGGAGACCTTGGGCTTCCAGCGCTCGGCACCGGTGTCGAGGTCGAACGCCGCGCCGCCCTCGGTGCCGGCCGCGGCGACCGTGGTGCCGCTGAGCGTGATCCCGTCGAACCTGAGCGGCGCGTCACCGCTGGTGGCCGCGGTCAACGACTTGCTCCACAGCAGTTTGCCGGTGTTCAGGTCGAGCGCGCCGACCTGGTTGCACGGCTGGTACTTCTTGGCCTTGGTCGGCTTGGACTCCTCGAAGACGATGGCCGTCTTGTAGTCCTTGGACATGTGCCGGGAGGCGGCGCAGAGCTGGCCCGCCAGCGGGATGGACCACAGCTTGGTGCCCTTGACCGCGTCGTAGCCGACGACCTCGTTCAAGCCGGTCTTCACGTACGCCTTGTCGGTCATCCAGGAACCGTCGACCTTGGTGACGTCGGTGACCTTCGGCTCCGGCAGCTGGAAGGCGACCTTGGACTTGGGGTCCGCCGGTGCCTTCTCCTTGCCGCCGCCACCGACGGCGCCGCCCTGGCCGCCGCCCTTGCCCTCGGTGGTGCCGCTGGACTGGGACGCCTTGTCCTTCTTGCCGTCGCCGCCACCACTGGAGGCGAACCATATGCCCCCGGCGACGATCAGCACCACGGCGACCGACGCGGCGACGATGATCTGCGTCTGGGTGGTGAACTTCTTGCCCCCGTTGCCGTTCCCGTTCTGCGGCGGCGGGTAGTGCTGCTGCATCGGGGCGGTCTGGTAGCCGTAGCCCTGCTGCGGCGGCTGACCGGGCGGCAGGCCCTGCGGGAAGCCGTAACCCTGCTGCGGCTGACCGGGCACGGGCGACTGCGGGTAGCCGTAGCCGGGCTGCGGGGGCTGCCCCTGCGGATAGCCGTAACCGGGCTGCGGCGGCTGGCCCTGCGGATAGCCGTAACCGGGCTGCGGCGGCTGGCCCTGCGGATAGCCGTAACCGGGCTGCGGCGGCTGCCCCTGCGGATAGCCGTAACCGGGCTGCGGCGGCTGCCCCTGCGGGAAGCCGTAACCCGGAGCCGGCTGCTGAGGCGGGCCCGCGGGCGGGGTCTGCGCGGTGCCGGCGGGCGGCGGGGTCGGGGCGCCGAACCCACCCGGCGGGGGGTCCTGCGGGGCACCGAATCCGCCCTGGGGCGGCTCGTTGGGCGGCTGGGGCGGCTGCGTCATGGCGTACGTACCTCTGGGGAAAGGGAGTCGGTGGGTCGGGGCCGGCAGCGGCCGGGGGGTGCTCCGGCCGCTGCCGGTCGTGAAACCGTCGGGCGCCGACGGCTCGCTTCCGTCAACAGTCCTCGTGAGCCGTCAGTTGCCGAGGGCCATCATGGTCTTCGTCTCCAGCTCTTCCTTGTCGTTGCTGGCGCTGACCCGTCCACTCGCGATGAAGCAACGGCCGTCCGCGTAGACGATCTTCGAGTTGTAGAAGGAGCTCTCGATCTCGGCCGTCTTCACCGGGTGCCGCAGCACCATCTGCGGCGTACCACCGGTCGGTGCGAGGGTGGCGATCCCGCCGCCCTTGTTGTACCCGGCCTTCACGTAGAGCAGCACATTGCCGCCCTCCATGCGCAGCGGCTTCACCACGCGCCCGGCCGGGGCCGCGGCCTTCCACTTGGAACGACCGGTGTTCAGGTTGAACGCCACGACCTTGTTCGTATCGGTGATGCCGCTGGAGTTCGGCGCGGTCGACATGTAGAACGTGTTGGCGTCGGCGGCGACACCGGAGCAACCGTCCAGGGACTTGCCGAAGATGGCGAAGGCGTTGCCGCAGTCCGGCGCGAACGTGTCGCCCTTGTCACTGACGAGTCCGGTGCGGAGCGAGCCGTTCTCCTTGAGGGAGAGGACACTCCACTCCTTGTCCTTCTTCAGGGAGACCACCAGCGGGCTCACCGAGAAGACCCGGTCGATCTCCCATCCGCGCTTGGGCCGGTACGTCCACCGGGGCTTCCCCGTGACCGGGTCGAGCTCCTGGATCTGATGCTGCGGATTGCTGACGTCATCGGTGCGGCAGCTGGAGGCGGCGATCAGCTTGGGCCCGCTCGCGAAGGCGAACGGCTGGCAGTTGCCCGGCTGGTTCCCGAACAGCTCCTTGCCGTCACTGACCCGGTAGGCGTTGGAGTTTCCGGTGCGCCCGACCGCCACGGTGTCGCCGCTGGTGGCGAGCGAGATGTCCGACATTATGTCCCAGATGCCGTTCTTCTTGATCGACTTCTTCCAGCCGGCCTTGCCGGTGTTGAGGTCGATCATCTGGAGGTCCGCGCAGACCGCCTTGTCGGTCGTGCCGTTCTGGACCCCGATGACGATCTTGCCGTCGGTGGTGGGCTGCGAGGGGGCCGCGCACAGGTCGGCGGGCAGCTTCAGCGTCCACTTCTGCTTGCCGTCGGCCACGGAGTAGCCGGAGACGGTGCGGTACATGCCCTTGACGACCGTGTCGCCGACGACCCAGGGGCCATACACATCCGCGCCGTTGCGCGGCAGGTCGACGTCGTTCGTCTGCAGCCAGAGGATCTTCGCCTCGCCCTTCTTGCGTCCGGCGTTGAGGTCGTCGTCGGTCTGGCGACCGTCGCTGTTGTCCTCGTTGACGGAGGGCGAGCCGCTCGGCTTGGCGTCGTCGCTCTTCTGCGCGACGGGCTTCTTGTCGTCGCCCCCGCTCGTGGCGACGAAGATGCCGCCGCCGATCACCAGGAGCGCGGCGGCCGCGGCGCCGATCACCAGCGCGGGCTTGCGCTTGAAGAGGTTGCCACCGCCGGGGCCACCGGGGGCCGGTGCGCCGGGGTACTGCTGCTGCGGGTAGCCGTAACCGGGCTGTGTCGGCTGGCCGTACGGGCCGGGCTGCTGACCGTACGGACCCGGCTGCTGGTTGTACGGACCGGGCTGCTGACCGTACGGGCCGGGCTGCGTCGGCTGACCGTACGGACCCGGCTGCTGACCGTACGGGCCGGGCTGCGTCGGCTGACTGTACGGACCGGGCTGCTGACCGTACGGGCCGGGCTGCTGGCCCGGCTGCTGGGGGTGGCCATAACCGGGGGCCTGGCCCGGTGCCTGACCGGGCGTCTGCGGGTAGCCGTATCCGGGCTGGGCGGGCGGCGGCGCCTGCGGAACCGGCGGGGTCTGCGGCGGGCCCTGGGGCGGCTGAGGACTCCCCTGCGGCGGCTCCTGCGGTGCGCCGAAGCCTCCCTGCGGCGGTTGCTGGCTGGGCGGCTGGGTCATCAGCACGTCCCCCTTCATGCGGTCCGGTGCCCGTTCCGGTCTCCCCCGCGATTCCGCAGGGCTCGAAGAGGTCCGACAAGACCCCCCTGAACTCCGCGGAAAGGAGCGAATCGGGCATGGATCCCGCAGTGTCACGACAGTCGAGCGGGGCTTCTTTGTACCACCCGCAACACCGCGCCCACCGGGTCGGTCCACCCCCTGTTCCCAAGGGAGAACCGGCCCGTGATGCCGCCGTTACGCCTCGGACCGTCAGCTGCCGGAGCCCACCATCGACTTCATCGGCTTCTCCGCCTCGCCGTCGATCCCGCTGATCCTCGTGTGCACGAGGAAACTGCGTCCAGGACCCGGCTGCGTGGGCGCGTTGTACGGTCCCGGCCGCGTGGGCGCGTTGTACGGACCGGGCTGCGCAACGCCGTACGACCCCGGCTGTACGGGCGCGCCGTACGGCCCTGCCGCCTGACCGGGCGCGCCGTACGGACCACCGGCCTGGCCGGGCGGCGACGGGGGCGCTGAGCCGTGGCCGGGTGGTGGCGGGGACGGCTGAACCGGCGTCGGCGGCGGATCGTACGGAGCCCCGAAGCTCCCCTGCGGCGGTTGCCGGCCGGGCGGCCGGGTCATCAGCACGTCCCCCTTCGCGCGGACCGGTCCGGCATCTGTACCTGCGCCGGGCGAGCTTTCTTTCCATCACCCGCCCCACAGGCCACACCGGTCACACCGAAGGCGCCTCAGCGATCAGGCGTCCTCGGCCAGTTCCAGCCAGCGCATCTCCAACTCGTCGCGCTCCACGACCAGTTCACGCAGCTCCGCGTCCAGCTTCGCCACCTTCTCGAAGTCCGTGGCGTGCTCCGCGATCTGTGCGTGCAGCGCGGTCTCCCGGGTCGAGATCTTGTCGAGCTGCCGTTCCACCTTCTGGAGTTCCTTCTTCGCCGCACGTGCGGCCTGCGGGGAGACCGCCGCGGCCGGCGCGGCCTTCTCCTTGGCCGCCGCGGGTGCGGCGGAGGGCGTCGCCGCCTCCTCCATCCGCTGCCTGCGCTCCAGGTACTCGTCGATCCCGCGCGGCAGCATCCGCAGTGCGCGGTCGCCGAGCAGCGCCATCACCCGGTCCGTGGTCCGCTCGATGAAGAACCGGTCGTGGGAGATCACGATCATCGATCCGGGCCAGCCGTCGAGGAGGTCCTCCAGCTGGGTCAGCGTCTCGATGTCGAGGTCGTTGGTGGGCTCGTCGAGGAAGAGGACGTTCGGCTCGTCCATCAGCAGGCGCAGGATCTGGAGCCTGCGCCGCTCGCCGCCCGAGAGGTCGCCCACCGGGGTCCACTGCTTCTCCTTCGAGAAGCCGAACTGCTCGCAGAGCTGCCCCGCGGTCATCTCCCGGCCCTTGCCCAGGTCGACCCGGTCCCGTACCTGCTGCACGGCTTCCAGCACCCGCAGGTTCGGGTCGAGTTCGTGGACCTCCTGGGAGAGGTAGGCCAGCCTGACGGTCTTGCCGACGACGATGTTCCCGGCGGCGGGCTGCGCCTCGCCCTGGGTACGGGCCGCCTCGGCGAGGGCCCGCAGCAGCGAGGTCTTGCCCGCGCCGTTGACCCCGACCAGGCCGATCCGGTCACCGGGGCCGAGCTGCCAGGTGAGGTGGGTGAGCAGCGTCTTGGGACCCGCCTGGACGGTCACGTCCTCCAGGTCGAAGACGGTCTTGCCGAGCCGCGCGTTGGCGAACTTCATCAGCTCGCTGGTGTCGCGCGGCGCCGGCACGTCGGCGATCAGTTCGTTGGCCGCCTCGATGCGGTAGCGCGGCTTGGAGGTACGGGCGGGGGCGCCGCGGCGCAGCCAGGCCAGCTCCTTGCGCATCAGGTTCTGCCGCTTGGACTCCTCGGTCGCGGCGATCCGCTCCCGCTCGGCCCGTGCGAAGACGTAGTCGCTGTAGCCGCCCTCGTACTCGTGGACCGTGCCGCGCTGGACGTCCCACATGCGCGTGCAGACCTGGTCGAGGAACCAGCGGTCGTGGGTGACGCAGACGAGCGCCGAGCGGCGTGCCCGCAGGTGGCCGGCCAGCCAGGAGATGCCCTCGACGTCGAGGTGGTTGGTCGGCTCGTCGAGGACGATCAGGTCCTGCTCGGCGATGAGCAGCTTGGCCAGCGCGATCCGGCGCCGCTCGCCGCCGGAGAGCGGGGCGATGACGGTGTCCAGACCGTGCTCGAAGCCCGGCAGGGCCAGCCCGCCGAAGAGTCCGGTGAGCACGTCACGGATCTTGGCACTGCCCGCCCACTCGTGGTCGGCGAGGTCGCCGATCACCTCGTGGCGGATGGTCGCCGCCGGGTCCAGCGAGTCGTGCTGGGTGAGCACGCCGAGGCGCAGCCCGCCGCTGTGCGTGACCCGGCCGCTGTCCGCCTCCTCCAGCCTGGCGAGCATCCGGATGAGGGTCGTCTTGCCGTCGCCGTTGCGGCCCACGACACCGATCCGGTCCCCCTCGGACACTCCGAGGGACACACCGTCGAGCAGGGCACGGGTGCCGTACACCTTGCTGACCTGCTCGACATTGACCAGATTGACGGCCATTTCACTCCTGCCTGGGGGATCGATCGACGTCCCAGGGTAGTCGGCTCGCGGCTGCGATAGCGTGCGGCGATCGATCAAGGGGCGGGGGGCCCGGTCGGAAGATCTTCGAACATCTCAGGGGTGGGGACTTCAGTGGGGAATTCGACGGTGCGTGACACCGCGCGGAATGCTGTCCGAGGGCCGGTGCGGGGCGTGGTTCCGGCGGCACTGCTGACGGCGCTTGTGCTGGCGGGCTGTTCGTCGGCGTCGCAGGATGCGGGGTCCGTGGCCGAGAAGCCGGCCGGCGGGAAGCCGTCGCAGAAGGCCGGGACGGGCGGGAGAACCGCCGCCGGGGGTGGCACGGTCGGCGGCTCCGGCTCGGCCTGCCCGCTGCCCGTCGCCTTCGACCTCGCGGCGTCCTGGAAGCCGAAGGCCGTCAGCGTCGATCCGGACTCCGAGCTCGGTGCCGCACTGGGCGTGCAGGGCCAGGTCACCATGGTCTGCGAGATCGACGCGAAGCCGGCGGGGAACATCGGTTATCTGCGGGTGTGGCAGGGCGAGAAGTCCGATCGCACCCCGCGCCAGGTCCTGGAGGCGTTCATCGCCGACGAGGAAGGCGCCGGAAAGGTCACGTACACCGCGACCAGGGCCGGTGACCTGGCCGCGGCCGAGGCCGGCTACACGGTCAGGAGCGAACTGCTGGACGAGCTCAAGAAGGAGCGGGCCTTCGCCGTCGCCACCCCGGACGGGCCGGTCGTGGTCCATCTGGGCGGGATGGACTCCGAGGAGCACGAGGCGATGCTTCCGGCGTACGAGCTGGCCAGGAAGAGCCTGCGGCTCGGCTGACCGGGCGGCGATGCCGCCCGGCCGGCCCGGCTCACAGGACCGTGGCGCCCGGCGCCGGGGACACCGCGGCCCGTGCGTTCCGGCACGTCCCCGAGGTGATCAGCGCCTCGGCCACCTTCCGCGCCGACTCCTCGTCCGCCACCAGGAACGCGGTGGTCGGCCCGGAGCCCGAGACCAGCGCGGCCAGGGCGCCGGCCGCGGTGCCCGCGGCGAGGGTGTCGGCCAGCAAGGGGCGCAGCGAGAGCGCGGCGGGCTGGAGGTCGTTGCTCAGGGCGCCCGCGAGCGCGGCGGTGTCACCGGACCGCAGCGCGTCCAGGAGCGCGGCGGACGCGGCGGGGTCCGGGACGTCCGTACCGGCCGTGAGCCGGTCGAACTCGCCGTAGACGGCCGGGGTGGAGAGCCCGCCGTCGGCGACCGCGAAGACCCAGTGGAAGGTTCCGCCGACGTCGATCGGGGTCAGCCGCTCACCGCGTCCGACCCCGAGGGCCGCGCCGCCGACCAGGCTGAACGGGACGTCGCTGCCCAGCTCCGCGCAGATGTCGAGCAGTTCCTGGCGCGTGGCGCCGGTGGACCAGAGGGCGTCGCAGGCCAGCAGGGCCGCCGCACCGTCGGCGCTGCCGCCCGCCATGCCGCCCGCGACGGGGATGTCCTTGGCGATGTGGATGTGCACATCGGGTGCGATGCCGTGCCGCTCGGCCAGTGCGATCGCGGCGCGGGCGGCGAGGTTCGTGGCGTCCAGCGGGACCTTCGCGGCGTCCGGGCCGGAGCACGTGACGCGCAGCCCGTCGGCGGGGGTGACGGTGACCTCGTCGTACAGGCCGACGGCGAGGAAGACATTGGCCAGGTCGTGGAAGCCGTCGGGGCGCGGGGCGCCGACCGCGAGCTGGACGTTGACCTTGGCGGGTACGCGGACGGTGACGCTCACTCGCCACTCCCCGAGGGCTGGTTGCCGTCGGCCCCGGCGGTCCCGGCGGGCTTGTTCTCCGCGATGGCGGCGAACTCCTCGACCGTCAGGGACTCACCGCGGGCCTGCGGCGAGATCCCGGCCGCGACCAGGGCCGCCTCGGCGGCGGGGGCGGAGCCCGCCCAGCCGGCCAGGGCCGCCCGCAGGGTCTTGCGGCGCTGGGCGAAGGCCGCGTCGACGACCGCGAAGACCTCGGTCCTGCTCGCGCTCGTCGTGACCGGCTCGGTGCGCCGGACCAGCGACACCAGGCCGGAGTCGACGTTCGGGGCGGGCCAGAAGACGTTGCGGCCGATGGATCCGGCCCGCTTGACGTCCGCGTACCAGTTGGCCTTCACCGACGGCACGCCGTAGACCTTGTTGCCCGGCCTGGCGGCCAGCCGGTCCGCGACCTCCGCCTGGACCATGACGAGGGTCCGCTCGATGGACGGGAACCGCTCCAGCATGGTCAGCAGCACCGGCACGGCGACGTTGTACGGAAGGTTCGCGACCAGCGCGGTCGGCGCCGGGCCCGGCAGCTCCCGGACCAGCATCGCGTCGCAGTGCACCAGGGCGAACCGGTCGGCCCGCCCCGGCATCCGGGCGGCGACCGTGGCCGGCAGCGCGCCCGCCAGCACGTCGTCGATCTCGACGGCGACGACCCGGTCCGCCGCCTCCAGCAGCGCCAGGGTCAGCGAGCCGAGCCCCGGACCGACCTCGACGACGACGTCGTCCGGGCGGACCTCCGCCGTCCGCACGATCCTGCGGACCGTATTGGCGTCGATGACGAAGTTCTGACCGCGTTGCTTGGTCGGGCGTACGCCCAGCTCGGCCGCCAGCTCGCGGATGTCTGCGGGGCCCAGGAGGGCGTCGGGCTCAGTGGTGCTCACCCGGTAAGCCTACGGCCGCGGTGCGGCCCGGGGCCCGCCCCCGTCGCGTGAAAGACCTCTCGCCAGGCGGACGCGCCCGGCCGCCGGGGCGTTCCGCGGCCTGCCCGCCCGTCCCGCCGCGTGTGCGCCCTGCGCTACCTCCGCGTCCGGACCACGACCTCGTCGCCGTCGGCGAGTGCGGTGCCGGGGGCGGGCGTGACGGTGCCGCGGGCGGCGAGCGCGACGTCCTGGTCGGCGAGGAGTTCACCGACGTCGTCCGCGAAGGTGTGCAGGGTGCGGGGTCTGCCGTCGATGTCGAGCGTCACCGCCTTGTCGAGGGCCACGAACGCCGTGGTGCCACCGGCCAGGAACGCCAGGACGAGGGCCTGGGGGACGAGGCGGCGCAGGTTCTCGGGCCGGAGGGGGGCCTTGCGGTGGTGGGCGGCCCGGCGCGCGCCCGCCCGGCCGCCGGTGGGGCGGGGGACGGACGGCCGGGCGGGCGGAACGCGCGGGCCGACGAGCGTCGGGGTGTGGAGCGCCCGCGCGGCGAGCGTCATCCGCTCGTGGAACGGGACGGGTGCGGGGACGGCGGGCGACACCGTACGCCCTCTGCCACGTGCGGCACGGTGGCTGCCCTTGGAACTGCTCACGACGCTCCCGAGGATCCGATCGGCCGGTCGCCGAATGGCGCCCGGGACGATAGCGGAGCAGCGGTCACTCTTCAAAACGGGGCGACCACGCACGGTCATCGGCCCCGATGTGGTCAGTAGTCGAAGGCGCGGGCGGTGTTGTCGAAGACGGCTGACGCCAGGGTGTCCTCGTCCACGCCCCTCACCGCTGCCATGGCGCGCAGGGTGACCGGAATGAGATAGGGCGCGTTGGGCCGTCCCCGGTACGGGGCGGGGGTCAGGAACGGTGCGTCCGTCTCGACCAGGACCAGCTCCATCGGCGCGACGGCCAGTGCGTCGCGCAGCGGCTGGGCGTTCTTGAAGGTGACATTGCCCGCGAAGGACATGAAGTACCCGGCGTCCGCGCAGATCCGGGCCATGTCGGCGTCGCCGGAGTAGCAGTGGAAGACGGTCCGCTCGGGGGCGCCCGCGTCGGCGAGGACGCGCAGCACGTCCGCGTGCGCCTCGCGGTCGTGGATGACCAGCGCCTTGCCGTGCCGCTTGGCGATCTCGATATGGGCCCGGAAGGACTCCTCCTGCGCGGCCATGCCTTCGGGGCCCGTGCGGAAGTGGTCGAGCCCGGTCTCGCCGACACCGCGTACGTGGTCGAGCGCGGCCAGTGCGTCGATCTCCGCGAGTGCCTCGTGCAGCGCCGCTTCTCCGCCCGCTTCCCGCGCCCCCTGCCGCGACCGGCCCTCGGGGTCGCCGTGCACGATGCGCGGTGCCTCGTTGGGGTGCAGGGCGACCGCCGCGTGCACGTTCACGTGCGCGGCGGCGGTCTCGGCGGCCCACCGCGAACCGGCCACGTCGCAGCCGACCTGGATCACGGTGGTCACATTGACCGCCGCGGCCCTGGCCAGGCCCTCCTCGACGGTCGCGTCCTGCATGTCCAGGTGGGTGTGCGAATCGGCGACCGGCACCCGGAGGGGTTCGGGCAACGGCGGGGCTTCGGTACGGCTCATGAGGACGATCGTACGAGGACCGCGCCGGGCACCCCGCCCGTGGTGGGGGCCGGGCGCCCTACTTGCGGTGGAAGGGGTGCAGGAGGTCGGACAGGTGCCAGTGGTGCCCGGCGCCGACGGCCGCGGCCTCGCCCTCCCGGGCGTCGACGCCCTTGCCCGCCGACCGCCTCGGCTGGGGGTCGTGGAGCAGCTTCTGGACGGTCGAGACCCGGCCGGACCGCATGATCCGGACCACGTGTCCGCCGCAGTTCGCGCAGGTCGGCGCGGAAAGGGGTGAGGGCACCCGTTCCCCGTCCGCCTTGTATATGACGAAGCCGTTGTTGGAACCGTCGACGTGGTGCTCTATCTCGAAGGCCTGCTCCCAGCCGTGTCCGCACCTCATGCAGGCGAATGCGTACGCCTCGTGCACCGTGGTCGCTGCGATCTCGCTCATGTCCGCTCCTTCTGTCCGCCGGACGAACACTCCGGGGAGTGCGTCCCCGGTCCAGTGGACTCCCCTGCCGGCCGGAGCGCATCGGGCCCTGTCGACTGTTGGAGCGGTTTTGGCCTTCTCGTGGCAGAAAGGCCCGGTACGCGGCTCGCGCTTTGCTTTTCAGGAAAGTCCTTTGCCCTCCGCAGAGCCGGTTCGCGCCGCGTTCTTGGCCGCGACGACCGCGTCGAACACCTCGCGTTTGGGCAGCCCCGCGTCCGCGGCCACAGCGCCGATGGCCTCCTTGCGCCGCTCCCCCGCCTCCTCGCGCACCCGCACCCTGCGCACCAGCTCCGCGGCGTCCAGTTCCTCGGGTCCGGAGTCGGCCGCGCCCTCGACGACGACGGTGATCTCGCCGCGTACCCCTTCGGCCGCCCAGGCCGCCAGCTCGCCCAGCGGGCCGCGCTTCACTTCCTCGTACGTCTTGGTCAGCTCCCGGCACACGGCCGCCCGGCGGTCGGCGCCGAAGACCTCGGCCATCGCCGCGAGGGTGTCGTCGAGCCGGTGCGGGGCCTCGAAGAAGACCATGGTGCGGCGCTCGTCGGCGACCTCGCGCAGTCTGCCCAGCCGTTCGCCCGCCTTGCGCGGCAGGAAGCCCTCGAAGCAGAAACGGTCGACCGGCAGCGCGGACAGGGCGAGAGCGGTCAGCACCGCGGACGGGCCGGGGACCGCGGTGACCCTGACGCCCTTCTCCACCGCGGCGGCCACGAGCCGGTAGCCGGGGTCGGAGACGGACGGCATCCCGGCGTCCGTGACCAGCAGCACCCGGGCGCCGCCGGTCAGTGCCTCGACGAGTTCGGGCGTACGGGCCGACTCGTTGCCCTCGAAGTAGGAGACGACCCGCCCCGTGGTGCGGACGCCGAGCGCCTGGGTGAGGCGGCGCAGCCGCCGGGTGTCCTCGGCGGCGACGACATCGGCCGTCTCCAGTTCGGCGGCGAGGCGCGGCGGGGCGTCCGCCACATCGCCGATGGGGGTTCCTGCGAGTACCAGCGTTCCAGTCGTTCCAGTCACATGAGTCATCCTCCCAGCACGGGCGACAGCACTCGCACAGATGCGTTCCCTACGATGGCGCGGTGACGAGTACTGCGCCCGAAGCCCGGCAGGGCCAAGACGCCGGGGAACCGCACGGCGAAGAAGCGGCCTCCTGGCAGCAGCGGCTACGCCGCTTCGGCCATTCGCCCCGGCCCGGGATCGGGCTGCGTGAACGGCTGGTCCCGCCGTACGCCAGGCCCGGCGCCCAGCTGTGGGCGGTACTCGGGATCTCCCCGCCCCTGGCCGCGCGCCTGGTGCGGTGGTCCGCCTGGGGCGGTCCGCTGCTGGTGGCGCTGGTCGCCGGGGTGCTGCGGTTCTGGAACCTGGGCAGCCCGCACGCCCTGATATTCGACGAGACGTACTACGCCAAGGACTCCTGGGCGCTGATCAACCAGGGGTACGAGGGCAACTGGCCCAAGGACATCGACAAGCTGATCCTCGCCGATCCGTCGAAGGTGCACGTCCCGGTGGATCCGGGCTATGTGGTGCACCCGCCGGTCGGCAAGTGGATCATCGGCCTCGGTGAGCAGATCTTCGGCTTCACGCCGTTCGGCTGGCGGTTCATGGTGGCGGTGCTCGGCACGCTGTCGGTGCTGATGCTGTGCCGGATCGGGCGGCGCCTGTTCCGCTCGACGTTCCTGGGGTGCCTGGCCGGCACGCTGCTCGCCGTCGACGGTCTGCATTTCGTGATGAGCCGCACCGCGCTGCTCGACCTGGTGCTGATGTTCTTCGTGCTGGCGGCGTTCGGCGCGCTGCTGATCGACCGCGACTGGGCGCGGCGCAGGCTCGCCGCCGCGCTGCCGGTCGACGAGGAGGGGGTGCTGCGCCCCGATGCCGGGGTCGCGGAGAATCTGCGCCTCGGCCTGCGCCCCTGGCGGCTCACCGCCGGTCTGATGCTCGGGCTGGCCTTCGCCACCAAGTGGAACGGTCTGTACATCCTGGTCGGCTTCGGCCTGATGACGGTGCTGTGGGATGTGGGCGCGCGACGGACGGCGGGGGCCGTCCGCCCGTACATGGCGGTGCTGAAGCGGGACCTGCTGCCGGCGTTCGTCTCGACGGTCCCGGTCGCGATCCTCACGTACCTCGTCTCCTGGACCGGCTGGATCGTCACCGGCAAGGGCTACTACCGCGACTGGGCGCAGACCGAGGGCAGCGGCGGCAACTGGACGTGGCTGCCGGACTGGCTGCGCAGCCTGTGGCACTACGAGTACCAGGTCTACGAGTTCCATGTGAATCTGACGTCCGGCCACACGTACCAGTCCAATCCCTGGAGCTGGATCGTGCTCGGCCGGCCCGTCTCGTACTTCTGGGAGGAGCAGTCGGGCTGCGCGGCGTCGGAGACCGGCAAGTGCTCCCGCGAGGTGCTGGCCATCGGGACGCCGGTGCTCTGGTGGGCGGCGTGCTTCGCCCTGGTGTACGTGCTGTGGCGCTGGTTCTTCCGGCGCGACTGGCGGGCGGGGGCCATCGCCTGCGGCGTGGCGGCGGGCTGGCTGCCCTGGTTCTTCTACCAGGAGCGGACGATCTTCCTCTTCTACGCGGTCGTGTTCGTGCCGTTCCTGTGCCTGGCGGTGACGATGATGATCGGCGCGTTGCTGGGTCCGGGGGCGGGTACCGGGCCCGGACTGGAGACCGGTCGGCTGTCCGGCGATCCGTCCGGGGAGCGGCGGCGGGCGCTGGGGGCGGTCGCGGCGGGCGTGCTGGTGCTGCTGATCATCTGGAACTTCATCTATTTCTGGCCGATCTACACGGGAACACCCATTCCCGACGGTTCCTGGCGGGACCGGATGTGGCTGGACACCTGGATCTGAGACCGACACGACTCGATATGAGCGGCACACCTGGATTTGACCGGCGCATTCATGCCTCACGTATCGCGTTCCTATAACAACCATCTCGGCTGTCACCACCGTCCCGTAGGGTGCCCGGCAGCATCCCCTTGAACATGTTCAAGGGGAACTCCTGGGGAGGGGGACTGCAGGGATGCGCAGTGGAGCGAAGGTCGCGATAGTCGGCGGAGTGTTCGCGGTCGTGGTCGGTGGGGTGGGGTACGGCGCGTACAACGTCCTGGACGGGCTGGGCGGCGGGGGCGGTGACACGGGCACCGAGACCGCCTCCGCGAAGGTGCGTACGGGGCCGGTCACCGACACGGAGATCGACGAGGTGTCGAAGAAGTTCCTCAAGGCCTGGGCGAGCGGTGACGCGGCCGTCGCGTCGCAGCTCACCAACAACGCGACCGAGGCCGAACCGATACTGACGGACTACCGCGAGAGCGCCCATGTCGCGAAGGCGGTGATCACTCCCGGTCCGGCGGTCGGCTCGAAGGTGCCGTACACGGTGAAGGCGACCGTCTCCTTCGAGGGCAAGTCCAAGCCCTGGTCGTACTCCTCCGAACTGACCGTGGTGCGCGGCCTGACCACCGGCAGGCCGCTGGTGGACTGGGCCCCCACCGTGGTCCATCCCGATCTGGCGAAGGGCGCGTCGCTCAAGACGGGCGAGGCGTCCGCGCCGGCGATCGAGGCGGTCGACCACAACGGCAACGTGCTCAGCAAGGAGAAGTACCCGTCGCTGGGGCCCATCCTGGAAGCCCTGCGCGAGAAGTACGGGGAGAAGGCCGGCGGCACCGCCGGCGTCGAGACCTGGATCGAGAGCCCGAACGAGAGCAGCCCGGACAAGACCCTGCTGACGATCAGCAAGGGCAGGCCCGGCAGGCTGCAGACCACCCTGGACGCGCATGCCCAGGCGGCGGCCGAGGTGGCCGTGAAGAAGTTCAGCCAGGCCTCGGTGGTCGCGATCCGGCCGTCCACGGGCGCGATCCGCGCGGTCGCCAATAATCCGGCCACCGGATTCAACGCGGCGATGCAGGGCAAGCAGGCGCCCGGTTCGACGATGAAGATCGTGACGGCGGCGATGCTGATCGAGAAGGGCCTCGCCTCGGCCGACCAGAAGATCGAGTGCCCGCCGACCGCGATGTACTACGGCCGCACCTTCAAGAACCTGGACGGCTTCTCCATCCCCGACGGCACCCTGACGACCAGCTTCGCCCGCTCCTGCAACACCGCCTTCATCAAGCTGATCGACGAGGCGAACGACGACGCGGCGCTCGCCAAGGAGGCCCGCGACGTCTTCGGCATCGGCCTGAACTGGCAGACCGGCGTGGTCACCTTCGACGGCAGCGTGCCCGAGGAGACCGAAGGCGAGGCGGCCGCCCAGTACATCGGCCAGGGCACGGTCCAGATGAACGCCCTCAACATGGCGTCCATCACCGCCACCGCGAAGAACGGCACCTTCCGCCAGCCGGTCCTCGTGGACCGGGACCTCGACGGCCGGCAGATCGCCACCGCCTCCCGGTCGCTGTCCCCCTCCGTCTCCCAGCAGCTCACCAACATGATGCGCCAGACCGCGAGCTGGGGCACCGGTAGGGCCGCGATGGCCTCGGTCGGCGGTGACAAGGGCGCCAAGACGGGCTCGGCGGAGGTGGACGGCCAGGCCACCTCCAACAGCTGGTTCACCGGATTCAGCAACGACCTGGCCGCCGCGGCGGTCGTCCAGTCCGGCGGCCACGGCGGCGACGCGGCGGGCCCGGTGGTGGCGGCGGTGCTGCGCGCGGGGCCGTGACGCCCACCGCCGGAGCCGTCGGCGCGGCCGGCCTCTGCGGGTGCGGCACTGGACAATGGCCTCGGCCCGTCCACGCCTCACCACGGGCCCGGCGGCACCTGCCCCCGCACGTGCGCAACCCCGTCGCGCGTCCCGCGCCGCGTTCGCTAGCGTGCGGGGCATGAGCGCTCCTGACACCACCGCCGCCGAAGCCCACCCCCGATTCGCCGAGGCCCTGCGGGAACTGGGTCTTCAGGTCGAGATCCGCCGGTTCCCGGAGGCCACCCGTACCGCCGCCGAGGCCGCTGCCGCGATCGGCTGCGAGCTCAGCGAGATCGTCAAGTCCCTGATCTTCGAGGCCGACGGCGTCCCGGTGCTGGTCCTGATGGACGGTTCCTCGCGCGTCGATGTGGAGCTCGTACGCGGCGAATTGGATGCCGGGAAGGTCAAGCGGGCCGGGGCCGACCTGGTCCGGGAGACGACCGGGTACGCGATCGGGGGTGTGCCGCCCTTCGGGCACCGTACGCGGACCCGGGTGCTGGCCGACCGCGGGCTGCTGGACCACGACGTGGTGTGGGCGGCGGCGGGCACCCCGCACACGGTCTTCCCCCTCGACCCCAAGACGCTGATCGGGCACGCCGGCGGAACCGTGGTGGATGTGCGCGAGCAGCCGAAGTGACACCGCTGGTCGCCCTCGCCGTCCTGATCGCCGCGGTCACGCACGCCAGTTGGAACGCGATCGCGCACGCGATCAAGGATCAGCTCCTCTCCTTCACCCTGATCTCCGGGGGCGGGGTGCTGATCGGCGCGGCCGGCGCCTGCTTCGTCCCCTTCCCCGCCGCCGGGGCCTGGCCGTATCTCCTCGTCTCGGCCGTGCTGCACGTGACGTACATGATGCTGCTGATGCGCTCGTTCACCCTGGGCGACTTCGGTCAGATGTATCCGATCGCCCGGGGCACGGCGCCGCTGGTGGTGACGGTTCTCGCCGCCGTCTTCGTCGGTGAACACCCCGACGGCTGGGCCACGGCGGGCGTCGCGGTGGCCTCGGCGGGGCTGGTCGGGCTCGCCCTCTGGGGCATCCGCGGCTCCGGCAGGCCCCCGGACTGGCCGGCGCTGCTGGCCGCCGTCGCGACCGGCCTGGCCATCGCCGGATACACCACGGTGGACGGGGTCGGGGTACGGGCCTCCGGCACCTCGCTCGGCTACATCGCCTGGCTGATGATCCTGGAGGGACTGGCCATCCCGGCCTACGCGCTCCACCGCCATCGGGGCGAACTCGTCACCCGGCTCCGGCCGTTCGCCGCGCGCGGGCTGCTGGGGGCGGCGTTGTCGGTGGCCGCGTACGGCCTCGTGCTGTGGGCCCAGACCCGGGCGGCGCTGGCCCCGATCGCGGCGCTCCGGGAGTCGTCGATCATCGTCGGCGCCGCCATAGGAACGCTGTTCTTCAAGGAACGGTTCGGCGCCCCGCGCATCGCGGCGGCGGGGCTGATGGTGGTCGGCATCGGGCTGATGCTGCACACGAGTTGAGCGGGAGGAAAAGGCCGGGTGCCCGTGGCCCGGCCCGAGTACGGCGGGATCGTTCCGGCTTTCGCCCCAGAACTGTGCGTGTACGAAAGTGGCGCCGACCACGACGACGCCGATTCCGGACCGCAGCCCGCCCTCGACTACGTCGAGCTGACCGGTGGTTCCGCTGAGTGGCCAACTCCTCGACGTGACCGGATCGCGGAACTGGGCCGGGACCGGGCTGGGTGGCCGGAGGGCGGGGAGCAGAGCAGGCTGGAGGTACTGGTGGCCCGGGCGGCCGGGCCGGGAAGCGAGGCTCCCGATGAGCAGGCTCGAAGAACAGGTCGACGTCGATGTCCCGGCGCAGGAGGTCTGGGCGCAGCTGCACCGTATCGATGAGTACCCGATGTTCATGGAGGGCGTGAAGAGCGCCGCTGCGCACGGCAGCAGCCGAGCCCATCTCGACGTCCGGATCGGGGACGACGAGCAGGCTTTCGAGACTCGCATTGCCGATCGCGGCAAGGGCCAGGTGATGGACTGGACGGTGGACAGCCCGGAACTGAAAGCTGCCTTCGCCGTGAACCCGCTGGATGACAGGCATACCCAGCTGCAAGTCCGGCTGGAGTACGACCCGGACACCGTGCGGGCGACCTTCGGCGGCCCGAAGGGATTCGCCCAGGTCCATGCGATCGAGAACACAGTCCGGACCGACCTGGAGAAGCTCAAGGACCTGCTGGAGAGCCGGCATTAGTCCCGACGTGCCGGTCTTGCTCGGGTAAGGGCCGGCGCACAGGCCGACACCACCGGCTTTGTCCCGGCCGCGGCGTGTGAACCACCACTGACGACACCGGGAGAGATGAAGCGTGCTGAACAGAACGCCCTCCCGGGCCCCGCCGGAGTCGGGACGCAGGCAAGGCCCGGTGTCCGGCGGGGCCTGACCGCCGGAGGGCTGGTTCTGCACCGGGCGGGCCGGAGCGGGCCTGGTCAGTCCTTCCGGGATGCCGCTTCTCCCCGGTTGTGGTGAAGGCCAGCAGCTTCAGGACCGGAAGGCGTTCTTTGACGGCCGTTGCCGGGCCGGGTCGCAGTGCGGTTGCTTCACTACTGTCAGTGACTGCATGTTCTCCCGTTCGTCGCAGGCGGTCCCGACGGACGGCGGGAAGTCCACGACCGTCACGCCGCGCAATTCGCGGAACGGGCGGGACGCGAGCATGCCGGGAAACCGGGGCTTGCTGTATGCGGAAAGAAAGTCGGTTCCGGACTCCTGCCGGCCGTCCGCCGGCACGGTGCGGACGGCCCCCGACACCCCGTAGAGCTGCGGCTTCCGCACCCGCAGGACCGCGCACTCGGTGCGACGCAGGAACGGACAGTGCTGCACGGAGGCCCCGGCGCACCGGGCGCACGGGGGCGTGTGGCGGTCGGGCACTCGGTCCGCCGGTTGGCGGGGTGCGCGGTAATCCCTGGTCTCTCTTCCGGAAGTAGTAGGGACGGAGGGTTTCCGGGCCGGACCACGACTGATGGCGGTCGACATCGGGCTGCTGGTGTACACGAGTTGAGCGGGACGGCGCGCCAGGCTCCAGGACGTGCGACCGGCGTGCGCGGGGCCCGCGGGCGAGATGGGCCCGATGGAGTGAAAAGGGGCCGATCGCCCCAGCGTGATCGTTTCAGCGGGAATCCGGGCTGCTTGGATGCCCAAGTCCTGCCATTGCGGACATCCATGCACCGAAAGGGACATCTGCTGTGTCCAAGCGCAATCATCCTGTACTGGCCCTC
This sequence comes from Streptomyces sp. NPDC104309, assembly GCF_055584025.1. Lineage (NCBI taxonomy): Bacteria > Bacillati > Actinomycetota > Actinomycetes > Kitasatosporales > Streptomycetaceae > Streptomyces > Streptomyces sp. NPDC104309. The sequence continues at coordinate 296,093 of NZ_JBVJMV010000002.1, read as the reverse complement.
GCCGCAGCCGTGTTGGCGACATGCGGTGTCGCCGCGGCCAGCGGCACGCCGGCCTCCGCCGCGCCCAGTCCCAACCGGGACGTGATCAACAAGATGGACGGGAGCCGTCTGGCCCTGCTCAACAACAGCACCGCCGAGGGCGCCACCGGCATCACCCTGCGCGACCCGGCATGGAATTACAGCACCGAGCGCTGGGAGCTGGACTTCTCGGCCTGGCAGGCGGACGGCCCCAACACCTACACGGCCACGATCAGGAACGAGGCCGCGAACAAGTGCCTCCAGCCCAGCGCCGCGACACCGCAGCGGGGTACGACCGTCGTCGTCCGGACCTGTGACGGCTCACAGCTCCAGAAGTGGAGCCTGATCGGCGAGAAGGTCGGCGACACCCACACGGGTTGGTGGATGTACCGCCCGGTGGTCAACAAGGACCTCGCCCTCAGCCTGAACAGGTACAACGACGGCAGCTGGGACACCCTCTACCTGAACATCGCACAGCCCAGCTCCGACCGGCTGTGGCGCAGCGTGGACAACGACACCCCTGCGGCCAACAGCTAGGGTCTTCCGTTTGGATCAGGCCGGAGCCCGCGAGTCCGGCGTGATCCAGACGAGAGGCCCTGGTTCGGGCGGGGTGGGCGACGGGCTCGGGGGCTCGCCACCCACCCCTTCGCCCACACGAGGCACCCGAGCCCCGATGTGTCACATCCGTAGCGCACCCCTCCCTAAGGGCTGTCCCGCAATCCGTGGTGGATCAGCGCGCGGCGTCAGATGCGGTGCATCGCAAGGCGGAGGGACGTCCGCGTACTGGAGGTATGCGGACGTTCCGACAACGCGGCGAGGATGGGGCCTCCCCTGTTCGAGCGCAGCCGAGAGCTTGGGGAAGTAGCCGGCGTCGCGCGCCCGCCAGGGATTACGGGACAGCCCTTAAACTCCGCTCCATGCCGAGGAAAAGCTGGGACGAGCTCCCCGACGATGTCCGCGCGGCGATCCGCGAGCGGACCGGCGCGATCGAAGGAGTCGAGTCGGCCGGCCACGGGTTCAGCAGTCAGTTCGCCGCCACCCTGGACACCGCACGCGGCCGGGTCTTCCTCAAGGGGGTGCACCGGGAACAGCCGCTGGTGTGGACGCAGGCGCGCGAGGCCGCCGTCAATCCGTACGTCGTCCCCGTCGGGCCGAGGCTGCTGTGGCGCGTCACGACCGACGACTGGGACCTGCTCGGCTTCGAGTATCTTCCCGGCCGCAGCGCCGACTTCGCTCCGGGCTCCGCCGATCTGCCCCTCGTCGTCGAAGTGTTGACGGCGCTCGGACGGATTCCGTGCCCCGACATCGAGCTGGAGGACGCCGTGGAACGGTTCGGCGGCCCGCTCGACGACCCCGCCGACGCGGCGCTGCTCGCCGGTACGACGCTGCTGCACACCGACTGGTTCCACACCAACGTCCACGTCACCCACGGCCCGCCCACCGGCGGCGGCGCCCGCCTCGTCGACTGGGCGTGGGCCACCCGTGGCGCCGCCTGGATCGACCCGGCGTGCTGGGTCGTCTGGCTCGGCTTCGCCGGGCATGACCCGTACGGGGCCGAACAGTGGGCCGCCAAGGTCCCGGCCTGGTCCGCCGCGTCCACCCGCGAACGCGACGTCGCCGCCACCGCCCTCCAGCGCTACTGGCGGTCCACCGCGGACGAGCACCCCAACGAGTGGACGCACCGACTGCGGGCCTCGGCGGACCGCTGGGCCGCGTACCGGCTGGGGAGCTGAAGCGGACGGACCCCGGCGGCACGGCCACGGTCCGACCCCGGCGGCACGGCCACGGGCCGCGCTACTCCCCCGAAACCGCCTGGCGGAAGCCGTAGTTCACCGCGGTGAGCCCGCCGTCCACCCGGAGCGTCGTCCCCGTGATCCAGGCCGCGTCGCGCGACGCGAGGAAGGCGACGGCGGACGCGATGTCGTCCGGCTCGCCGACCCGGCCGAGCGGGTAGAGACCGCTCACCCGGGACAGTTCGGCGTCACGGCCCGCCCAGGCGTCCGTACGGATCGTGCCGGGCGCGACCAGGTTGACGCGCACGCCGCGCGGTCCCGCGTGGCCCGCGAGGGTGCGGGTCAGGCTGCCCAGGCCGGCCTTGGCGGCGCTGTAGCCGTGGTTGCCGAAGTCCTGCTCGCCGTTGACCGAGCCGATGTTGACGATCGCGCCCCGGCCGGAGGCCACCAGGTGCGGCAGGGCGGCGCGGGCGCAGCGGTAGGGGCCGGTGAGCGAGATATCCAGGTCGCGCTGCCACGCCTCGTCGGGCTCGTCCTCGAAGAGCGGTGCGTCGGGGGTGCAGGCGTACGCGTTGTTGACCAGCACGTCGAGGGAGCCGAAGGCGGCGACGGCGTGGGCGACCGCGGCCTCGACCGCCGCCCGGTCGGCCACGTCGCAGGGCAGCGACTCGGCGGTCCCGCCCGTCTCGCGTATCGCCTCGGCGGTGCGTCCGGCGCGTGCGGCGTCCAGGTCGGTGACCAGGACGCGCGCGCCCTCCGAGGCCAGGCGGCGGGCCGTGGCCGCGCCGATGCCCTGGCCCGCTCCGGTGATGAGTACGCCGTGTCCGTCGAACCGTGCACCCGCAGGGTAAGGAGGAGTCATAGCGCCGACCGTACTGCCCTGATCAGGGCCTGGGCACGGGGATCGGCGGTAACTCCCTTCTGCAGACCGTTCGTCACATAGCCCAGCGCGATGCCGGATTCGGGATCGGCGAAGCCGAGCGAGCCGCCCCGGCCGGGGTGGCCGAAGGAGCCGGGGGCCAGCAGCGGGGCCGCCGGGCCGTGCAGCATGTAGCCGAGGCCGAAACGGGTGTTCACGACCAGGACCCGGTCCGGGCCCGCCGATTCCTCGGTGCGGGCGAGGGTGAGCGTGGCGGGGGCGAACAGGCGGTGGCCGTCGACCGGGCCGATCATCGCCGCGTAGCAGCGGGCCAGGGCGCGGGCGGTGGCGATGCCGTTGGAGGCGGGGAGTTCGGCCGTCCGGTAGTCGGGGTCGTTCTCGTCGGGCAGGGGGTCGATGGCCCCGAAGGCGCGGCGGGTGAGGGACTCCGGGTCGCGGTACGCCTCGACGACGGACCGCTTGGGGCGTACCCGCAGGGCGCCGCCGTTGCCCGCGGCGGCCGGGGGTTCGACGGGTCCGATGCGGCCCACCCGGTGCGCCTCGTCGGCCGGGAGGCCGAACCAGAAGTCCAGGCCGAGCGGGCGGGCGATCTCCTCGGCGATCCAGCGGCCCACCGTGCGGCCGGTGACCCGGCGCACCAGTTCGCCGACCAGCCAGCTGTAGGTCTGGGCGTGGTAGCCGTGGTCGGTGCCGGGTTCCCACTGGGGGCGCTGGGCGGCGACGGCCCGCGGACCGGAGATCCCGTCGGCCGCCTCCAAGGGCGTCAGCGGGCGGTCGAGGGCGGGGATTCCGGCCCGGTGGGCGAGGAGGTCGCGGACGAGCACGCGTTCCTTGCCGGCGGCCTTGAACTCCGGCCAGTACGTGCCGACCGGGGCGTCCAGATCAACCTGGCCGCGCTGGTGCAGCAGCAGCGGTACGGCGGCGGCTATGCCCTTGCCCGCCGAGCGGACGATCTGCACGGTGTCGACGGCCCATGGTTCGGCTCCGTCGACGTCTCTCGTACCGGCCCACAGATCGACGACCTTGCGGCCGTCCCGGTAGACCGCGACGGCCGCTCCGCGTTCGCCGCGCTGTTCGAAGTTACGGACGAAAGCATCCCGGACCGGTTCGAATCCGGCCGCCACCGTGCCCCGTACGTCCACGCCTGCTCCTGCGCTCCCGCTCATCCCCCCATGGTGCATCCCGTCGCAGGCCGGACGCGGGGCGGGTCACCCCATGTTCACCGTCACGGAACGCGGGTCGAACCCGAAGGGCAGTTCCAGACGGTGGCTGCGCATCAGTTCCTCGTCGCAGAGCAGGTCCTGGGTGCGGTCGTCGGCGGTGATGACGCCCTCGCTCAGGACGACCGCGCGCGGGCAGAGCTCCAGGGCGTACGGCAGGTCGTGCGTGACCATGAGCACGGTGACGTCCAGGGCGCGCAGGATGTCGGCGAGCTCGCGCCGCGAGGCCGGGTCCAGGTTGGAGGACGGCTCGTCCAGGACGAGGATCTCCGGCCGCATGGCGAGGACGGTGGCGACGGCGACGCGGCGGCGCTGGCCGAAGGAGAGGTGGTGCGGCGGGCGGTTCGCGTACTCCTCCATGCCGACCTGCCGCAGCGCGTCGGTGACGCGTTCCTCCAGTTCGGCGCCGCGCAGCCCGGAGGCGGCGGGCCCGAAGGCGACGTCCTCGCGGACGGTGGGCATGAAGAGCTGGTCGTCGGGGTCCTGGAAGACGATGCCGACGCGGCGGCGGATCTCGGCGAGGTTGCGCTTGTCCACCGGGAGACCGGCGACGTGGACGGTGCCCGCGCCGGCGTCGAGGATGCCGTTGAGATGGAGGACGAGTGTGGTCTTGCCGGCTCCGTTCGGGCCGAGCAGGGCGACACGTTCGCCCCGGGCGACCGTCAGGTTCACCCCGAAGAGCGCCTGGTGGCCGTCGGGGTAGGCGTAGGCGAGTCCGCTGACTTCCAGGGACGGTGCGGGGGCGGTGGGCATGCTGCTCATACGGTCCATCCCAACAGACAGATGACAAGGGCGAGGACGGGGAGTGCCGCGGCGTGCGCCCACTGGGTCCGGGAGGCCGTCACCTCGTCGATCACCGGCATGGAACCCGCGTAGCCGCGGCTGACCATCGCGAGGTGGACGCGTTCGCCGCGCTCGTACGACCTGATGAAGAGCGCGCCGGCCGATTTGGCGAGCACACCCCACTGCCGTATCCCGCGCGCCTCGAAGCCGCGGGAGCGGCGGGCGATCGACATCCGGCGCATCTCGTCGGTGATCACATCGCCGTACCGGATCATGAAGGAGGCGATCTGGACGAGCAGCGGCGGCAGCCTGAGCCGTTGGAGGCCGAGCAGCAGCGAGCGCAGTTCGGTGGTGGAGGCGAGGAGTACGGAGGCGGCGACGCCGAGGGTGCCCTTGGCGAGGACGTTCCAGGCGCCCCAGAGGCCGGGGACGCTGACGGAGAGACCGAGGACATGGGTCTGCTCGCCGGGCACCACGAACGGCATGAGCAGCGCGAACGCCACGAACGGCACCTCGATGAGCAGCCGCTTGAGCAGGAAGGGCGCGGGGATGCGGGCCAGCGCGGCGACGGCGCCGATCAGTACCGCGTACAGCGCGAACGCCCACACCGCCTCGCGCGGCGTCGAGACGACGACCACGACGAAGAGGAAGGCGGCGGCGAGCTTGCAGTGCGGGGGCAGGTCGTGGACCGGCGAATGCCCGTGCCGGTAGAGCCTGTGTGCGTGTCCGGCGCCCATGTCAGACGGTTTCCCCGGTGCGCGGCGTACCGACGGTCTCCTCCGCGGTGCGACGGCGACGGATCACGTAGAAGACTCCGCTGCCGACCACGATCGTGGCACCGACGCCGATCACTCCGGCGAGACCGCCGGAGACGCGGGCGTTCTTGATGTCCTTGACACCGTAGTCGGCGAGCGGGGAGTCCTTGGCGGCGTGCTCCTCGGTCCTCTTGTCGATGCCCTGGTCCGCGGCGACCTTCTCCAGGCCGTCGGGGCTGGCGGAGGCGTAGAAGGAGACGAAGCCCGCGAGGACGACGGCGGTGATCAGACCGGTGATCCAGATGCCCCGGGTGGAGCGGGCGGCGACGGGGGCGACGGGCTGCGGGGCGGGGGCGTCCACGAGTTCGCCCTCGACCCGGAGCTTGAGCGGGGCGGTCAGCCCGCGGGCGCCGTGGACCAGGTCGGGGCGTACGGCGATGACGGCGCCGACGGTCAGCGCGGTGATCACGGCCTCACCGATGCCGATCAGGACGTGGACCCCGACCATCGCGGTGAAGACCTTGCCGATCGGGATGTCGGTGGTGCCGCCGATCCAGTAGATCAGCGTGAAGACGCAGGCCGCCGCCGGTACGGAGACCAGGGCAGCGACGAAGGAGGCGACCGTCATGGAGCGCCGGGTGCGCGGCAGCACGCCGACCAGTCCGCGGAAGAGGGCGTACGCGACGACGGTGGTCGTGATGCCCATGTCGAGCACGTTCACGCCGAGCGCGGTGAGGCCGCCGTCGGCGAACAGGACACCCTGCATGAGCAGGACGACGGATATGCAGAGCACCCCGGTATAGGGCCCGACCAGGATGGCGGCGAGCGCCCCGCCCAGCAGATGCCCACTGGTGCCTGCCGCGACCGGGAAGTTCAGCATCTGCACGGCGAAGATGAACGCGGCGACGAGACCGGCGAGCGGCGCGGTGCGCTCGTCCAGCTCCCGGCGGGCGCCCCGCAGGCTGACGGCGACCGCACCCGCGGCGACGACCCCGGCGGCGGCGGAGACGGGCGCGTTGATGAATCCGTCGGGTACGTGCATGGAGGGGCTCCGCTTCCTGCGATGCCGCGTTGCTGCGGACGGTGTCGTTAACCGCTCAATGATAGGGCCTTGTTGCAAACGCTTCGCAAGAGCGGGTACGTCACAGCTGGCCTCGCCGCGCCCTTTGTGAAAAATATGCGACATTGGATGGCGAAGGTGGACAAAAGGAGGAATCGGCCCATGCCCCCCGTGATCCACGAGCAGGCCGAAGCCTGGCTCGTCAATGACACCCCCGACCTCCCGGCGGTGCCGGTCGATCTGCTGTACGACGCAGACAAGGACCCGCGCAACGTCCATGTCGCCTTCCCCGGCGGCATCGACTGGTCGTTCAGCCGCGATCTGCTGGAACGCGGCCTGCTCTCCCCCGCCGAACGCGGCGGGATCCGGGTGTGGCCGTGCGGACGGACGCAGCTGGTCGTGGAGCTCCGCTCGAAGGAGGGCGTGGAGGTGGTGCAGTTCGACAACGCGCCGCTGATCCGGTTCCTGCACCGTACGCACGACGAGAACGTCGACGACGAGGGTGTCGGTACCCACGCACCCGCGTGACCCGGAGCAGACGCGACGCGCGCCTGACGTACACACACGCTCACACGCACGACAGAAGCCCCCGTGCCGCTCGCACGGGGGCTTCGTCATTGCCCCGGCCCCCCGTCCCCACAGGTAACCGGCGCGTCCGGGGCCGCGCTCCGCTCGGACGCGGACCCCGGAGGCTCTACGGACCGGCCCCCGATCCCGGAGGCCTCACGGTCCGGCCGGAGCGGCCCGGACCGTACGGCCGGGACGCCGGGCCCGGCTCAGACCAGGGCCGGCTCACGCTCGCCCTCGGCGTCGGGCTTCTCGCCGAGCTGCCGGCGCAGCCCCTCGCCCTCCACGTCCACGTTCGGCAGGAGCCGGTCCAGCCAGCGCGGCAGCCACCAGGCGCGCTTGCCGAGCAGGGCGAGGACCGCGGGCACGATCGCCATCCGGACCACGAACGCGTCGAAGAAGACGGCGATGGCGAGCGAGAAGCCGATCATCTTGATCATCTGCTCGCTGGAGCCGATGAAGCCGGCGAAGACCGCCATCATGATCACGGCCGCGGCCGTGACGACCCGGGCACCGTGCTTGAAGCCGGTGACGATCGCCTGGCCGGGCTTCTCGCCGTGGACGTACGCCTCACGCATCCGGGTCACGAGGAAGACCTCGTAGTCCATCGCCAGGCCGAAGACCACACCGACCATGAAGATCGGCATCATGGACATGATCGGGCCGGTCTGCTCGACGCCGAAGAGCGAGCCGAGCCAGCCCCACTGGAAGACCGCGACGACCGCGCCCAGGGCCGCCACGACCGAGAGCAGGAAGCCGAGGGCCGCCTTCAGCGGCACCAGCACCGACCGGAAGACGAGCATCAGCAGCAGGAACGCCAGGCCGACGACGAGCGCCAGATACGGCAGCAGCGCGTCGTTCATCTTCTGCGAGAAGTCGATGTTCATCGCCGTGGAACCGGTGACCAGGACCTCGGCGCCGGTGTCGGACTTGATGTCCTTGCCCGCGTCACGGATCGCGTGGACCACGTTCTCGGTCTCGGTGGAGCTCGGCCTGTCCTTCGGGACGACGGTGATCATCGCGGTGTCGCCGGCCTTGTTGAACTGAGCCGGGGTGACGGCGACGACGCCTGGAATGCCGGAGATCTCGTCGGAGACCTGCTTGGCGGCGGTCTTGCCGTCGGAGCTGTGCGCGGTGTCGACGACCACCATCAGCGGCCCGTTGAAACCGGGGCCGAAGCCGTCGGAGAGCAGGTCGTAGGCGCGGCGCTGGGTGGTGCTGGTGGGCTGGGAGCCGTCGTCGGGCAGGCCCATCTCCAGGGACGCGGCCGGTACGGCGATCGCACCGAGGCCGAGGACTCCGACCAGCAGCACCCACACCGGCCTGCGCAGCACGAACCGCGCCCAGCGGGTGCCCATGTTCGGCTTCGCCTCGGGACGGTTCGCGGCCTCGGTGGCCTCGGTGGCCTTGCGCGCCTTGCGGCCCAAGACCCGCTTGCCCGCGAAGCCCATCAGCGCCGGGACCAGGGTGAGCGCGATGAGGACGGCGATCGCGACCGTGCCGGCCGCGGCGAAGCCCATCTTCGAGAGCATCGGGATGTTGACGACGGCGAGGCCGACCAGCGCGATGACGACGGTGAGACCGGCGAAGACGACCGCGGAACCGGCCGTGCCGACGGCCCGCCCGGCCGCTTCCTCGCGCTCCCGGCCCTCGGCCAGTTCGGCGCGGTAGCGGGAGACGATGAACAGCGCGTAGTCGATGCCGACCGCGAGGCCGATCATCATCGCGAGGGTGGAGGTGGTGGAGCCCAGGTCGAGCACGTTCGCCAGTGCCGTGATCGTCGAGACCCCGATGCCGACCCCGATCAGGGCGGTGAGCAGCGGCAGTCCGGCGGCGATCAGCGAGCCGAAGGTGATGACCAGCACCACCGCGGCGATCGCGACACCGATGATCTCGGTGACCCCGGTCTCCGGCATCGCCTGGAGCGCGTCACCGCCGATCTCCACGGTCATCCCGCTCTGCTGCGCCGCGTGGCCCGCGTCCTCCAGAGCGCTGCGCGTCCCGTCGGTCAGCTCCATGGAGTTGACCTTGTAGGACACGGAGACGTACGCCGTGGACCCGTCCTTGCTGACGGCGTCCGCGGTGTACGGGTCGGTGACCGAGGCGATCTGGTCCGAGCCGGACTTCAGCTCGCCGGCGACCTTGTTCACCTCGGCCTTGTTCGCCGGGTCCGTCATCTTCTGGCCCTCGGGGGCCTTGAAGACGACCCGCGCGGTCGCGCCGTCGGCGCCGGCGCCCGGGAAGCGCTGTTCCAGCAGGTCGAAGGCCTTCTGCGCCTCCGTGCCCGGGATGGAGAAGGAGCTGGAGGTGGCGGTGGACGCGGAGGCCGCGCCGAATCCGGCGAGGGCCAGCAGTGCCACCCAGATCAGGGCGACATAGCGGCGGCGCCGGAAGGCGAGCCGTCCGAGTTTGTAGAGGAATGTGGCCACGGAGGCGTACTCCCGGTCAGGTCGTGTGAGTGGAAAAGGGCGTGAGGAACCGGCCCGACGACGAGAGCGGCGTGTCAGGTGAGGCTTGGGGAGGGGGCCGCGCGAAGGGGACGGGTCGCGCGAAGGGGACGGAAGGGGTCAGACTCCGAGAGCGGGAAGCATCACGGAGTCGACGTAATCGGTGAGGAACGCCTGGTCGACGGGGCGGTCCTCGACCAGCTGCCGGGCGGCGAAGGCGCCGACCAGCATGTGCGGTACATATTTCAGCGCCGGGTTGTCCGGACGCAGTTCACCCCGGTCCACGGCTCGGCGCAGCAGCGTGTCGAGACCGGTCATCTCCGGCTCGATCAGCAGGTCGCGCAGGGCCTGGAGCAGATCGGGATTGTCGTGGACGGCATGGCTCAGACCCCGCATCAGCGCGGAGTTCTTCTCCATCTGGCAGTCGTCGCTGCGGCTCAGCGCGGCGTGGAAGTCACCGCGCAGCGATCCGGTGTCGATCTCCGCGAGGGACACCGGCTTGTTGTGCCGCAGGGCCTTGACGACCAGCTCGGGCTTGCTCCCCCACTGGCGGTAGAGGGTGGCCTTGCTGGAACGGGTGCGGGCGGCGACGGCGTCCATGGTCAGGGCGTCGTAACCGACCTCGCGGAGCAGGTCGAGCACGGCGGCGTACAGCTCGCTCTCGCGCTCGGGCGTGAGCCGGGTGCGTGCCATGTGCCGACCTCCCGTTCCCGTTTCTCGGTCTCGCACATCAGCCAATCGAACGAAACTGTTTCGTACACATCGACGGTACCCCGCCCGTCCAGCGAAACGAGATCGTTTCGCTTGTGTTCCGCACCACAAGTTGCCGGGGCCCTCCCGCGCGGAAAGCATTGAGGGGTGAGTGACGACGTCGCGTATCTCCGTTTCCCGCACCTCCACGACGATCTGCTCTGCTTCGCGGCCGAGGACGACCTCTGGGTCGCTCCCCTGGCCCCGGAGGGGCAGCGGCCCGGCCGGGCCTGGCGGGTGACCGTCGACCGGACCAGGGTCAGTCATCCGCGGTTCTCGCCCGACGGGACCCGGATCGCCTACACGACCTGGCGCAGCCTCGACCCCGAGATCCATCTCGCGCCGGTCGAGGGCGGCCCGGCGCGCCGGCTCACCTACTGGGGGTCCACGGACGCCCGGGTCTGCGGCTGGACCCCCGACCCCGGGGACGCCTCGCAGATCCTCGCCGTGTCCTCGCACAACCAGCCGTTCTCACACGTCTCCTGGGCCTACACCGTCCCCACCGACGGCAGCCCCGGCGGCAAGCTGCCCTGGGGGCCCGTCGCCGACATCGCCGTCGCCGACATCGACGGCGAGCGGCGCACCCTGCTGCTGACCGGCAAACCGCCGCACGAACCGGCCTCCTGGAAGCGGTACCGGGGCGGTGCCATGGGCCGGCTGTGGCTGCACGGCAAGCGGCTGCTCCCGGACATCGGCGGGCACCTCGACTCCCCCATGTTCGTGGGCGGGCGGATCGCGTTCCTCTCCGACCACGAAGGCGTCGGCAACCTGTACTCCTGCCGGCCCGACGGCAGCGATCTGCGCCGCCACACGGACCACGACGCCTTCTACGCCCGGCACGCGTCCAGCGACGGCCACCGGGTCGTCTACCAGTGCGCGGGCGACGTGTGGCTGGTGGACGACCTGGCATCGCCGGACGCGGTGCCGCGGAAGCTGGCGGTACGGCTCGGCGGGCCGCGCGCCGGACGGCGTACGTACCAGGTGCCGGCCGCCACCAACGTCGACTCGCTGTCCGTGGACGAGACGGGCCGGGCCAGCGCCGTCTGCGTACGCGGCAGCCTGTACTGGCTCACCCACCGCGACGGCCCCGCCCGGACGATCGCCGACACCCCGGGGGTCCGGGTCCGGCTGCCCGAGATGCTCGGCAGCGGCGGCCAGGTCGCCTACGTCACGGACGCGGAGGGCGAGGACGCGATCGAGATCGCGTACCTGCCGCGCGCCAGCGGCGACCGCGAGCCGCGCCGACTGGCCTCCGGACAGGTCGGCAGGGTCCAGGAACTGATCGCCGACCCGGACGGCGAACGCCTGGCCATCGCCACGAACGACGGACGCCTGCTGCTCCTGGACACCGACGAGGAGACTTCCACGGGCGAGCCCGTGGAACTGATCCGCTCCATCAACGGGCCGGTCCGCGACCTGGCGTTCTCCCCGGACGGCGCGTGGCTGACCTGGTCCCACCCCGGGATCGGCCGTTCGCTGCGCCAGATCAAACTGGCCCGCATCCTGGGGACGGGATCGCCGGTGATCGTCGACGTCACCAACGGCCGCTTCGAGGACGAGAATCCCGTCTTCACCGGCGACGGCCGCTACCTCGCCTTCCTCTCCTGGCGGGGTTTCGACCCGGTGTACGACGTGCACACCGGGGACCTCTCCTTCCCGCTGGGCTGCCGCCCCTACCTGGTGCCGCTCTCCTCGGCGACCCCCTCCCCGTTCGCCCTGTCCCCGGAGGGCCGCCCGGCGGCGGGCGGGCTCGACCCGGCCGACGACGTCCCGGACACCGGCGCGGGCGAGGGGCCGTCCACGGTCACGGTGGAGTTCGAGGGGCTGGAGAACCGCGTGACGCCGTTCCCGGTCTCCGCGTCGAAGTACTCGGCCCTGCATCCGGTGAGCGGTGGCGGACTCGTCTGGCTGCGCTGGCCGATCTCGGGCGCGCTCGGCGAGACGTTCGCCAACCCGGCGGACATGTCGGGCCGCCCCACGCTCGAACACTTCAACATCTCCAAGGCCAGGAAGACCGAACTCGTCGGGCATCTGGACTCGTTCGCGGTCAGCGGCGACGCGACCCGGCTGGTCGTGATGGACGAGGGCGAACTGCGCGCCGTCCCCGCCACCGAGATCGCCGACAGCGACACGACGGTCTACCTCGACCTGCGCCGCATCCTGCACGACGTCGACCCGGCGGCGGAGTGGCGGCAGGCCTACGCGGAGGCCGGCCGCATCATCCGCGCGTACTTCTGGGAACCGGACATGTGCGGCATCGACTGGGACGGCGTGCTCGACCAGTACCGCCCGCTGGTCGAACGGGTCGCCTCCCCGGACGAGTTCGCCGATCTGATGCGCGAGGTCCTGGGCGAGCTGGGCACCTCGCACGCGTACGTGGCACCGGCCCGCCGCAACGAGGGCCCGCCGCACTACCAGCGCGCGATCGGGCTGCTCGGCGCGAACCTGGTGTGCCGGGACGGCGACTGGACGATCCGGCGCATCCTGCCCGGCGACTCCTCCGACTCCAAGGCCCGTTCCCCGCTGGCCGGTACGGGCATCCGGGAGGGCGCGGTCCTCACCCATGTCGACGGCCGCCCGGTCGACCCGGTGACCGGCCCGTACCCGCTGCTCTCCGCGGCGGGCGGCACCACCGTCGAAATCACCTTCCGGCCCGCCGACGGCGCAGGCCACTCGCGCCGCGTGGCGATCGTCCCGCTGGTCGACGAACGCCCCCTGCGCTACCAGGACTGGGTGGCCAAACGCCGTGAGGTCGTACGGGAGCTGAGCGGCGGCAAGTGCGGCTATCTGCACATCCCCGACATGGGCGGCTCGGGCTGGGCCCAGTTCAACCGGGACCTGCGCATGGAGGTCTCACGTCCGGCCCTGATCGTCGACGTACGCGGCAACGCGGGCGGCCACATCAGCGAGTTGGTGGTGGAGAAGCTCACCCGCACGATCCTGGGCTGGGACCTGACCCGCAACGCCCAGCCGGTCAGTTACGCCTCCAACGCACCGCGCGGCCCGGTGGTCGCCCTGGCCGACGAGGCGACGTCCTCCGACGGCGACATGATCACCGCCGTGTTCCGGCTGCTGAAGCTCGGCCCGGTGGTGGGCCAGCGGACGTGGGGCGGCGTGGTCGGCATGACCGGACGGCACCGGCTGGGCGACGGCACGGTGATCACCGTGCCGATGAACGCGGCCTGGTTCGACACGTACGGCTGGTCGATCGAGAACTACGGCGTCGAACCGGACCTGGAGGCGCTGCGCACCCCGCTCGACTGGGCCGAGGGCCGGTACGCGGTACTGGACGACGCGGTACGGGTGGCGCTGGACCTGCTCGCCGCACATCCGGCGGCGACCCCGCCGACGTACGACACCGTCCCGGACCGGCGGCGTCCGCCCCTGCCCCCGCGTTGACCCCCCGTCCCCCTGTCCCCCTGTCCCCCTGGACGGTCACGCGCCGCGGCGGCGCAGAGTGAGCCAGGTGGGCCTCGCCGTCTTGCCGGGCTCCTCCGTGGCCCGCAGCTCGACCAGGTCGGGGAAACGGGCACGCAGCGCCGACTCAAGGCGCGAGTGGAGGGTGAATCCGGCAGCCGGGCAGTGCGTGCAGGTGCCCGCCATCCGCAGCTCCACGTGCCGGTCGTGGGCGGATACGGCCGTCACCTCGCCGCCGTGGGAGCGGATGTAGTCGCCAACGGGTCCGTCCAGGACGTCTTGCAGTGCGGCGCGCAGCATGTCGTCCTCGGTGACCGCGCAGGCCGGCCTCCACCGCTGAGGGTGCCGCAGTGCGGCGCTGAGCGCGTCGCGCACCCGTGCTCCGGCGCCGGACCAGCTCTGGCCGTCGGCGAGCCGGATCACCACGGCCTGCGTCTCCACCTCGATGGCGGCGACGTCCTCGGAGTGCAGCATCTTCCCGAGCTCGTCCGGAGCCTCGGCGATCTCTCCGACGACCGGCAGCGTGCCGGCGGGGATGACCCAGCGGACAGCCTGCGGGTCGGCCATGGCCTCGGGGTGCATGGGGACGACGCTCATGCCAGCCGCCCTACGAGGGTGTGCGTCAGGAAGGCCATGGTCCAGGCCAGCACGAACATGTAGCCGAAGGCGACCGCGGGCCATCTCCACGAGCCGGTCTCACGGCGCATGACCCCGATGGTCGACATGCACTGCAGCGCGTAGAGGAAGAAGACCAGCAAGGCGGCCGTCGTGGCGGGGGTGAAGACCTTCTGCCCCTGACGCGGCCCGTCGGTGTAGGTCATGCTCGCCAGGGCCTCGGCCGGCTGGTCGGGGTTCTCGGCGGCGGCTACCTGGCCGAGGGTGGCGACGAACACCTCGCGGGCGGACAGCGATCCCAGCACGCCGATGTTGATCCGCCAGTCGAAGCCGAGGGGGGCGAAGACGGGCTCGATGCCGCGACCGATCTGGGCGGCGTAGCTGTGGTCGACCTCGTAGGCCGAGACCGCGGTCCGGTCGGCCGGGTCGACCCCGGCGGAGCGCAGTTGCGCATCGCTGTGCATGGGCAGGCTGAGCAGCAGCCACAGCCCGACGGTGACGAGCAGGATGATCTTGCCGACCTTGTACAGGAAGCCCTTGCACGCGCTCCAGACGGCCTCGGCCACCGACCGCGGGCGCGGCAGCTGGTAGGACGGCATCTCCATGTAGAACGGCAGCGCCGGCCCGCCCCGGCTGCTGAACCGTTTGAAGACCCAGGCGGTCGCCATGGCGGAGAGCGCGCCGACGAGGTACAGGGCGAACATGACGACGCCCTGGGCGCCGACGGGACCGACCCTGGCACCGGGACTCACCAGCAGGCCGGTCAGCAGCACATAGACCGTCAGGCGCGCCGAGCAGGTCATCAGCGGCGCGCCCATCATGGTCGCGAAGCGGTCCCTGGCCGACGGCAGGGAACGGGTGGCCATGATGCCCGGGACGGCGCAGGCGAGGGAGGAGAGCAGGGCGACGAACGCCCGGCCCTCCAGCCCGGCCTTGGCCATGAGCCGGTCCATCAGGAATGCCGCGCGGGAGAGGTATCCGCTGCCTTCCAGCAACGAGATCATGAGGAAGAGCAGGGCGATCTGCGGCAGGAAGACCAGTACGCTGCCCACGCCACCGATCATGGCGCTGCCGAGGAAGCCGGAGAGCAAGCGGTTCGAGACGTGCTCGGTGACCAGCGTGCCGAGCCAGTCGAAGAGGCTCTGCACCGCGTCCTGCAGCGGTGCCGCGGCGGTGAAGATGACCTGGAAGAACGCGAACATGGTCGCGAAGAAGATGAGCGTGCCCCACAGCGGGTGCAGCAGCACGGCATCGATGCGCCGCGTGCGGTGATCGACCTCGGGCACCTCGTAGCCCGCGCTCTGCAGCAGCGACTCCACCCAGGCCCGTCGCTGCGAGGGATCGGTGGGCGGCGCGACGACCGGCCGCTCCCATACGGACCGGTCGAGCAGCATGGACTGCAACTGCGCCAAGTCGTTGCGCGACCCGCTCGTCACCCCGACGACCGGCACGCCCAGAGCACGCCGGAGGGCCGGGATGTCGAGGGTGCCGCCGCGACGGGTCAGCTCGTCACGGAAGGTGAGCACCACACAGATCGGCAGACCGGTCTGCATGACCTGGGCGAGCAGCCCGAGGGAACGGCGCAGGGTCGTCGCGTCCAGCGTGACGAGAATCCCGTCGGGCGTACCGAAGTTCGGATTGTCCGGGTCGAGCACGTCGGCGACGACCTGCTCGTCCGGGCTGATCGGGTCGAGGCTGTAGGTTCCGGGCAGATCCTCGATGACCACCTCGTCCTCGCCGACACGCGCCACCCCCTCATAGCGAGCGACGGTCACTCCGGGGTAGTTACCGGTCTTGGTCCGCAGGCCGGTAAGGGCGTTGAAGAGCGTGCTCTTGCCCGAGTTCGGGCTGCCGACCAGAGCCAGGCGAGTCTCGCCGGTGACCGTCCGGGCCACCGGACCGCAGTGCGCGCTCACGCGATGCGCCGTACGCGGATGCCCGCGGTCTGTGCTTTGCGCAGCGCCACCTCGTACTCCGCGACACGGAGAACAACGGGGTCGCCGAGTGGCGCCTTCCGCAGCACGGTGACCTCCGCGCCGGGGGCGAACCCCAAGTCGAACAGTCGTCGCGCCGTGCTCGGCTCGACCGACTCGTCGATGTCGATCACACGGCCACTCATCCCGGGGCGCAGATCGGCCAGTCGCGCATCCGGCGCCGACTCCACCGGCACGGACGGGCCGCCCTTCAGGCGCGCACCCAACTGCACTGAGACCATTGACATCCTCAATCCCCGCGACCACCTGAGCACCCGAGCATCCGAACGCCTTAGGTGAGGCTAACCTTTTATCCCGATAACGACAATATAGACCTCGCCCCCCTGGCTCCCCCCTGGCCCCACCCACGTCGACCTGCCGCGCCTCGACGGCCCCCGCCGGAGCCTCCGCGCCCCACATACCCGCGCCCGCACGAGTGATCTGCCTCACGTGCTGTCACGGCGGCCCGCCACGCGGTGTCTTGATGCCGAATCCGGGCAACGAAGGAGACACCGTGAGCGAGAACACCGATGTGGTCGTGATCGGCGGAGGATACGCCGGGGTCACGGCGGCCAACCGTCTGACGCAGCGCGACGACGTGACAGTGACGCTGATCAACCCACGCCCCGACTTCGTCGAACGCATCCGCCTCCACCAACTGGTCGGCGGCACGCATGACGCGGTCGTCGACTACGGGGAGGTCCTGGCCGAGAACATCCGGCTGGTGGTCGACAGCGTGGCGACCATCGACGCGGCCGGGCACAGCGTGGCACTGACGACCGGCGGCACAGTCGGCTACGACTACCTGATCTACGCGGTCGGCAGCGGCAGCGCCGAACCGGACGTGCCCGGCGCGGCGGAGTTCGCCCACCCGATCGCCACCCTGGAAGAGGCGCGCCGGCTGCGGCCAGTTGTCGACGCCGCGCCCGCGTCGGCCCCGGTGACCGTGGTCGGGTCCGGCCCGACCGGCATCGAGACCGCCGCCGAACTCGCGGAGGAGGGCCGGGCCGTGACCCTGGTCTGCGGCCAGGTGCTCGGCCCGTATCTGCACCCCCGGGGCCGGCGCTCGGTCGCCCGGACCCTCGCCGAACTCGGTGTGACCGTGCTCGAAGGCCCCGGCGCGAGGGTGGCGGCCGTGACCCGCGACGCCGTACGGCTCGACGACGGCCGCGAGCTCCCCAGCCGGGTCACCGTCTGGGCCACCGGCTTCGGAGTGCCGGACCTGGCCGCCCGCAGCGGGCTGAGCACCGACGCCGTGGGCCGCCTGCTCACGGACGAGACGTTGACGAGCGTGGACGACGCGCGCATCGTCGCGGCCGGGGACGCGGCGGCACCGGCGGACGCGCCGTTCCGGATGAGCTGTCAGGCCGCGGGGCAGCTGGGCTCACGCGCTGCCCGCACGGTGCTCAGCCGGATCGCGGGCGAGCGGCCCGCGCCCCTCAACGTGCGGTTCGCCGGCCAGTGCATCAGCCTGGGCCGCCGCGCCGGGATCTTCCAGTTCGCCTCCCTGGACGATCACGCGAACCGGTTCTACCTGGGCGGCCGCCCAGGTGCGAAGCTCAAGGAGTTCATCTGCAAGTCCACCGTCAAGCAGCTGGTGAACGAGGCGCGCAAGAGCGGTCCGCGGCCCGAACGCGGCGAGGCACCGGCCACCGCCGAGCGGGTGGCCTGAGGACCGAGAGCCGAGAGCCGAGAGCTGAGAGCTGAGAGCTGAGAGCTGAAGAGAGGCGAGATGTGAACGACGACCACGACGACCACGCCACCGACCCGGCGACCGAGGCTTTCGTCGCCCACCGCAACCTGCTCTTCACCGTCGCCTACGAGATGCTCGGATCGGCGGCCGACGCGGAGGACGTCCTCCAGGAGACCTGGCTGCGGTGGGTCGGGGTCGACCCGGGGCAGGTACGCGACCCGCGCGCCTACCTGGTCCGGATCACCACCCGCCAGTCACTCAACCGCCTGCGCGCGCTGTCACGCCGCAAGGAGACGTACGTCGGCCCCTGGCTTCCCGAACCGGTGCTCACCGCGCCGGACGTGGCAGAGGACGTCGAGCTCGCCGAGAGTGTGTCGATCGCCCTGATGCTCGTCCTCGAAACCCTGTCCCCGACGGAACGCGCCGTCTTCGTGCTGCACGAGGTCTTCGACGTCGACTACGACGAGATCGCCGCCGCCGTCGACAAGAGCCCCGCGGCCGTCCGCCAGATCGCGCACCGCGCCCGCCGTCACGTCGATGCCCGCCGGCCTCGCACGACGGTCTCCGCGAGCGAGACCCGGGCAGCACTGGAGTCGTTCCGGCGCGCGCTCGAAACCGGTGACCTGCAGGGCCTCCTCGACGTGCTCGCCCCCGAGGTGGTCCTGATGAGCGACGGCGGCGGCGTCAAACAGGCCGCGCGGCGCCCGGTCATCGGCGCCGACAAGGTGGCCCGCTTCATCGTCGGCGGCTCGGGCAAGGCCACCGGCGTACTCACCGTCGGACCCACCGTGGTCAACGGCAACCCCGCACTCGTGCTGCGCCTGGACGGTGAGCTCGACGGCGTCCTGGCACCCCGGGTCGAGAACGCCCTTATCACCGGCCTCTACTACGTCCGCAACCCGGCGAAGCTGACCCACGTCGATTCCGAGACCTCGCTCACCCTGCGGTGAACACCCTTCGTCGCCCCCTCACCCGTCCGCGCCGTCCCGGGACCGCGCGGACGGGCCGACCCCCGCTCCCGGCCCGCCGGAGCCGACGGCAACCGGCCCGTCCACCGCCCGGTCCCACCCGGTGGGCGCCGGCAGCTCGCACCAGACCGTCTTGCCCCGCATCCCTTGGTCCACCCCCCACCGCAGCGCCAACGCGTCCACGAGCGCCAGCCCCCGCCCCGACTCGTCACCGCCCGCCGCGCTCCGCATCGCCGGCCAGGCACACGGTTCGGGATCGCTCAGCTCGACACGGACACGACCGGTGCACGTGCCGCTGACCCGGAGCGTGACCGGCGTTCCCTCGCCGAGATGCACGATCACATTGGTCAGCAACTCGCTGACGCAGAGCAGCAGATCGGGCGAATCCACACCCCCGCACCGCTCCCGCAGGGTGTACCGCACTTCCGGTACGGCCTTCGGCACAGCGAGCAGGTCCATCGCGATCGGCAACGGGCTCATCCACCGGCCGCCGTACGCAGCGCCTCGGCCAGCCGACGCGCGGTCTCCGCAGTGCAGTTGCCGAGCGCGACCAACGGCGGCCGGGTCGTCCACCCGGCGAGCGTCAGCGGATCGACGCCGAGCGACGGCAAGGTGATGCCGTGAGCCGCGAGCGCGGCGCGGAGCGCGTCGATGGCCGAACCGATGTCGTAGTCGGGGGTGTCCTGTGAGTCGTCCATGAGAGGCCGTCCACCTTTCGTTGCACACTGTGACGAACCCCTCACACGCTGCCGCACGGGGCTCTACCTTGAAAGGGTTTCCCGCTCCACAACGCACAGCGCGAAAGGTGGTCAAGAGTGGCTACACGCAAGGAGATCGACGGCTCGGCGGGCGTCCCGCAGTTCTACGGCAAGGAACTCCGCTTCAAACGGGAGGAGGCGGGCCTGACCCTGGAGAAGCTGGTCGACGGCAGCTTCTACGGCATCACGTACCTGAGCGAGATCGAGCACGGCCATCGCCGGATGCCGGTGGATCTGGCACAGCATGTGGACCGGGTACTGACTACGGACGGGTTCTTCCAACGGCGGTGCGAGGACGTGAGGAAGGCCAAACAGGGCGCTCACGCCGCGTTTTTCGCCCCGGTGGCGGAAGCTGAGACACGGGCCCGGACCATCGACCAGTGGTCCGGCACTCTCATCCCAGGACTGCTCCAGACCAGGTCCTATGCCCATGCTGTCGTCCACTCCACGCATTCTCTGAACACGCTGGAGGAGAGCGAGGCCAGGATCGACGCCCGAATGCAGCGAGCCCGGCTCTTCGACAACCCCAAGAAGCCCGAGTACTGGGTGGTCTTGCACGAGTCCCTCGTGCACCACTCCATCATGCCGCCTGCAGAGATGGCCGAGCAGCTGAACCATATCGCCGCCCTGGCACGGCGCAGCCGCGTCGTTGTACAGATCCTTCCGTGGAACGGTCCAACCCGCCCCCTCACCGAGTTGCCGCTCCTCTTCATGGACTTCGACGACGAACCGCCACTGCTCTACACCGAGGGCCCCTATCACGGTCAGACCATCGACGATCCGTCTCTCGTGAGGCAGTACCGCAAGGCATACGATCGGCTCAGGGCCGCCGCCTTGCCGCCGGAGGTGTCCCTCGCCCTGGTCGAGAAGGCGGCTGAGGAGCACGGGCATGGCCAGCATCGATCTTGATCTCCGCACGGCTACCTGGCGCAAGAGCAGCTACAGCAATGGCAGTGGCGGCGACTGCCTCGAAGTCGCGGACGGTCACTCCGGCATCGTCCCCGTCCGCGACTCCAAGCGCCCCGAGGGACCGGCCCTCGTCATCGCCGCGTCCGCCTGGATGCCGTTCGTCGAGTCCGTCAAGGCATCCTGACCCGCCGCGACGTCCAAAACCGCGAGAGGCGCAGCTCTCGCGGTGGTCGCCCGCCGAGGTTTGACAAGATCGACTACCGCGAGCGGCACGCGGTCGAATGCGGCATCAATCGACTCAAGCGCCACAGGGCTGTGGCCACGTGTCATGACAAGCTCGCGGTCCGCTACGAAGCGACCGTGCTGGTCGCGGCCATCAACAAGTGTCTGTGACCAGCACCTTCGCAGGTCGTGCGAGACCGGCGTCAGCGGTGACCCAGCACGTTGACCACCCGCCCATTAGGGTCGCGGACGAGGAAGCGCCGCACGCCCCACTCCTCGTCCTGCAAGGCATGGACGATCTCCGCACCGCTGTCCCGCATGACCGCATAGGCCGCGTCCACGTCATCCACTTCGATACTCATATCGGGAGTGACCGGGGCGGTCTTGTCGCTGGTCATGAAGCTGACCTGCGCCGCCGGAGCGGACGGGGAGGCGAGCGTCGTGATCCAGCCGTGGTTCATGACCTCCTCGAAGCCCAGTAGGCCATAGAACTCCCGGCTCTCCTGCGCAGCTTCTGACTGGATGTTGGGCACGACACGGCGAACGGCCATCGACGACTCCAGGTGAGAACAGAATTGTCTCCGAGACCCTCCACAAGTACTACGGCGCAGCCCCCGCCGCACATACTTTCGCAACAGGCGTCAGCACGTGGGAGGAGCGGGCTGCGGGCCGGAGTGCAGGCTGCTTCCTGGGCTGCCATGACTTCATCACCGTGCTCGAAGGCCCATGCGCCGACAGCGTCGATGGGCTCCAGCAAGGTGCGGCCCAGACCGGCGAGTTCGTACTCGGCCCGTGATAGTGCGTCGGGGTGCGAATGCCGGTCGACCAGTCCGTCGAACTGCGGCCGCCGCAGAGTCTCGGTGAGGACCTTGGAGCTGATGCCCCCGATCTGGTGTGGGTGATGCGTCACTCCGGCGGCTGGCTGTACCCCTCCAGCGTCGCCTTACTTGTGGACCGGTCAACAAGCCGCAGCTCCCACGGTCCGGTGTTCACGTCGAAGTCCTTGCCGAAGCCGACCCACTTCCCGGCCATGCGCCGGCCGGTCGGCTCAACCAGGAGCTGAATTGCCCCGTGGTAGCGGGCGCCGTTGTAGTAGCCGTCCGAGGCTGTCTGCTCGACCCACGTACCCGTGACCACGTTGCGGTCAACGGTCAGGTCCAGCGTGAGCGGGCTGTCCGGATTGCTGCTCGCCCCGGGCAGACTCTGAGCGGTCAGCCGGTTTCCGTGCTGGACGATCACTACGTAGTGCTTGCCTTCATATGAGTCACCCCGGCTCGAAGAGAAGAACTCGTAGCGGCTGAGCCACACCCCCGAGAACGTCTCCTCACTCGTCTGCGCGGCGGGCTGCACGCCCACTGCGGCAGAAGTGACACCACCTGCGCCCGTCTCCATGTCATTCCCTCCCTTCCCGTCTCCGTGCACCCATGCCATCGGTACTGGCACGGTGAACCCCAGGGCCTCGACCGGACGGCCAGTGACCCGTTCCAAGGCTCTGGCGTACACCCCCCGAGGGGTCTTGCTCGTACCGGACTCCCACCGCTGCACCAGACGCTTTGAAGCCTCGTTCGGCTCTCCCAGTTCCGCACCTGCCCGGCGGAGCGCCTTGGCGAAGTCGTCTTGGCTCAAGCGCAGGCTGATACGCACGGCCCGCAGCACATCATTCGGCACCACGGCGGTCGTCGTCATGACGTCAAAGCTAGACCGAACCGGCGTCCAATGACACCCAATTGACGCCCCTGGAAGCGTCATTGACGCCCCGGCGAGTGACGCCCCGGCGACGCCCGTTCCGTCGTCGCTCTGCCCTACCTCCTGGCAGGAACATCAAGGCGAACCGAGGGCAGCTACGAGGGAGGCGGGCGGATGACGATGACCATGCGGGTATCCCGCGACGGCGGACGGACGTACGGCGGAGAAGTCGTCTGCCCGTCCGACCGGGCCGTGGAGCCGCTGACCCCCATGGCTTCCGCCACGTGGCCCGCCTGCGAATGCCCTCGGTGGGCGGTGGTCAGAAGTGTTCCGGGCAACCGCAGACGACGCTCAGGATGGCCGGATCCGGGTCGCTGTCGGCCTCAGCACGGAACAGCTCCACGAAGAGCGGCCACAGCGGACGCGCGCCAATCTTCCAGAACTCTTCATCGACCAACATGCGGGCTGGTTCCTTGAGTTCATCACTCAAGAGCGGCAAGTTTTCGGCCCACCGGCGTTGACGGTCGTGCAGGATCTCAGGGACGGCGGGACTCCTCTACGGCAGCGCGGGCGGCTGCCCTCATGGCGGCAAGTGGGTCAGCGTCTCCCCGCACGTGCGGTATTGCCCTGCCCTCCGGACAGGAGCGGGAAGGTTGCCCAGTGAGCCGGACGCCTTCCGCGAACGGCGGAGCCCCGTCGCTCCAGCTTGGGAGAACGGGGCTCTCGGCGTGAGAGGGCGGACTAAGCAGTCCTGTGAAGTCAGCGCTCTCAGGGTCCACAGGTACGGCGTCCCACTTGATGGCGATGCGCCCGCCCGGTTGGCCCTTCGGGTGGATGGTTGCGCGCCGGGTGAGACGGCCGGGCCGACCGGGCCGACGGCCGGCGCTGTCCTCCCACCCGGCGCTCCAGGAGCCTGGCGCGCCTCCCCGGGACTACCGGGTCGGCTTGTTCCGGGGAAGGGAGACCGTCACTTGACGTCGACGTAGTCGCCGGCCGCGGTCGCGCCACCGGTCGTGTTCGTCTCGCCGAAGGTCCATCGCCAGTAGCCGTCGACGGAGGCGGTGACCGTGGTCTTCAGAGCGCCGGTCGAGCTCGCCTTCACGATCTTGACCGTGTTGTACGTGCTGGTACCGGCCTTGCGGAACTGGAGCTTGGCCGCCTTGCCACCGAAGCCGGTGTACGTGTGCTTCACCCAGTCCGCGCGGGTGATCTTGCCGGTGACGGTGAGCTTGCCGCCCTTGACGACGGGCTCGGGCGAGGCGTCGACGGTGACCTTCGCCGCACGCTTGACCCGCACGGTCGGGGAGAGAGGCAGAAACTCCTCGCTCTTGAGCCCACCCTTCGAGTTCCAGATGCGTACCCAGATGGCGCTCTTCCAGGTCGTGGCGTCGTTGTTCGAGTCGAGGGTGTAGCGCGGGTCGATGTACAGCTTGCCCTCGCAGTCGGCGGCCACGGAGCCGTCCTCACAGGCAGTGAGCACCGTGTAGATGGCCCCGCGCTCCGAGGCCTTGGCGGGGGTGGTGTCGTGGTACAGGAGCACAGAGGTGTTCACGTCGGACTGCTTGAGGCCGGACGGCCACGACACGTGGTACGTGAATGTGGGAGAGACCTCTGCGGACGTACCCACGATGATGGGCTTGCCCTTGTTCAGGACCAGCTTCGACACTTTGACGCCGGTGTCCGCCGCCTGCGCGGACGGCGCGGTGAGTGCCCCCAGGGCGAGCGTTCCCGCGACCACGACCGCGAAGCCGGATCTGCCTGCGCGCATGCGCAACCTCTTGTTGGTGAGGGACTGGTATGAGTCCGGTGAGGAAAGAATGGATCGCCGCAGGCTAACAGCCCCCGAACGGGATCCGGTTCGAGAGGGTCGGGCTCGAACCACCGGCCCGACAGCCTCGCAACGGGCGAAGCCGAGACGGATGACCTTCTCGGGACCAAGCCCCTGCAGGGCGCCCATCGCGACGGCCCTGCGTCCAGCGACTCCGCGAAGCGGACCTCCGTGATGAAGTACCGCAAGGCATACGATCGACTCAGGGCCGCAGCCTTGCCGCCGGAGGCGTCCCTCGCCCTGATCGAGAATGCGGCTGAGGAGCACCGGCATGGCCAGCATCGATCTCGCTCTCCGCACGGCCACCTGGCACAAGAGCAGCCACAGCAACGGCGATGGCGGCAACTGCCTGGAAGTGGCGCAGGAGTTCGCCCACTGGCGTAAGAGCAGCCACAGCAATTCCTCCGGCGGCGACTGCCTCGAAGTCGCCGAGGGGTTCGCCACCTGGCACAAGAGCAGCCACAGCAACGGCGATGGCGGCGAATGCCTCGAAGTCGCGGACGGTCACCCCGGTATCGTCCCCGTCCGCGACTCCAAGCGCCCCGAAGGCCCGGCCCTCGTCATCCCCGCGTCCGCCTGGACGCCGTTCGTCGAGTCCGTCAAGGCGTCCTGACCACTACGCCGTTCGCCGCCATGCGGGGCAAGCTCGGCGAGCGGTCACCGGACGGCGGCGGCGCCGTCCAGGTACGGGTCCGACTTCGTCGCCGCCGGGTCGGCGCGCGTCCCACCACGCGAGGGAACCGAACGCGGGCGGGCGGTGGATCGCCTTCGCGTACTTCCTCGCCCTCACCACCACCGGCCGGCTCATCACCCGGCCGTGATCCTCATTCGGCAGGAGCAACGACGTGCACCAACTCACGTACGACGACATCAAGGCTGCCACTGACCGGACAGCCGGACACATCCGCCCGGTCACCGTCGCCCCCGTCGATCCGGGAACGATCCGTACTGCTCACCGCGGCCCCCTCGGCGACCGGCCCGAGGAGCCCTGCGAGGTCTGGCTCGCGCTGGAGTTCATGTAGCACACCGGCTCCTTCAAGGCGCGCGGCGCGCAGAACTTCATCCAGGCCCACCGCGAGACCGGCACCCTGCCGGGCGCGGGGGTGACCATCGCCTCCGGCGGCAACGCCGGGCTGGCCTGCGCGTGGGCCGCCCGGCAGCAGGGTGTGCGCGCCACCGTGTTCCTGCCGTCCGTCGCCCCGGCGGTGAAGGTGGCCAAGCTCCGCGACTTCGGGGCGGACGTGCGGGTGGTCGGGGCGGAGTACGCCGAAGCGCTCGAAGCGTGCGAGGAGTTCGCCGCCACGACCGGCGCTCTCGCCGCGCACGCCTACGATCATCCGTTGATCGCCGCCGGGGCCGGCACCCTGCTGGAGGAGATCCACGCCCTGATCCCCGGCCTGGACACCGTGGTGGTCTCGGTCGGCGGCGGCGGCCTGTTCGCCGGAGTGGCCACCGCCGCCCGGCACCACGGAATCCGCGCGGTCGCCGTCGAGCCGGAGAACTGCCGGGCGCTGAACGCCGCCATCGAGGCCGGCCAGCCGGTCGACGTCCCCGTCGACTCGGTCGCCGTCGACGCCCTCGGCGCCCGCCGCGCGACCGCCTTGGCCCTGCACGCGGCACGCCAGGACGACATCCGCTCCGTCCTCGTGCCGGACGGCGAAATCGTCCGCGCCCGCCAGGCGTTGTGGGACCACCGCCGCGTCGCCGTCGAGCACGCCGCCGCCACCGCACTGGCCGCGCTCACCGCTCCGGACCTCCATGTGCCGGGCCAGGACCTGTCGAGCCGCGGCTACCGGCCCGGCAGCGGCGAGCGGGTCGCCGTGGTGCTGTGCGGGGCGAACACCGACCCGAGCGACCTGGTGCACCCGGCCGAGAACTGATATCCGGTGGCCGGGCCGGCCATGACGGCGGCCCGGCAGTCACGGTCGCGACCTTCGCGCGGATCGAGGGGGCGGGTTTCACCTACCGCGCCGGTCCGCGTCCGAAGCAGCCGAGCGAGATCAACCACCACCACGGCGGGCGCGGTCCGTACTTCATCGACCCGGCCGGGCACGGCATGGAGATCACCGCCCCCGTACGGCAGTCACGACCCTCGGCAGACCGCGTCGTACGGCGCGGTGGCCGGCCAGGGCTTGCCGCCCGGCCGGCGGACCGGCCGAAAGCCCCGGTCCACGCGTGAAGGGCGTGCCCGGTCACCCGGGCACGCCCCTCACAGACAACGCGCGGAACCGCGAAGTCGCGAACGCGTCAGCGGTCGAACCGCTCGCGGTCGTCGCCGGCGCCCTGGACCCTGTCACGGCCCTGCTGCGACGTCTTCGAGGTCGTCTTCGAGGCCCGCTGGGACGCACCCTGCGCCCGCTCCCGGCCCTCGCCGCGGGCCTCGCGGCCCGCGCCCTTGCCCTCGTTCGTCTTCTTCTTCGCCTGGTCGGCGAGCTCCTGCGCCTTGTCCTTGAACTGGTCTGCGATACCCATGCTGTTCACTCCTAGTGGGTGCGTGGGGGACGGTCCGTAAGGACCTCGACCAGAGTTACACGCCCCGGCAGGCATCGCATTTCGATCACTTACGCTGCGTACGCACCGCCCGTTCGTGCTGGTCAGCGGCCCCTCCGGCACCGACGAGCGCCTTGCTCACACCCTCCAGCCGCGACCCGAAGCGTTGCATCTCGCGCTGGCCGACGACCCCGATCACCGACGGGAGGCAGCCCCGTACGGACTGCATCCCGCGCAGCCACCACTGCGCGTACACATGCGCGGAACGCCGTTCGATGCCGGCCACGATCCGGTCGACCGCCGGTCCCAGCGGATACGTACGGTTCGAGGGCCAGGGCAGCCGCTGCCGCAGCTCCCGCATCACGTCGTCCTGGTCGGCGCCCCGCACCATGTCCGTGTCGGTCCAGGAGAGGTATCCGACCCCGACCTTCACCCCGCGGTAGCCGACCTCGGCCCGCAGGCTGTGCGCGAACGCCTCCACGCCCGACTTGGACGCGCAGTACGCGGTCATCATCGGCGCCGGTGTCATCGCCGCGAGCGAGGCGATCTGCAGGAAGTACCCGCGGCTCTCCATGAGCACCGGCAGGAACGCCCGCCCCGTCACGGCGCCGCCGATCAGATTGACCTCGATGACCCGCCGCCACGCCTCCGGGTCCGAGTCGAGGAACGGTCCGCCCGCCGCGACTCCGGCGTTGGCGACGACGACGTCGACCTTTCCGAACCGCTCCTTGACCTCCTCGGCGACGCGCGCCATCGCCGCGTGGTCGGTGACGTCCGCGAACCAGTGGTCGCTCTCCGAGTGCAGCCGCTCCGAGACCTTCTTCAGCTCGTCCGGCTCCAGACCGACCAGTGCGAGTATGGCGCCGCGCGCCGAGAGCTTGCGTGCCAGCAGTTCGCCCACGCCACGCGCCGCGCCCGTGACGACGACGACCTGTCCTTCCAGACTCCGCCTGTCGTTCATGCGACATCCTCCTTCTCGGCCGTACCGTCCACACCGTCCGCACCGTCCGCACCGACCGCGCCGTCCGCACCGACCGCGCCCACCGGGAGGTACGCGGTGACGAGTTCCCGGAGCTTCGTCGTGACCGCCTCCGGCGCCTCCACCGGTGTCATGTGGCCCATGCCCGTCAGTTCGGTGAGCCCCAGGCAGTCGGGCAGCGCCGCCGCGATGGCGCGGGCGTGCACGGGCGGCGTCAGCCGGTCCTCCGTACCCGCGATCACCGCCGTGGGCACCCGCAACTCCCTCACTCCCGCGTCGAGATCGAGCTCCGCGAGGACATGCCCCCAGGCGACCCTGGCCACCCGCGGACACGCGTGCACGATCCGGGCACAGGTCTCGACCCGGTCGGGGGCCGAACCCGCCCCCATCGTCCCGTACTTGAGTATCCGCCTGGAGACCGGTGTGACCGGTCCGAGCGGGGCCCGCGCCCCGAGGATCGCACGGGTCATCCGGGTCCGGACGGCCCCGGCCCGCAACGGCACCACCAGCGACTCGGCGAGCAGCCGCGAACTGCCGGTGCTGCACAGCAGTACGGCCGCCGCGTGCTCACGCAGTCCAGCCCGCCGCGAGGCGGCCATGATCGTCATGCCGCCCATGGAGTGCCCGGCGAGCACGGCCTGCTCACCCGGTTCGAGCGTGGCGGCCAGCACCGCTTCGAGGTCGTCGGCGAGGGCGTCCGTGCTGTACCCCGCGCGGCCCGGCGCGGGCGAACGGCCGTGGCCCCGCTGGTCGTAGACGACGACCCGGTGGTCCACCGCCAGGTTCCGGATCCGCGCGGCCCAGAAGTGGGTGCTGCAGGTCCAGCCGTGCGACAGGACCACCGCGGGGGCGCCTTCCCGCCCGTGCACCTCGACATGGACGCGCGCGCCGTCGGCGGAGAGGGCGGTCAGTTCGCGCACGGGGGTGGGCGGGGCGTCGTCCCGCCGCAGCAGCCGGCTCATCGCACGACCTCCTCGGCGACGGACTTCACCGTGGCGGGCTCCCCGGGCGCGGCGGCCTTCTTCGGCGTCCGGACGACCTCGTACTCCGCGAGGTCGACCGACCGGGTCACCTTGCGGAACTCGGCGGTGGTGCCCGGCCAGACCGTGGTGTTGCGCCCGTTGGCGTCCAGGTACCAGCTGTCGCAGCCGCCGACGTTCCACACCGTGCGCTTCATCCGCTGCTGGACGTGCCGGTTCCAGGCCCCGACCGCCGAGGGGCGCGCGTCGAGTGCGACGCGGCCGCCCAGCACGTTCAACTGGCGCAGGTAGTCGGCCATGTAGTTCAGCTGGGACTCGATCATCAGGATCATCGAGGAGTTCCCGAGCCCCGTGTTGGGCCCGATGATCGTCATCCAGTTGGGGAAGCCGGACGCGCTCGCGCCGCGCAGCGCCTGCATGCCGTCCTTCCAGGACTCGGCGAGCGTGATGCCTTCCGCGCCCACCACCCGCTCGGCGATCGGCATGTCGGTCACATGGAAGCCGGTGCCGAAGATGATCGCGTCGGCCTCGGTCTCCGTACCGTCGGCGGCGACGACCGTGGAGCCGCGCACCTCGGCCAGGCCGGAGGCGACCACATCGACATTGGGCCGGGCGAGCGCCGGGTAGTAGGTGCTGGAGAGCAGGATGCGTTTGCAGCCGATGCGGTAGGAGGGGGTCAGCTTGGCCCGCAGCGCCGGGTCCTTGATGGACCGCGCCATGTTGGACTTGGCTATCGACTCGATCACGCCCAGCTCGTCGGGGCGCTTGGTGAAGGCGCTGACCTGCAACTCCCTGATGCCCCAGAGCAGTCCGCGGCGCGCGGTGCCGGTGAAGGGGAGCGTGCGGTGCAGCCAGCGCTCGGCGCCGCTGATCCTCCGGTCCATGCGCGGCATGACCCAGGGCGGGGTGCGCTGGAAGAGCGTCAGCCTGCCGGCCTTCGGCTGGACCGCGGGCACGATCTGGATGGCGGAGGCGCCGGTGCCTATCATCGCGACGCGCTTGCCGGTCAGGTCGTAGTCGTGGTCCCAGCGGGCCGAGTGGAAGACCTTGCCGGGGAAGCCGTCGAGGCCGGGGATGTCGGGAGTCTTCGGGTCGGAGAGCGGCCCGGTCGCGGAGACGACCACATCGGCCGTGAACGTGGTCCCGTTGCCGGTCTCGATGACCCAGTGGAGCGCGTCGCGGTCCCAGCTCATCAGCAGCACTTCATGGTTGAGCCTGAGGTGCGGGCGCAGCCCGAAGGTGTCCGCGACGTGCTCCAGGTAGGCGCGGATGTGCTCCTGCCCGGAAAAGGTGCGCGGCCACTCGGGGTTGGGGGCGAACGAGAACGAGTAGAGGTGGGACGGTACGTCGCAGGCGCAGCCCGGATAGCTGTTGTCGCGCCAGGTGCCGCCGACAGAGCCGGCCCGTTCCAGGACGACGAAGTCCGTGATGCCTTCGCGGCGCAGCCGGACCGCGGCCCCGAGGCCCCCGAATCCGGATCCGATCACCGCCACTCGTACGTGCTCGTGCTGGGCCATGCCGGCGCCTCCCGCGGTACGTCACACCACTCTGCCAGCAATCACTGGCATTGTTGGGAGAGTAGAGCAGCTCCGTACCGATGGGTAGGGGGCGGCAAGGGAAAGTTACCGGCGGTACAACATAGGGTGCGGGTGTGGCTGACGGACGCGAGCACCGTGAATACCGGATGGAGGAGCTGGCCGAGGAGGCCGGCATCCCCGTGCGGACCGTGCGCTTCTACCGGGAGCGCGGGCTGATCTCACCGCCTCGCCGCGAGGGGCGCATCGCCTGGTACGACGACCATCACCTGGCCCGGCTGCGCACCATCGCGGGCCTGCTGGAGCGCGGCCACACCCTCACCGGCATCGCCGATCTCGCCCGTACCTTCGAGAGCGGTCGCGATGTCGCCGAAGTGCTGGGCCTGGGCGAGCCGACGGAGGAGATCCCGGTGCGCCTGACCCCCGAACAGCTCGCGGACTACTTCGAGGGCGAGGTCACCCCGGAGAATCTGGCCGCCGCCCTGGACCTGGGCTACCTGGCCACCGACGGCGACGAGATCGTCCACATCAGCCGCCGGCTGCTGGAGGTGTCGGCGGAACTGGTCCGGGAGGGGATATCGCTCGCCACGGTGCTCTCGGCCGGCCGCCTGGTCCGCGAGCACGCGGACGCGCTCGCCGAGCTGTTCGTCGGCATCCTTCAGGCGCACAGCGACGAGACCGAGCCGCCCCAGCTCCGCCCCCTGGCCCGCGCGGTGGTGGACGCCGAGCTCTCCATGGCGCTGGACCGGCGCCTGCACCGCGAGGACCCGGACCGCCCGTCGCGGGAACGCGCGTCCTGACCCGGGCCCCTGGCCTCCCGCCCCGCCTCCCGACCCCACCCTGTCGACGACCCCCGGAGCCCGGCCCCGCCCCGCACACCCGCGGGTCTACCGCTCGTAGACCACCGTCACCGGCGCGTGGTCGCTCCACCGCTCACCGTGCGTCGCGGCCCGCTCGACCCAGCCCTTCACCGCACGCGCGGCCAGCCCCGGCGTCGCCACCTGGTAGTCGATCCGCCAGCCCGCGTCGTTGTCGAAGGCCCGCCCACGGTAGGACCACCACGAGTACGGCCCCTCCTCCTCCGGACGCAGCGCCCGTACGACATCGACGTACTCGGCCTCGTCGAAGACCCGGGTCAGCCACTCCCGCTCCTCGGGGAGGAAGCCGGAACTCTTCTTGTTGGCCTTCCAGTTCTTCAGGTCGGCCTCCCGGTGGGCGATGTTCCAGTCGCCGCAGACCACCACCTCACGGCCGTCGGCCGCGGCCCGCTTCCTGAGGCCCTGCAGATACGGGAGGAACGCGGCCATGAACCGTTCCTTCTCCTCCTGCTTCTCCGTGCCGACCTCGCCGGAGGGCAGATACAGGCTCGCGACCGTGACACCGGGCAGGTCGACCTCGACGTAGCGCCCGCTCGCGTCGAACTCCTCGCTCCCGGCGTCCCCGAAGCCGCCGAACCCGATCTGCACCCGCTCGGGCGCACGCCGCGTGTACAAGGAGACACCCGCCCGGCCCTTGGCGGCGGCCGGTGCGTGCACGGTGTGCCAGCCCTCCGGTTCACGCACCTCGGCGGGCAGCTGCTGCGGCTCGGCCCGCACCTCCTGCAGGCAGATCACATCGGCTTCGGTCCCGGCCAGCCACTCGACGAAGCCCTTCTTGGCGGCGGCACGGAGCCCGTTTACATTGACGCTGGTCACAGTGAGCATTACGGCACGATACCGGGACCGACAATCTGCATAGCTGTACCATGTATCGCATGATTATCCACCCTCGGCCCTTCGACCACGCCGATGCCGTCAAACTCAACGACCAGGTGCAGCTCGAATACGCCGAGCGCTACGGCGACGAGGGCGATGTCACACCACTCGCCCCGTCGATGTTCGACCCGCCGTACGGCCTGTACCTCCTCGCCTACGACGCGCAGGGACGCCCGGTCGCCACCGGTGGCTGGCGCTCCCAGGAACGCAATGCCGAGGGATACTCCGACGGCGACGCCGAGATCAAGCGGATGTTCGTGATTCCCGAGGGCCGCGGCAACGGACTGGCGCGCCGCATCCTGGCCGCTCTGGAGACCGACGCACGGGCGGCGGGCCGGACCCGCATGGTGCTGGAGACCGGGGACAAACAGCCCGAGGCCATCGCGCTGTACAAGTCCAGCGGCTACGCCCCGTGCCAGAAGTTCGGCCACTACCGCACCTACGAGAGCAGCCTCTGCTTCGCGAAGCCGCTGCGGTGACGGGGCCCGGCACCCGTCGGACCTCCCCTCGGCGAGCAGCATCCGGGCGAAGGGGTACCAGTCGTCCACAGTCGGGACCAGGCCGCCGGCCCCGGACGGAACAGCCGACACCCTGCTCCACCGCCCGTCAGGGGCGTCGACCGCACCGCCCCGAACTCATCGGTCCCGGACGTCACGCCCCGGCTCGGCGCACCCGCCCGACACCCACGTAGAAGCCACTGCGTTCATCGAGGGGCGCCGGCTCCTCCCGGTACCACTGGGTGGCGTACACCAGCCCCGGTTCGACGAGGTCCAGGCCCTCGAAGAAGGGCTCGACCTCGCTCCGGGTCCGCATCCGCAGCGGGATCGCCCCCTTCTTGTACGCGGTCTCGGTCTTCTGCCGCAGCTCCGGATGCTGATCGGCCGTGCCGTGCGAGAGCACCAGGAAGCTGCCTTCAGGCAGGGCGTCGACCAGGGTGCGGGTGATGCCGTACGGGTCCTGGTCGTCGGGCAGGAAGTGCATGAGCGCGATGAGCGACAGCGCGATGGGCCGGTTGAAGTCCAGCAGCTCACGCGCGCGTTCGAGGATGGCCTGCGGCTCCCGCACATCCGTGTGGAGGTAGTCGGTGGCCCCCTCCGCGCTGCTGATCAGCAGCGCTTCCGCGTGCCGCAGGACGATCGGGTCGTTGTCCGCGTAGACGACCCGGGCGGCTGGGGTGATGGCCTGGACGACCTGGTGCAGATTGGGTGCCGTGGGGATGCCGGTGCCGATGTCGAGGAACTGGTCGACCCCGCCCCGCGCCAGCCACGCGGCGGCCCGGTGCATGAAGGCCCGGTTCCGCGCCGCGTTGCCCCGCGCCTCCTCGGGCAGCGTCTCCCCCACCCGCTGGTCGACCGGATAGTTGTCCTTGCCGCCCAGGAGCCAGTCATAGACGCGCGCGGGGTGGGGCTTGCTGGTGTCGATCTGGAGCTTGGGTGTTCCGGCCGTCACAGGACGCTCCTCCGTACGGGAAGTCACGAGCACCTAACCACTCGGTCCGTCGCGGGAACACCCCCCGGCAGGGCCCACGGAAGCAGCCGAGCATCATCAGCGTAGACCGCCCCGCCGACATCGCCCCGCACCGGCCACCGGGCAACCGCGGCCGCACACACCGCGTTTGGGTGCGGCGTCCGTGCCGTCACGGCCCGTCGGCCGGGGGCGGTGCACCTCGCCCGTCGTCGGGCAGGACCACCAGGCGAACGGCCATCTGGCGCGATCCCGGCGGGTGTTCACCGGGCGCGCTCGCGTACTTGCGCAGCAGCGCCTGGTACTCCTCGGTGAACGAGGCGACCTGTTCCTTCGTCATCCGCAGCCCGGCCCGGTAGATCTGGTTCCAGCCCGCCGAGGCGTCGTACCCGGCGTACGCCCGCACGACCAGATTCAGGTCATGGGTCATCTTCAGCACGCCGATCTTCACGGCGGCCTCGCGTTCGTCCGCCGTCATCTCCAGGCCGGGCGGCGTGAAGATGTTGGTCATGAGCGACTTCCACCAGCGCTCCCGCCCGGTGGACCGCTCCTCGATCTCCTCGATCAGCTTGAGGTCGGCGAGCTTGCGCAGGTGATAGCTGGTGGTGCCGGTGGACTCACCGAGGGCCTTGGCGACGCCGGTGGAGTTCGCTTCGCCGTGTTCGCTGAGATAGCCCAGGATGTCGCGGCGCACCGGATTGGACAGCGCCTTGTAGAAGGCCTTGAGGTCCGGACCGGTGAGCACTCTCGTCTCGGGACGCTCGACCATGCCCGCCAGCATAGTGCAGAGATTCTCTGCAATCATTGCAGAGACTGTTTGCAGAATATCTCTGCAATCGCTACGTTGGTCCGGGAGGCGCCGCCGGGCGCCGGGAATCGCGGGGGCGAGATGCGAAGAGACCTGACCGGAAGGCTGTCGCCGGGAGCCGGAACAACCGTCGGGGTGACGGCAGGAACGACCGTCGGGCCGACGACGGGAGCGACCTGGGCGGCCCCTCATGCCTGATTCCCTGGATGCCCGACTGCGGGACGAGATCGACGACCAGGTCGCGGAGGCCTTCGACGCCTACCTGTCCGACCGGCTGGCCGAACCCGGACCGCTGCGCGCCTCCCTGACCGCAGGGCGCGGCGTCCGGTTGGTGCTGGGCACGGTCGCACTCGGCGCCCTCGCAACAGCACTCGCGCCGCCCGGCATTGCCGCCGTCTGCTGGATCTGGGGCGCCATCGCCATGATCGACGTCACCTGGCTGTGGGTCGCCCGCCGCCGCTGACGGCCCGTGAGGCCCCTTCCCTGCACGGACCCGTGCGGGAGGAAGTCCCGGAACGACGAGATCCCGCCCGATCTTTCGATCGGACGGGATCTTGTGTGTGCGGTGGACCTGTGGGGATTTGAACCCCAGACCCCCTCGATGCGAACGAGGTGCGCTACCAGACTGCGCCACAGGCCCTTGCAACGAGTGAAACTCTAGCACCCCCACTGGGGTGCTCGGAAATCCGGTCCTTGCTGGTCAGCCGAGTCGGCGTCGCAGCGGGGCACGAAGGGGCTCACTCGTTGGCGGCACGGGGGCGTTCCCCGTCCTCGTACTGGTCGAAGAGCGGGGTCCGGCCGCGGTCGCGGGTGCGGCGGGACTGGTTGGTGCGCTGGCGCGGCGCCGGGTCGACGGGGGGCGCCACGGGGTGCGAGGTGCCCGTCTGGGAGGGCTCGGCGGCGCTGGAGCGGGCCGCGCTCCAGGTCTCCGGGTTGCCCACCTCGACGCCGCCCGTGACACGCGGGGCGACCGGGGCGGTCACGTACGTCGGCAGCGGGACCGGGACCGGCTCCCAGCTGTCGCCCTGGACCCGGCCGCGTTCGCGCTGCTGGTCGACCCATTCCGCGTGGTCCGTCTGCTCGACCAAGGCGCGGCGGCCTGCCTCCTGCGGGGAGACCGCGGGTGCGGGCTCGGGCTCGGGGCGGCGCGCTTCGGGCTCCTCGTCGGCCTCGGCGGGGGCCGCCGCGGCCGGCTGGTGCCTGCGGGGGCGGTTCTCGCGCAGATGCTGCGCCGCCACCTCGGCCCGCCGCCGGTCCATGGTGAAGGCGAACCGGCGTCGCTCCTGGGACCGCAGATGCACGATGTACGTGCTCAGCAGGACCGCCGGAACCGCGGGCGCCCAGAGGAAGCCGAGGCCGCCCACCGCCGCGACGACCGCGCCGAGGGTGAAGGCGAGGAAGAGGACGACGGTGGTGCGCCGCCGACGCGCGAGGACCTGCAGGCGCTGAGCGCGCCGGACGCGCTCAGCGTCCGCCGCACCGGCGCGCGGGCGCGCGCGCCGCGAAGAACCGGGCCCGGGGCGTTCCCGGTCCGAGTGCTCGGGCGGGTGCGCCGGGTCGTGCATCCGGGCTTCGGTGTGCGCCGGAGGCGCGGCGAAGGCCCGGACGTCCACGGTATCCAATCGGTCCGTGACGACGTCCGGGTCGGCGTCGGGCTCCGCCTCCTCGGCGCTGCGTCCGCGCAACTCCTTGGCGTACCGGCGCTCCATGGCCGCCCGTCCCGACAGCAGCCGGATGGCGGTGCTGAAGCGTTCCGTCGGGCGGGCTTCATTGAGCTCGTCCTGCCTGCGGAGCCACATCGGCACCAAGTAGGCGGCCCAGGCCCCGACGATGACTGCGTAGATGAGGCCGCTGCTGCTCACGTCTCACACCGTAGAGGGGTTTGCACGGAGGCATCCGCCAATTGGCCCGGTGTGTCGCACGATCCGGCTGATTTCAAGGACTTTTTTTGTGATTGTTCAGATCGCCCGTGCGAGTTTGCGCGTTCGTTTGCGGCCATATGCCGATCAATATCGAACACTTATTTCATTTCCCGTGGCGTTCCGGGTCGTGCCTGGTGCCAGCGCCGGAGCAGCCCGTCGGGCACTTCCTCCGCCGTGAGCGCGTAGATGAGATGGTCCCGCCAGGCGCCGTCGATGTGGAGATAGCGCGGACGCAGGCCCTCCTCACGAAATCCCAGTTTCTCGACGACCCGTCTGCTGGGCCTGTTCTCCGGCCGAATGCATACCTCGATGCGGTGCAGTCCGACCCTGCGGAAGCAATGGTCGACGGCGAGGGCGACCGCGGTCGGCATCACCCCGCGGCCCGCCACCTCCTGGTCGACCCAGTAGCCGATGTGACCCGAGCACATCGAGCCCCAGGTGATCCCGGCCACCGTCAGCTGGCCGACCAGACGGCCCTCGTACTCGATGGCGAAGGGCAGCATCCGGCCCGCGTTGGCCTCGGAGCGCAGATGACGGACCATCTGACGGTAAGTGGGGCGCTGGGCCACCGGACCGCCCGGGGCGGGCGGCGGCACGGTCGCCTCCCAGGGGCGCAGCCAGTCACGGTTACGCCGGTTGACCTCGCGCCACATGCTCTGGTCGCGCAGTTTCACCGGACGGAGAGTGACCTTGCCGTCGTTGAGGACGACCGGCCAGGTCGGGACGTTCAGCTCGGGCTCCCGGGTCGTGGGTGATCGCCGCCGCGCAGTTGGTCGACGGCGTGCGTCAGGAGACGTGCGAGGACGGCGAGGCCGTCGCGCACCCCGCCGGTGGAGCCCGGCAGGTTCACGATGAGCGTGCCGCCCGCGACGCCCGCGAGGCCTCGGGAGAGCGCGGCGGTGGGCACCTTGTCGCGACCCTCGGCACGGATCGCCTCGGGAATGCCGGGGATCTCGTGGTCGAGGACGCGACGGGTGACGTCGGGGGTGCGGTCGGTGGGCGAGATGCCCGTGCCGCCGGTGGTGACGATGACGTCGTACCCGGCGGCCACCCCTTCGCGCAGCGCCTGTTCGACCGGGTCGCCGTCGGGCACGACCCGCGGCCCGTCGACGGTGAAGCCGAGCTGTGTGAGCGCCTCGGAGATCAGGGGGCCGCCCTTGTCCGCGTAGACCCCGGCGGAGGCCCGGTTCGACGCGGTGACGACGAGGGCGGCGTACGGGGTGGTCGGAGCGCCACCGAGCGGAGCGCCACCGAGCGGAGCCCCGGCCGGTCGGCCGTCACCGGCCTGCCCGGTTCCGGGCGCCGTCACGCGTCCGCTCCGTCCGGTGCGGTGCGCCGGTAGTCGCCGGACTTGCCGCCCGACTTCGCCTCGACGCGTACGTCCGTGATGACCGCCGACTTGTCGACCGCCTTGATCATGTCGATCACGGTGAGCGCGGCGACCGAGACCGCCGTCAGGGCCTCCATCTCGACGCCGGTGCGGTCCGTGGTCTTCACCGTGGCCAGGATCTCCACCGCGTCGTCGGCGACGCTCAGGTCGACCTTGACGCCGGAGACGGCGAGCGGGTGGCAGAGCGGGATCAGGTCGGGGGTGCGCTTGGCCCCCATGATCCCGGCGATACGGGCGGTGGCGAGAGCGTCGCCCTTGGGGACTCCTTCGCCGCGGAGCAGTTCGACGACACGCGGCGAGACGAGGACCCGGCCGCTGGCGCGGGCCACCCGCGCGGTGACGTCCTTCTCCGAGACGTCGACCATGCGGGCCGCGCCCGCCTCGTCGATGTGCGTCAGCCTGTTCTGCGTACTCAACTCACTCCGCCTCGCGGTAGGGCGCCGGTTGCCCGCTCGGCCCGCACCGGGGTGCGGGCCCGGGGCCCCGGGGGAGTCCCCGGGAAGGCACAGCGGCAGATACCGTACCGCCACCGCCCGGGGATCAGCGGAGCAGGATCACCTCGGTGTCCGTGCCGGGCTCGGCGGAGGTGACGTCCTCGGGCAGCACGATCAGCGCGTCGGCCTGGGCGAGAGCCGCGATCAGATGCGATCCGGAGCCGCCGACAGGGGTGACGGTGCCGGCCTCCGCGTCGTACGTGCCCCGCAGGAACTGCCGTCGGCCGGCCGGTGAGGACAACGCCTTGTCGGTGTTCAGCATGGCCCTGGCGGTGGGACGGTTCACGTCCTGAAGCCCCATCAGGGCGCGGATCGCGGGCCGTACGAACAGCTCGAAGGAGACGTAACTGGAGACGGGATTGCCCGGCAGCGCGAGCAGCGGCGTGTGTTCGGGGCCGATCGAGCCGAAGCCCTGCGGCTTGCCCGGCTGCATGGCGAGCTTGCGGAAATCGATGCCGCCGCCGGGCTCGTCCTCGTCGCCCAGCGACGACAGGGCTTCCTTGACGACGTCGTACGCCCCGACGCTGACCCCGCCGGTCGTGACGACGATGTCGGCCCGGATCAACTGGTCCTCGATCGTGGCGCGGAGCGTATCGGCGTCGTCCGTGACGGCTCCGACCCGGTAGGCGATCGCTCCGGCGTCCCGGGCGGCGGCCGTCAGGGCGAAGCTGTTCGAGTCGTAGATCTGGCCGCCGGTCAGCTCCTCGCCCGGCTGCACCAGTTCGCTGCCGGTCGAGATGACCACGACCCGCGGCCGGGGCCGCACCTTCACCGTGGAGCGGCCGATCGCGGCGAGCAGCCCGATCTGCGGCGGGCCGACCACCGATCCGGCGCTCAGGGCCAGATCGCCCGGCCTGACGTCGCTGCCGCGCGCCCTGACATGGGCGCCTGCCTCGACGGGGCGGTGGACGCGGACCTCGCCGCCCGCGCCCTCGGGGGCGTCGCGGTGGGCGCGCATGGTGTCGGCGGGGCCGCCGCCCGTACCGCCGTCGGTCCACTCGACCGGGATCACGGCCTCGGCACCGGCCGGCAGCGGGGCGCCGGTCATGATGCGGGCGGCCTCGCCCGGTCCGACGCTCCGGTCGCCGGGCAGCCCGTCACTGCCCGCCGCGACGTCACCGATGACGGTGAGCACGGCGGGGAACTCCTCGTCGGCGCCCTCGACATCGGCGACCCGGACCGCGTACCCGTCCATCGAGCTGTTGTCGAAGGGCGGCACGGCGATCTCCACGATGACGTCCTCGACGAGGACGCAGCCCTGGGCGTCGTGCAGTTGCAGCTCGATGGGTTCGAGCGGTCGCACCGCGCCGAGAATGTCTTCCAGGTGCTCGTCCACCGACCAGATCGTGCTGCTGCTCAAAGTGCTACATCTCCTCGGTGACATAACTGCGGAGCCAGGCCCTGAAGTCCGGGCCCAGGTCTTCACGTTCGCACGCGAGTCTGACAATGGCACGGAGGTAGTCGCTCCGGTCACCGGTGTCATAGCGGCGCCCCTTGAAGACGACACCGTGCACGGGGCCGCCGATCTTCTCGTCCTCGGCGAGGAGCTGCAGGGCGTCGGTGAGCTGGATCTCGCCGCCGCGGCCCGGCTCGGTCTTGCGCAGTATGTCGAAGACGGCGGGGTCCAGGACATAGCGGCCGATGATGGCGAGGTTGCTGGGCGCCTCGGTCGTCTCCGGCTTCTCGACCAGGCCGGTGACGCGCACCACATCGCCCGCGGCGGTGGGCTCGACGGCCGCGCAGCCGTACATGTGGATCTGCTCGGGCGCGACCTCCATCAGGGCGACGACGCTGCCGCCCTCGCGCTCCTGGATCTCGACCATGCGGGCCAGCAGAGGATCGCGCGGGTCGATCAGGTCGTCACCGAGAAGGACCGCGAACGGCTGCTCGCCGACGTGCGGTGCGGCGCACAGCACGGCGTGGCCGAGGCCGCGCGGATCGCCCTGCCGGACGTAGTGCATGGTGGCCAGGTCGCTCGACTCCTGGACCTTCTGGAGCCGTTCGGCGTCTCCCTTGCGGGTGAGCGCGGACTCCAACTCGTAATTGCGGTCGAAGTGGTCCTCAAGAGGGCGCTTGTTGCGACCGGTGATCATCAGTACGTCGGAGAGACCGGCGGCCACCGCTTCCTCGACGACGTACTGGATCGCCGGCTTGTCGACGACAGGCAGCATCTCCTTGGGAGTGGCTTTGGTGGCGGGCAGGAAGCGGGTACCGAGCCCTGCGGCCGGAATGACAGCCTTGCTGATCCTGGTGTGCGACTGAGTCATGCGAAGAACGATAACTGGTGCCTATGGGCGGAAGATGAGGCTCCGGTTAATTTTGTACACCTATCTGCACATACGAGAGATTCATGGGTGATCGTTGAACACCGACATGTCCCAAAAGGCGCTTCTCAGGCGTGAACTGCTGGCCGCACGGCGCCTTCTCAGCAGGGAAGACGTGGAAAACGCCGGGGTGGTTCTGTCCCGGGTCGCATTGGGTCTTCCGGAGTTGTCCGGGGCCCGCACCGTCGCCGCGTACGTCTCGGTGGGGAGCGAGCCGGGCACTCGCGCCCTGCTGGACGTGCTCCGCGCGCGGGGCGTGCGGGTGCTGCTGCCGGTGCTCCTCCCGGACAACGACCTGGACTGGGCGCCGTACGAAGGAGCCGGCCGTCTGGTCCCGGCCGGCCGCGGGCTGCTGGAGCCGGACGGGGAGCGGCTCGGCCCGGACGCGGTCCTGGAGGCCGACGTGGTCCTGCTGCCGGGCCTCGCGGTGGACGCCCGCGGGATGCGGCTCGGCCGCGGCGGCGGCAGCTACGACCGGGTGCTGGCCCGGCTCGCCGCGGCGGGGGCGCATCCCGCGCTGATCGTCCTGCTGTACGACAACGAGGTGGTCGCGCGGGTCCCTGAGGAACCGCACGACCACCCCGTGGACGCGGTGGTGACTCCGGCCATGACCCGCCGGACGGGCCCTACGGTTTGAGGGTCAGGGTGTCGGTCGTCGACTTCATGACGGCGTTCGTCCCGAAGGACCAGTCGAGCAGTTCGCCCTTGACCCACTTGTCGGTCTGATCGGTGTAGTGCGCCGCGAACGCGTGCCCGGAGGCGCCGGTGAGGTTGATCCAGCGGGACTTGTCCCAGTCCCCCACGTTGACCACCATGCGCATCGACGGAACCCAGACGACGTCGTAGCCGCCGGCCGCGTTCCAGCCGGTGGCGTTCACCGCGGCCTCGCCGCCGCCGATGTTCCACGGTCCGCGGTTGAGGACCCGCTGGAGCACACCGGGGCCCTCCGTGCCGAGCGTCTGGTTCTTCAGGGTCAGCTGGTGCAGCCGGCCCCAGCTCCAGGTGGTGATGTCCTTGCCGAGCTTGGCGGTCAGCTCCCAGCGGGCGTCCGCCATGGCGCGGGCGAAGAGCTGGTCGCGGTTCTCGGTCGCCGCGTCCCGGCCGCTCCTCGGCGACTTCCACCAGTCGCTGTTCGGGTCGTCCATCAGGTTGGCGACCACCTGGTACCAGCGGTCACCGCCGTCCGGCTGCGCCGTGTCCGCGTCGCGCCGGCCGCACTCGCGCACCAGCTTGCCCTGCTCGTCGACCGGGCCCGAACTGTCGGCGCGGGTCACATTGAGGCACTCGCCCTTGACCCGCAGCTCCTTGGGCAGCTTGTCGCCGAAGGCCAGCTTGAGGATGTTGCGCCAGACCGCGTTGAAGTACGCGGCCGCGGCCGAGTCGGACTCCTGGGTGTAGTCCCAGCCCTCCAGGAGCTTCTGCGCCTCGCGGACGCTCTTGTCCGAGATGTTGATCTTCATCAGCTCGGGCACCAGCAGCGCGGCGATCTCACTGGTGTTGTCCATCTGCATCTTCTGCATGTCTTCGGTCGAGATCTTCCCGCCGCCCTTGATCTTCGACTGGATGAGGTCGTTGATCCGCTGGCTGCGGGTGCCGTAGCCCCAGTCCTTGGTGAGCAGGTAGGGATACTTCTTCTCGTCGACGACGGGCTGGTTGGCGGTGACGATGTAGCCGCTCTTCGGGTTGTACTCGTAGGGCAGCTCTTCGAACGGGATCGGGTCCTTCTTCCAGCCGTACTCCGAGGACCAGCCGGGGCTGGGCATCGTGCCGTCGCCCTGGAGGCGGACCGGGATCTTGCCGGGGGCCTGGTAGCCGATGTTGTTCTTGGTGTCGGCGTAGATCAGGTTCTGCGAGGGAACCTCGAAGTGCTCGGCCGCCGCCCGGAAGCTCTTGAAGTCCTTGGCCCGGTTGAGCTCGAAGACTGCGTCCATCGACTTGCCGGGTTCCAGCGCGGTCCACTTCAGGGCGACCGCGTACCCGTCGGCCCGGTCCGGAGCCGAGTTGCCGACGGGGGCCTTCTGGCCGACCGTCTCCAGTTCGCTGCTGCGGTCGGAGACCAGCGGACCGTTGTTGGTCTCGCGGACGGTGATCTGCCTGCTCTTGCCGCCCGCGACCTTGATGGTCTCCTCGCGGGTGGTGAAGGGCTTGATCTTGCCGTCGTACAGGTAGCCGTCGCCGGAGACCTTCTCCAGGAAGAGGTCGGTGACATCCGCGCCGAGGTTGGTGAAGCCCCAGGCGATGTCCTGGTTGTGGCCGATTATCACGCCGGGCATGCCGGAGAAGGTGTAGCCGGCGGTGTCGTACTGGCACTTCGCCGAGATCTCGCGGCAGTGCAGCCCCATCTGGTACCAGAGCGAGGGCAGCTGGGGCGCCAGGTGCGGGTCGTTGGCGAGCAGCGGCTTGCCGGTCGTCGTGTACTGGCCCGCGACCACCCAGGAGTTGGACCCGATGCCGTTGCCGTTCGGGCCGAGCAGCGCCGGGATCTTGTCGAGGGTGTCGGAGAGCGAGGCGAGCTGGGTGCTCACGCCCTCGGTGGCGCCCTGGGCCGTGTTCTGGCCGAGGCCCGTCGACGGCGTCGCGTCCGGGTCGAACTTCCCGGTGACCGAGGAGATCGCGCCCCCCTCGACGATCGGCTTGTGCTTCTTGTACGGGTAGGGCGGGTAGAGGTCCTCGATCTTCTTCGCGTCGAGCCTGCTGGTCATCAGCGAGCGGTCGATCTCGTCCTGCATGTTGCCGCGCAGGTCCCAGGCCATGGCCTTGAGCCAGGCGACCGAGTCGACCGGGGTCCACTCGGCCGGCTTGTAGTCGTTGGTGAGACCGAGGGCGGCGTACTCGACGGAGATGTCCTTGCCGTCGCGCCCCTTGAGGTAGGCGTTCACGCCGTCCGCGTACGCCTGGAGGTTCTTCTTGGTGTCCGCGGACAGGACGTTGTCGTACTCCTCCTGCGCGACCTTGCGCCAGCCGAGCGTGCGCAGGAAGGAGTCCGTGTCGACCTGCCCGGAACCGAACATCTCGGAGAGGCGGCCCGCCGTCATGTGACGGCGGACGTCCATCTCCCAGAAGCGGTCCTGCGCCTGCACGAAGCCCTGGGCGCGGAAGAGGTCGGCGTCGGTGTCCGCGTACAGCTGCGGGATCCCGTAGCTGTCACGTTTGACGTCGACGTTGCCGTCGAGGCCGTCGATCTTGATCGACCCGGTCGTCTGCGGGTACGAGGCCCGCACGGTTGATACGGACCAGAACGCGCCGTAACCGATACCCGCGACAAGCGCCAGCACCAGGACGATCACGATCAGGCGGGCACGTCGCCCCTTCTTCCTGCCGGTCTTCCCACCGGTGGAACCGGTGGTGCCGGAAGAGGCGGTTGTGTTGGCGGGCATCGCTGTCCTTCGAGGGGCAGGTGGTCCTGGGAGTGCAGGAGCAACCATAGGCGCAGCGCCGACGCGGCTCTGACGCGGCATCGAGATGGTTCGAATTTCGAAGCGGTCGTACGAATGATCGAGCACGTCAAGAAAACGTTAAAGATTAGGTAAGGTAACGAAGTACCGGCCACCCATGGCCGATGCCGAGGGTCGATTCGGCAGGCGTAC
Organism: Streptomyces sp. NPDC104309; assembly: GCF_055584025.1. NCBI lineage: Bacteria > Bacillati > Actinomycetota > Actinomycetes > Kitasatosporales > Streptomycetaceae > Streptomyces > Streptomyces sp. NPDC104309. The sequence continues at coordinate 252,084 of NZ_JBVJMV010000002.1, read as the reverse complement.
GCAGGGAAGGAACGGCCACTGACTGTCCACGTGCTCAACGAACTCCTGCTCGTCTGCTCACTCGTCCTGCTCGTCGCGGTGGCGGCAGTGCGCGTCTCGTCCCGCAGCGGGCTCCCCAGCCTGCTCCTGTATCTCGGCATCGGGATCGTCATGGGGCAGGACGGCCTCTTCGACGTCAAGTTCAACAACGCCGAACTGACCCAGGTGATCGGCTATGCCGCGCTGGTCGTGATCCTCGCCGAGGGCGGCCTGGGCACGAAGTGGAAAGAGATCAAACCGGCACTGCCGGCTGCCGCGGTGCTCTCGATCGTCGGCGTCGCGGTGAGCGTCGGTGTCACCGCGGCCGGGGCGCACTACCTGGTCGGCCTGGATTGGCGCCAGTCTCTGATCATCGGCGCGGTCGTCTCGTCGACGGACGCCGCCGCGGTCTTCTCCGTGCTGCGCAAGGTGCCGCTGCCCGCCCGGGTCACCGGCGTACTGGAGGCCGAGTCCGGCTTCAACGACGCCCCCGTGGTGATCCTGGTGGTGGCCTTCTCGACCGCGGGACCGGTGGACAGCTGGTACGTGCTGGTCGGGGAGATAGCCCTGGAACTCGCGATCGGTGCGGCCATGGGTCTCGCCGTCGGCTGGCTCGGCGCGTTCGGACTGCGGCACGTGGCGCTGCCCGCGTCCGGCCTGTACCCGATCGCGGTGATGGCGATCGCGGTGTCCGCGTACGCGGCGGGCGCCCTCGTCCACGGCAGTGGCTTCCTCGCCGTCTATCTGGCCGCGATGATCCTCGGCAACGCCAAGCTGCCGCACTGGCCCGCCACCCGCGGCTTCGCCGACGGGCTCGGCTGGCTGGCCCAGATCGGCATGTTCGTGCTGCTCGGCCTCCTGGTCACCCCGCACGATCTGTACGACGACTTCTGGCCCGCGGTCATCGTCGGGCTGGTGCTGACCGTGGTGGCACGTCCACTGGAGGTCTTCATCTCGCTGGCGCCGTTCCGGCTGCCCTGGCAGGAGAAGGCGTTCATGTCCTGGGCCGGGCTGCGCGGCGCCGTACCCATCATCCTGGCGACCATCCCGATGGTGTCCGGAGTCGAGGGCTCCACCCGGATCTTCAACATCGTCTTCGTGCTCGTCGTCGTCTACACCCTCATCCAGGGCCCGACCCTGCCCTGGATGGCGAAGGTCCTGAAGATCGCCGACGATCCGGCCGAGGCCACCGACCTGGGCATCGAGTCGGCACCCCTGGAACGGCTGCGCGGCCATCTGCTGTCGGTGGCGATCCCCGGCAGGTCGAAGATGCACGGCGTGGAGGTCGGGGAGCTGCGGCTGCCCGCCGGGGCCGCGGTCACCCTGGTCGTACGGGACGAGAAGAGCTTCGTACCGGCGCCGTCGACCGTGCTGCGGCGCGGTGACGAACTGCTCGTGGTCACCACCGACCCGGTGCGCGACTCGGCGGAGGAACGACTGCGCGCGGTCGGCGAGGGCGGCAAGCTCGCGGGCTGGCTGGGCACCACCGGCAGCGGTGGCGAGAGCCTCGCCGGGGCCGATGTGGCCCATGACGTGGCGCACGCGCTGAAATCCGTGAAGAGAATGGGGAAGGCGGACGGACCGAAAACCCGTCACTGAGGTCGTCGAGGCCATCGAGGCGGCCCTGAAGCCCCCTCCGTCTCGGCGGCCCACGACCGTCGGGACAGAGGGGACTGCCGGGACTGCCGAGGCCACGGGGGCTGTTGAGGCCGCTGGGATGGCAGGAACGGAAGGAACGGAAGGGGCTGTGCGTTTTTATCCGAGGCTGGAACCGGGTCCCTGCACACAATCAGAGGCCCGCAAGGGTATTTGCCTGTATCATGAAGGACATCTGATCGACCCCTGGTAGGGGTCGGACGGCCCGATCGGCCAACCTGAACGACCAACCTGAACGACCAACCTGAACGACCAACTCTGCCTGACGCAGAGCTGGCGCGACCGTATGGCGGTCGTGGCGTCCTCCGCCCCTGCTGAGCGCCCGGCATCTACCGCAGTCCCGCGCAGAGGACAGCTCTCGGCAGCACCCGTACGAGCCCGCACCACCTGTGCCGGCAGAGCGGGAGCTCGGCCACCAGGCGGCAGAAAGGCATGGACCGTGGCGTCCACGGTCTCCGACCGCCCCGGATACGGGCAGTTGCTGCGCACCCCTGGTGCGTGGACGTTTCTCCTGCCGGGCTTCGCCGCACGGCAGCCCTTCGCGATGCTGACGATCGGCATCGTGCTCCTGGTCCAGCACACCACCGGCTCGTACGGCAGCGCGGGCTCCGTCGCCGCCGTGACCGGTGTCTCCATGGCCTTGTTCGCACCGCAGACCGGAAAGCTCGCCGACCGTTTCGGCCAGCGCGCCGTACTGCTGCCCGGTGTCCTGGTGCACGCGGTGTCCGTGTCGGCGCTGACGGCGCTGGCGCTGGCGGACGCGCCCCTGTGGGCCCTGTTCGTGGCGGCCGTGCCGACCGGCGCGTCCATTCCGCAGGTCGGGCCGATGGTCCGGGCCCGCTGGGCAGCGGTGCTGGGCGCGGCACCGGGGCGTGCGGCCTCCCCGCTGATGCCCACCGCGGCCGCCTTCGAGTCGGTGACGGACGAGTTCACCTTCGTCATCGGCCCGGTGCTCGCCACCGCGCTGTGCACCGGCGTGCACCCGGCGGCCGGCCTGATCACGGAGGCCGGCCTCACCCTGGTCGGCGGCCTGTTCTTCGCCGCGCAGCGCCGCACCCAGCCCGCGGTGAGCGCTCCCGCGACCAGCACCTCCCGGCGGCATGCGTCCGCGCTGTCCGTACCGGGTGTCCGGGTGCTCGCGGTGACCTTCCTGGGGATCGGCGCGGTCTTCGGCGGCATGCAGGTCTCGCTGACCGCCTTCGCCGAGGAGGTCGGCCGGCCCGGCGCGAACGGTCTGCTGTACGGGGTCTTCGCGGCAGGCAACATGCTGGCCGGGATCGCCTGCGGCGCCATCGCCTGGAAGAGCGGGCCGCGACGGCGGCTGATCGTCGGGTACGCGGCGCTGACCCTGACCGCGTCCGGACTGTGGGCGGTGCACTCCCTGCCCCTGCTGGCCGGGCTCGGACTGCTGGTCGGGCTCTCCATCGCCCCGGCCCTGATCAGCGGCTACACGCTGGTCGAGGCGCTGGTGCCGGAGTCCGCCCGGACCGAGGCGTTCACCTGGCTGACCGGTTCGGTCGCTCTGGGCCAGGCGGGCGCGGTGACGGTCGCCGGGCGACTCGCCGACGCCCATGGCGCGAGCACCGGTTTCGTGGTGCCGCTGGTGGGGACCGTACTGGCGCTGGCCACGCTGCTGGCACTGCGTTCGAGGCTCGTGCCCGCCGCCTCGCCGCGGACCGTGGCACGTGGTGTCGGTCACCGGGAGCCGGTCACGGTGGACTGATCCCGCGGAATACGTCAGTATGGAGCGTCGTTAGCACTCATTGAGTGAGAGTGCCAGGAGGAGCAAGTGCCGACCTATCAGTACCAGTGCACCGAATGTGGCGAGGGCCTTGAGGCGGTGCAGAAGTTCACCGATGATGCCCTGACCGTGTGCCCGAGCTGCGAAGGACGCCTGAAGAAGGTGTTCTCGGCGGTCGGCATCGTCTTCAAGGGCTCCGGTTTCTACCGGAACGACAGCCGTGGCTCCTCGTCGAGCAGCACTGCCGCGGCGTCCTCGGCGAAGGCATCCGGTTCCGCTTCGTCCGATTCATCGTCGTCGTCGACCGGGTCAGACTCGAAGTCGCCCGCTTCCTCCTCGGTCTCCGCGTCTTCTTCGTCCTCCTCGTCGTCCTCGACGAGTGGTACGTCGGCCGCCTGAGCCGAACCGCACGTTCCCGGGGACCCCGCCGATCCGTTCGGCGGGGTCCCTGGCGTTTTCCCGCGCCGCTGAGGGCTGTCCCGTCATCCGCGGTGGATCAGCGCGCGGCGTCAGGGGTTACGGGACAGCCCTTAGTGTGATCGCATGGTGAACGCAGAGATCGGTGTCATCGGCGGCTCGGGCCTGTACTCCTTCCTGGAGGACGTCACGGAGGTGCGTGTGGACACCCCGTACGGACGGCCGAGCGACTCCCTCTTCCTCGGCGAGGTGGGCGGCCGACGGGTTGCCTTCCTGCCCCGCCACGGACGCGGCCACCATCTGCCGCCGCACCGCATCAACTACCGGGCCAACATGTGGGCACTGCGCTCCGTCGGTGTGCGTCAGGTGCTCGGCCCGTGCGCGGTGGGCGGCCTGCGCCCGGAGTACGGGCCCGGCACGCTGCTCGTGCCCGACCAGATGGTGGACCGCACCAAGGTCAGGACGCAGACGTACTACGACGGGGAGACCCGGACCGACGGAGCGGAGCCGAACGTCCTGCATCTGGGCTTCGCCGATCCCTACTGCCCCGAGGGGCGCCGGGCCGCGCTGGCGGCGGCTCGCGCGAAGCGCTGGGAGCCGGTGGACGGCGGAACGCTGGTGGTCGTCGAGGGGCCGCGCTTCTCGACCCGGGCGGAATCGCGCTGGCATGCGGCGATGGGCTGGTCGGTGGTCGGGATGACCGGGCATCCGGAGGCAATCCTCGCCCGCGAACTGGGCCTCTGCTACACGACGATGACGTTGGTGACGGACCTGGACGCCGGGGCGGAGGCTGGAGAGGGCGTCTCCCACGGGGATGTGCTGAAGGTGTTCGCGGCCAATGTGGACCGACTGCGCGCGGTGCTCTTCGACGTGGTGGCCGCGCTGCCGGCGGTGGCCGACCGAGACTGCCCGTGCTCCCACGCGCTGGACGGGCTGAACACGGGGATCGAGCTTCCTTGACGAGGTGCTGGGGACGGCCGTGGGGCTGAGCGGGGCGGTGGATGGAGCGGGGCGGTGCGGGATGGAGCGGAGTGGGGCGGGGGAAGCGGGAAACGGGGGGCGGTTGCGGGTACCGGGCAGCGGGTGACCGTTGCGGCGTGAGTGGGTGACGGAGTTGTCCACAACGCCCGGGGCGTCCACAGGCTTCGGCGGGGATCTCGCGGACGGTGGATCGTGAGGGGTGTTCGCCCAAATCTCCTCACGGCAGGTGGTGTTGGCCATGTCTCCGTCGTCTCAGTCACGCCCGTTGTCTCAGTCGTCCCTGTTGTCTCAGTCGTCCCCGCCGTTCTCGCACTCCCCGCCGTCCCCGCCGCCTCAGTCCTCTCAGCCGGTCTCGCCGCCGTCCCTGCTCTCCCCGCCGCCTCAGACCTCTCAGCCGTTCTCGCCATCGCCGTTCTCATCGCCCCCGTCGTGCGCGTCCGTGCGCCCTGAACATCCCGCTGCGAGTGCAGAGGCGGTACGCCCGACAGCTCCGGGACCACCGGCGTCGGCTCCCCCACCGTGTGGTGTGCCCGTGTTCGAGCCGTTGCGGGTACGCGGAGGTGGTGGGCACCGGCTGCGGCGTGCACTGTGGCGACAGCGCCGCGCCGTGGCCGCCGGGCTGGCCCTGACAACTGCCGCACTCGCTGCGACGGGGCTGGGCGGTGGTGGCGCGGGCGGCGACACCACGCAAGAGGCACGGATGAGGCAAGGCGGCACGGCGCGGACGGCTCCGGAGCAGGCGCGGCGGTCGGCTCCGCTGGCGTCCGCACCGGTCCGGATCGCGGATGCCGCGACGGTGCGGCTGCTACGGCCTGGAGACCGGGTCGACGTGATCGCTGCCGAGCCGACCGGAACCGATGTCCGGGTGCTGGCGAAGGGCGCGCGGGTGGCCGACGTCCCACAACCTCCGGCCGAAGGTCCTGCGGAAGACGGAGCGCTGATTGTGCTGTCGGTCCCCCGGGCCGTGGCCGCGTCGCTGGCCGGTGCGGGTATTTCGGCCAGGCTGGCGGTGACTCTGTGCTGACGCGCGCTGATGAGCAGTCAAACAATGAAATCAAAGGCGCGGACTCGTCTCGCAGCGCGGCAGCGGCTCGGCGGGCGGGAACCGCAGCGACGACCCCGGCCGAGGTCACGACCAGTAGCGGGACGCGTGGCAAGAAAGCCGGCAGCAGCGTCGTCGGACCACCACGGAGCGGGGGCTCAGATGTGGTGGGGCGGCTTCTCGTCGAGGAAACGCGCCAGATCGGCGGCGCTGCCACCGGCCGGGGCCCGCTCGCCCCACCCTCGGTCCGTATCGTCCGCGGACTGCTGGTCCAGCGGATCGTCGAAGATCAGAGCCGGTCTGGGTTTCGGCTGTACCGGCTGGGTGGGCTTCGAATCGCGCGGGCCGGGGGCGGGGGCGGTGCTCATACATCCAGAGTACGGCGGCGGTCAGCGATCCTTCGGGTCGAGCAGCCACAGCCCGAGGACCACGAGGAACGACAGACAGAGGAAGGCCGCGCCCCACCAGGCCGTGCCGGTGTTTCCCTCCATCCACGCGTCGATGACGACGGTCAGGCCCCAGAGCTGTCCGATGACGACGGTCATGGCCAGGGCCAGCCGGGCCGTCAGTTTCGAGGAGCGTTCCGGTTCCTGATCGGTTCCCGCACCCGGGCCGGGACCGGTGTGCCGGACCCGGGGGTCGCCGTAGCCGCTGGTGGGGCGGATCTGCGGATACCGCTCGTGGAGGGGGCGATTGAGCTCGGGGCGGGCACTGCCCGGGTGGTACTCCGGGCGGTCCGGGGGCTCCTGGCTCCGGTGCTGCTGGGCCTCGGTCATGTGTGCCTGCCATGGGGCTCGGTCTCGACGACAGCCTGGGTACGGGACGTCCTGCCTCGCGGGCGCGCGGCCCGGGCCACCTCGGCTGCACCGGTCACGGCGGTTCTCAAGGGGGCCTCGGCCCCGCCGACCGGTCGGCCCCCTCCGGCAAATGGTCCGCCTGCCCCGGGCGTCATGGCCGAACCCGGCGCCCTGACCGATCCCCGCGTCATGGCCGAACCCGGCGCCCCAACCGAACCCCGCGCCTCGACCGAACCCGGCGCCCCAACCGAACCCGGCGCCCTGCCCCATCCCGGCGTCATGGCCGACGCCCCGGAGCCGTCGCCGTCCCCGACCCGGTGGCCACCTCTGGCCCAGCGGCCGGCCCTGGCCCAGCGGCCACCCCCGGTGCCATGGCCGCACCGGGTGCGTCGGCCTCGGGGGCCTCCGCGCCCCCGCCCTTGACCGCGGGACAGCCGATGCGGGACGCGAGGTCCGGGCGGTCGACGTCGAGCCGGCGGCACAGGCCGTGTTCGATGCTCTCGCCCGAGCGGGTCGTGCCGACCGCCCAAACGCTGCCGTCGGCCTGCTCGGTGAGCACCACCTTGGGCAGTGCCCGGGGTGGCGGCCCGGCGGTGACCTCGCCGGTGCGGGCGTCGAAGACGCCCTCGTGGCAGGGGCAGTACAACTCGCCTTCCGAGCCGCGGTCCTTGCGCCAGAGCACGGCACAGGCGAGATGGGTGCAGATCGCGGAGTAACCGACGAGGGTGCCGTCGTCAAGCCGGACGGCGACCGCCCGGTCGTCTTCGTCCGGGTAGCGGAAGGCGAGGGACTCACCGGGCAGAAGCTGAGTGCTGATCTTCTTCGGACGGGGAGTCTTGCCGTCGTCGGGTTCGCCGTGTCGCGGAAGGATTCCGCCGGCCACGCCGAGACTGCCGACGGCGAGCCCGCCGGAGACGGTCGTGACGATCCGGAGGTAGTCGCGCCGGGTGGTGAGGGAGTCGGCGGCGATCCGGTCGTGCAGGGCATCGCGCGGATCGCCGGAGTGCGGTTGGCCGGTGACGGTCACGGGCGGACGTCCTTCCCGTTGATCTCGACGACGGGAAGTCCGCCGGGGACCGGCCACCGGACCTTGTCGGCGGGAACGACCATGGCGACGCCGGTGCGGACCTCGCTCCGGCCGAAGACGAAGGAGTCTGCGACCTGGACGCCGGGACGCTCGGCCTGCAGCTCCTCGGCGGTCCCGTAGAACAGCGCACCCGTCGGGCAGACGGTCGCGCACATGGGGGCGAGGCCGTACGCGGTGCGGTCGTAGCAGAGGTTGCATTTCATCTGCAGCTTCGCCCGCAGATCGATCTTCGGAACACCGAAGGGGCAGGCATTGACACAGTTGGCGCAGCCGATGCAGCGGGTGGTGTCGGCCTGCTGCACCACACCGTCGGCGGTCACCAGGATCGCGTCGGCGGGGCAGACCTCGGCACACGGGGCGACCGGGTCCTCGCAGTGCATGCAGACCGTGGGAAGGGAGGCGACGGAGCGGCCCTCGTCGGTGTAGTCGAGGTGAATCATCGACGTGCCGCGGTGCGAGTCGCATTCCCGGCAGGCGGATACACAGGCCTGGCAGCCGATGCAGCGTCCCGGATCGATGAAGATCGTTCTGCCCATCATGCGGGGATCAGCCCCTTTCCGAGGTGCCACGGCCCTGTGGGGACGTGGGCGGCAGCGGATCGGTACGGGAGACCTGGGTCTCCGGGTAGGCGACGTGGCCGGGTGCGACAGGGGGTGCGGGGACTTCGTCGATCTTCTCGGCGTGCTCGATACGGCAGGCGCACACCTTGTACTCGGGGATCTTGGAGCGGGGGTCGAGGGCGTCGATGGTGAGGGCGTTGGCCGAGGTGGGGACGGGCCAGTGGTACGGGATGAAGATGGTGTCGGGGCGGATCGCCTCGGTGACCAGGGCGGGGAAGACCTCGCTGCCGCGCCGGGTGACGACACGGACCGGTTCGCCGTTGCGGAAGCCGTGGGCGGGGTGGAGCTCGGCCCAGGGGCGCGGGGTCTGTTCGACGAGGGCGCCCAGACGGCGGGTCTGGTTGCCGGAGAGGAAGTGGGCGACGGTGCGTCCGGTGGTGAGCGACATGGGGTGCTCGTCGTCGTACGGATCCATCGGCGGGTGCCACTCGACGACCTGCAGATGGATCTTGCCGTCGGGGTGGTAGGTCTTCCCGTCCTCGAAGAGCCGGGGGGTGCCGGGGTGGTCGGTGGACGGGCAGGGCCAGGCGATCCCGCCGGTCTCCTCCAGCCGTTCGTAGGTGATGCCGTAATAGTCGTTGACCGTGCCGGCGGAGGCGGTCCGCAACTCGTCGAAGACCTCGCGGGAGTCGGCGAAGGCGAATTTGTCTCCCGCGCCGAGGCGCTTGGCGAGTTCGCACATCACCCAGGTGTCGGTGCGTACCCCGGGAGGAGGGTCCTGGGCCTTGTTGTGCTTGACCACCCGGGCCTCGGCGTTGGCCATCACTCCTTCGTCCTCGGCCCAGGTGGTGACGGGGAGGACGACATGTGCGTTGGCGGCGGTCTCGGAAAGGAAGAAGTCGAATTGGGCGTGGAACTCTGTGGCGTCGTACCCCTCCTTGACCACCTCGTAGTTGGGGAGGGAGACGAAGGGGTTGTTGCAGATGCCGATCAGTCCGCGGATCTCGCGGCGCCGCATCTGCCAGACCATTTCCATCATCGAGGTACCGGCGGGCGGGAGTTCGGACTCCTCGATGCCCCAGATCTCGCAGATCTGTCTGCGGTGCTCCTCGTTCGTGATCGAACGGCCGCCGGGAAGGAGGTCGGACTTCTGGCCGTGCTCGCGGCCGCCCTGCCCGTTGCCCTGGCCGGTGAGGGTGCCGTATCCGGCACCGGGCTTGCCGATGTGGCCCGTGGCGGCGCAGAGATTGATCACACTGAGGCAGTTCTCGACGCCCTGCGAGTGGTGTTCGATGCCGCGGGCGTGCCAGGCCATGGCCTTGGGGGCGCGGGCGAAGGCGCGGGCCACCTGGACGATCTGCTGGGCGGGGACGCCGCAGATCTCGGCCGCCCGGGACGGCGGGTACTCACCGGCCTTGGCCTTCACCGCCTCCCAGCCGGTGGTGTGGGCTGCGAGATAGGCCTCGTCGGTCAGGCCCTCCTCGATGACCACGTTCAGTACGGCGTTGAAGAAGGCCGAGTCGGTGCCGGGCTTGAGGGCGACATGGATGTCGGCGGTGCGGGCGATCGCGGTCTCCCGCGGGTCGACGACGATCAGGCTCGCGCCGCGGTCCCGGGCCCCCCACACGTACTGGGTCATCACGGGGAAGCACTCACCGACGTTGGAGCCGGCGATCAGCAGACAGTCGGTGAGCAGGATGTCGGAGAAGGGATTGCCCGCCCGGTCGATGCCGAAGGCGAGTTTGTTGGCGCCCGCGGCGCTGACCATGCAGAGCCGGCCGTTGTAGTCGACATGCCGGGACTTGAGCGCGACCCGGGCGAATTTACCGACCAGATAGGTCTTTTCGGTGAAGAGGCTGGCGCCGCCGAGGAGCCCGAAGGCGTCGTTCCCGTGGTTCTGCTGGATGCGCTTGATCTCGGAGGCGGTGAAGTCGAGTGCCTCGTCCCAGGAGACCTCCCGGAAGTCCTCGTCACGGGAGCGGCGCATCAGCGGTGCGGTGAGCCGGTCGGGGTGGTTGACCTGCTGATACGCGTTGATTCCCTTGGGGCACAACCGCATCCGGTTGATGTCGTGGTTCCGGGGTTCGACGCCGAAGACCTTGCCGCCGCGGTCGACGCGCAGATACATCCCGCACTGGACACCGCAGAAGCAACAGTGGGTGGGGACGAGCGTCTCGCCGTTCTGGTCGGCGTGCCACCGGTCGGCGGGGATGCCGCCCGCGTCCCGGAAGGCCCGGGTGCCGGGCGGTGCGAGCGAGGGGTCGAGCGGGAGGACCGTACGGGGGTCGGCTGGTCGCGGATCCGGCGTCACTGGAAGCCCTTCTTCACCTGGGAGAGATAGGCGCTGCCGCGCAGCACCCGCTTGCAGCGCGGGCAGTATTCGGCCCACTCGTCGAAGTCGAGGCTGAGATCGCGCATGGTGCCGCGGAGGTTCTCGACATACGGCGCGGTGTCGACGGGCTCCTCGCAGCGGCGGCAGCTGAAAACCTTCTGGTCCTGCCGGGCGGTGTATTTGAACAACTGCATGCCGACCGCGGCCGGGCGCTGGACGATGTGGAAGAACTTCCCGAAGGGGATGTAGATGAGGGTGAAGACCACCGCCACCATGTGGAGGATCGCCAGGAATTCGTATCCGCCGCCGTGCAGGAAGATCGACGAGAAGGTGAGGAGCAGCCCGGTCACGGAGATGACGATCAGGGCGATCAGCGGCACCAGGTCGTAGGCGAAGCGCTGGCCGGTGATGGCACCGCGGTCCTTCATCCGCCGCCAGAGGAAATACGCGGCGCCGGGGATGACGAGTACGGCGGCGATGTCCAGGCCGTGGAACATCAGCCAGCCCAGGATGTCCAGGGAGTCGAAACCGATGATCTTGAAGCCCCAGACGCGCATCTCGTAACCGGGGCCCGAGCCGGAACCGGAGGTGAAGGTGAACCAGCCCCAGGTCAGCGGGAAGGTGATCAGGGAGGCCAGGACACAGCCCCAGAAGATCAGCTGGTGGGCTGCCCAGCGGGCGTGCGAGCGGGCGCCGAGGAATTTCTGGAAGCCCATATACGTGGCGATCATCCGGGGCAGGGCGGTGGGGGCCTTGCGGAAGTTGGCCACGGAGAAGAAGCTCCGCCATCCCTGCGTGAACAGGCGCCGGGCGCCGGGCGCGGAGACCCAGACGGTGTAGCGGTAGGCGACGCCGAAGGCGAGGAAGACGGTGGCGACGGCGTACGGGAGGAGGGCGGAGTCGAAGTTCTCCAGAAGCCGGCTGCCGAACACGATCGCGAGGATCAGCAGGGCGGAGACGAGGACGCCGGCCGCAGTCGCGCGAACGGTGACGGACCGGGACCGGACGGGCCGGGAGTCGGAGGGCCAGGGGCCGATGGGCCGGGGGTCGGAGGACGGGGGTCCGGAGGACGGCGGATCGGAGGACGGCGGGCCGCCCGGCCCGGTGCGACCGAGCCCGGGTCCGGAGGACGGGGGTCCGCCCGGCCCGGTGCGACCGGGTCCGGGTCCGGTCCCGGTGGACTGGGTGCCGGGCCCTCCGGGGATGCGCGCGCCGGGGGCGGGCTGCGCGGCTGCGGCGGAGGCTTCTGGTGGCTCGGTCACTCCGTCACCGTAGGGCCGCATGGGGTGATTTGCCCTGTTTTGCGGCTCGGCTGGGTGAGCCCGTTCGCCCGTCCGGGCCGTAGCCTGTCACCGGGCCCGGCACAGCCGCACCGGCCTGCGGTTTCCCCGAGGGCCTTGGATCCCCGTCCGCTCATGAACGCATGCACGAGAATCCGCTGACCGGCGTCCGGGACGCGTCACCCGAGCGCCGCCGACCCATCTGGTGTGCTGATGCCCATGCCCCGCATGACTGCCCGCAGCCGCGCCGAGAAACATCGTGCGTCGACCCCGCTGGAGCTCTTCTTCGACCTCTGCTTCGTCGTCGCCGTGGCGCAGGCGGGCGGGCGGCTGCTGCACGCCGTCGCCGAGGGACACACCGTCACCGGAATCATCAGCTACGCGGCCGTCTTCTTCGCGATCTGGTGGGCCTGGGTCAACTTCACCTGGTTCGCCTCTGCTTACGACACCGACGACCCGCTGTACCGCGTGGTCACCCTTGTCCAGATCACCGGGGTGCTCATCTTCGCCGCCGGCGTGCCGCGCGCCTTCGACGCGGGCGACTGGACGGTCGGCGTGGTCGGCTATGTCGTGATGCGGCTCGCCCTGACCAGCCAGTGGCTGCGCGCCGCGTACTGCACCCGGGGCGCCGAGCGGCGCGTCGCGCTGCGGTACGCCGTCGGGATCACCGTCGTGCAACTGGGCTGGATCGGCATGCTGTTGCTGACCGACAACTCGGGCGGAGCGCGTGCCGCCGTCTTCGTCGTGCTGGTGCTCGCGGAGATGTCCGTTCCGGCGCTGGCCGAGCGCGACCGCGCGACGAGCTGGCATCCGCACCATATCGGCGAGCGTTATGGCCTGTTCACGATCATCGTGCTGGGCGAGACGATCGCGGCAGCCACCGTCGCGGTCCAGGAGGCGGTGGACGAGCACGACGCGTTCCGCGAGTTGCTGCCGATCGCCGCGGGTGGGCTGCTGATCGTCTTCTCCGCGTGGTGGATCTATTTCGCCGTGCCGATCCACGACTACCTCCGCGGCAGCAGGGAAGCGTTCGTCTGGGGATACGGGCACTACCTGATCTTCGGCTCGGCGGCGGCGATCGGCTCGGGCATCGAGGTCGCCGTGGAACAGGCCGTGGGCAAGGCCCATGTCTCGGAAGCGGTGGCGGCCGCCGCGGTGACCGTGCCCTCCGCGCTCTTCCTGCTGACGGTGTGGGCGCTGCACGCCCGCCACTTCAAGCGCGATCTCGCGGAGCAGTTGCCCCTCCCCGTGGCCGCGCTGGCGATCCTGGCCTGTACGTTCGCCGGGGCGTGGGCGGTGTTCGCGGCCGGCCTGGTGGCGACGGCGACCGTGGCCGTGGGGGTGGCCCTGTCCCGGCGGCCGGACGTGGCGGGGTGAGGGCGCGGGTGAGGGCGCGGGTGAGGGCGCGGGCGGTGAGCAGGCGGTGAGCGACAGTCGCGAGTGGCCCGAGGGGCACGGCCGGCGCCCACGACATCGGTGGCACGAGCGGCAGAGGTGCCGGGCGGCGAGTCGCGAGCGTCGCACGGCGCGAGTGGTGAATCCAGTTTCCAGTGAGGAGCACGCGTGACGGAAGAACCGCAGGAACCGACGGCCCCCCTCCCGTTGCCCGTTGCCGCCGGGCCGCTCGACGCGCTGACCGATGTCGCCGGGCTGCGGGTCGGCCACGCACAGGTGGCGGGCGCCGGCGCGTTGAGCGGCACCACAGTGGTCCTCGCCCCCGAGGGCGGCGCGATCGCGGCCGTGGACGTACGCGGCGGCGGCCCCGGCACCCGGGAGACGGACGCGCTCGATCCGCGCAATCTGGTGCAGCGCGTCGACGCCGTCGTCCTGACGGGCGGCAGTGCGTACGGCCTGGACGCGGCGTCGGGTGTGATGGCCTGGTTGGAGGAGCAGGGGCGCGGGGTGCGGGTCGGGCCCGATCCGGCGCAGGTGGTGCCGGTGGTTCCGGCCGCGTGCGTCTTCGACCTGGGGCGGGGCGGTGACTGGCGGGCCCGCCCCGACGCGTCGACCGGTCGCGCGGCGGTGGAGGACGCGGCGGGCACGGAGCCCGGGGCTCCGGTCGTCGAGGGGGGTGTCGGCGCCGGTACGGGTGCGGTCGCCGGGCAGCTGAAGGGCGGGGTGGGCACGGCGAGCGTGCGGCTGGAGTCCGGGATCACGGTGGGCGCGCTCGTCGTGGTCAACGCGGCTGGTTCGGTGGTCGATCCGCGTACGGGGGTGCTGTACGGGGAGTACGGCGCCGCCGAACCGCCGGCGCACCCCGCGCCCGAGGTCCACCGTGCGGCACAGCGACGCCTGGCCGGGGCGCGGGCGGCGGACGTCCGGCCGCCGCTCAACACCACGCTCGCGGTCGTCGCCACGGACGCGGATCTCACCCGGGCCCAGGCGCAGAAGCTCGCGGGTACGGCGCACGACGGACTGGCGCGCGCCGTCCGCCCCGTGCATCTGCTGACCGACGGGGACACCGTCTTCGCGCTGGCCACCGGCGCCCGGCAGCTGGATTCGCAGAACCCGATCGCGCTCAACGACCTCTTGGCGGCCGGCGCGGACGTCCTGACCCGCGCCATCGTGAAGGCCGTCCGGGCAGCTCAGAGCGTCGACCGCCGCCCCGGCGGCGACAGCTACCCCTCGTACAGCGATCTCTACGACGGGCACCGGCCCCCGGCACAGCCCTCGCCGCGCGAACGCCCGGCATCCGACTCGCCTCCCGAGTAAGGAAGTTCGTACGAACCGCCAGGAACCTTCTGTGCGCGACGTACGTTTTTCTGAACCCCGGTCACGATGTCGGACCCAGGGACTACGTTAAGCACGCACCAAGTAACACGCGGCGACGGCCTGGAGACAGCACCTTGAGCGATCCGTACGAGACAACCGAGCAGCACCTCGAGCGACTCCTGCGACGGGCACTCAACTCTTTCGACCTGCCCGACAGCACGGTCGAGAGACTCGGTACCGCACTCGCCCACAGCAGTTCCCTGCACTCCTCGCATCACAGTTCCGTACTCCACCGAGAGACCTACCGGCACACGTATCTGCTGTCCGACGGCACTCCTCTCACTCTGTGGGAGCTGGTGCACGGCGGTCCGCGGAGCGCGACGGCCCCGCGGTCCCGGACGGAGCCCGACCTCCGCCACCACGAGCTGTACGACGACGAGGCCGATGTCCATGTCGCCGCCGCCCGGCTGGCCGGTGGCTTCGGTGAGGCCCCGGTGTTCGGGGACGACGGACCGCAGGCCGATCTGGAGGTACTCACGGTCCTGATGACCGCGCCCCCGGTCCCGCTGCCCCGGATGTACGCCCCGGACAATTCCGCCGACCACGCCCGCCGAGTCCTGCGCCGCGCGGAGAACAGCGACGGCCCCGGTGAGGAGACCGCCCGGCTGCTGCGCGCCGCGTTCGCCCATCACATCACCCAGGTCTTCGGCCGGCAGTGCCGGGTGGATGGGCGGGATGCCGGTTTCACCCTGTACGAGCACGCCTTCCTGCTTCTCGACGGCAGCGAGACGAGCCTGTGGGAGGTCGAGCACACGGCCACGCCGGACGGCCGCCACATGTGCGAGGTGTACGGCGACGAGGACGCCGCGCGCGGCGCCATGGAGAGCCGTACGCACATCTGCTGACCGGATCCCGCCGCACATGAGAGGTGCCCGCACTCCCCCCCCCCGAGGGGGGGGAGTGCGGGCACCTCTCATGTTCAGGACGCCCGGCTCATGTTCAGGACGCCGGGCACCGTCACGGCGTCATCGCGTCAGCGCGGGTTCCTTGCCGAGCTCGGCACCGGCCCCGGCCTCGTTCACGGACGTCATGGAGACGCTCTCGTCGCCCACGGCCCCGTCGCCGCCCTCCACGTGCTGCCGCGGCCGGGCCGGCAGCGCGAACATCACCAGGAAGATCACCGCGAGCACCCCGGCCACCCACCACAGCGAGTGCTGGAACGCCTCCGCGAACGCCGGGCCCACCTGCTGGGGCGCCAACCGGTCCCCGATGGAGCCGAAGAAGACGACCGAGACCAGTCCGAGCCCGAGCGCGTTGCCCATCTGCTGCACGGTGTTGATCAGTCCGGAGGCCGAACCGGAGTGCTCCTTCGGCACCTCGGACAGCACCGCGTCCGTCAGCGGAGCCACGATCAGGCCCATGCCGATACCCATGACCACCAGCGGCAGCGCCATCTGCCAGGACGTGATGCCCATGCCGTACCGGTCCGACTCCCAGATGTACAGCAGCACGCCGACGATCATCAGCAGCGCGCCCGACTGGAGGACCTTGCGGCCGAAGCGGGGCACCAGCTTCTGTACGGAGATGCCGGCGGCGAACGAGACGGCGATCGAGAACGGGATGCCCGTCGTGCCGGCCTTCAGCGCGCTCCAGCCGAGCCCCATCTGCATGTAGAGCGTCCAGACCAGGAAGAAGATGCCGAGGCCGAGACCGAAGGTCAGCTGCACGGCGATGCCCGCCGCGAAGCTCTTGACCCGGAACAGTGACAGCTCGACCAGCGGCGAACCGTCCTTGCGCGCCTTCCTCCGCTCGAACACCACCAGAACCAGGAACACCAGGAGGCTGCCGACCATCAGCGCATGGCCCCACAGCGGCCAGCCCAGCTCGCGCCCACGGGTGAGCGGGTAGATCAGCATCAGCAGTCCCAGCGTGACCAGGGCGACACCGGTCAGGTCGAGCCGGAGCGCCTTCGGGGCCTTGGACTCGGTGATGAACTTCCGTCCCAGGATCAGACCCGCTATGCCGACCGGCAGGTTGATCAGGAAGATGGGCCGCCATTCGAGACCGGCGATGTTCCACTCGGTGAGCAGCGCGCCCAGCAGCGGTCCCAGCACGGCGCCGAGGCCGACGATCGCCCCGAAGAGGCCGAAGACCTTGCCGCGCTCGTGCGCCGGGAAGGTGGCGTGCACGATCGACAGCACCTGCGGAACCATCAGCGCGGCGGTGCCGCCCTGGAGGATGCGGGAGGCGACCAGCATCTCCGGGTTCGCGGCGAAGCCGCAGAGCGCGGAGGCCAGCGTGAAGCCGCCGATACCGATGAGGAACAGTCGCTTGCGGCCGTAGATGTCGCCCAGCCGGCCGCCGGTGATCAGACCGGCGGCGAAGGCCAGGGCGTATCCGGCGGTGATCCACTGGATCGAGCTGAACGAGGCGCCGGTGTCCTGCTGGATGCTCGGGACGGCGATGTTGACGATCGTGACGTCGACCAGGTCCATGAAGGCCGCGGTCATCACGATGGCGAGCGCGAACCAGCGTCGCCGGTCCGACGGGTCCGAGGACACCGTGGGCCCGGATGCCGTGGACGGCAGAGATGTGGAAGAAGTCATGGGAAGAAAGTAAGCAGCCATTAGGACAGGTCATGACCCAATGGGCTGGGCATCCTGGTGAGATGACCGACACTCCGGCACGAGGCTGAGCCCATGACCGACACACCGGCACGACTCCTGAACCTGCTGTCGCTCCTCCAGACGCCCCGCGAATGGCCGGGCAGCGAGCTCGCCGAGCGGCTCGACGTCAGCCCGCGCACGATCCGCCGCGACATCGACCGGCTCCGCGAGCTCGGCTACCCGGTCGAGGCCTCGCGCGGATCGGTCGGCGGCTACCGCCTGGTCGCGGGCACCGCCATGCCGCCGCTGCTCCTCGACGACGAGGAGGCGGTGGCCATCGCGGTGGGCCTGCGGGCCGGTGCGGGGCATGCCATCGAGGGGGTCGACGAGGCGTCCGTACGCGCTCTGGCGAAGCTGGAGCAGGTGCTGCCCTCGCGGTTGCGGCACCGGGTCTCGACCCTGCAGAACGCGACGATGCCGCTGACTCGTGGCGACGGCTCGACCATCGACCCGAACACGCTCACGGTGATGGCGGCGGCGGTCACCGGGCGGGAGCGGCTGCGGTTCGCCTACCGCGCGGGGGACGGCGCCGAGACGAAGCGGCAGGCCGAGCCCTACCGGCTGGTGAGCACCGGGTGGCGCTGGTATCTCGTCGCATACGACCTGGGGCGCGAGGACTGGCGTACGTTCCGGGTCGACCGGGTCAGCGAGCCGTTCGCGACCGGGGCCCGGTTCACACCGCGCGAGCTGCCCACGGGGGACGCGGCGGAGTTCCTCGCCGGCTCCATCGCCCGGCGGCAGCCCGAGCTGGCGGTCGACGTGAGCTTCGCGGCCCCGGCGGACTTCGTGTCCGCGCGCCTCCCGGCCTCGATCGGCCCACTGGAGCGGACCGGCGAGAACAGCTGCCGACTGCGGGCGGTGCTGTCGGACTCACTGGAATGGGTGGCGGTCCGGCTCGCGCTGGTGGACTGCGAGTTCACCGCGCACGAGCCGCCGCAGCTGGTGGAGTACCTGAGCGATCTGGGCGCCCGGCTGACCCGCGCGGGGGCAGAAGGCGCGGGGGCGGAAGGCCGGCACGCTGACCGACCGGCCACGCGCCTGCGCGCCGGGACCACGCCGCCGCCGACCGACAAGGCCGCAGGTACCGAGGGCACAAAAGAATGAGCCCCGGCGCCAGGGGGGGGTGGGCGCCGGGACTCAGCTCAGGGGGTCACACGAAGCGACCTATTTCGGAGGTTACTGGACTCTGGCTCACGCCGCAGCGTCAAAACCCGTGTCGTGCGCCATTCGCTTCAGTTCGAGCAGCGCGTGCTTCTCGATCTGGCGGATCCGCTCACGGGTCAGCCCGTGCTGCTTGCCCACCTCGGTGAGGGTCCGCTCGCGGCCGTCCTCGATGCCGTACCGCATACGGATGATCGACGCGGTGCGGTTGTCGAGCTTGCCGATCAGGTCCTCCAGTTCCTCGCTGCGCAGCAGCGTCATCACCGACTGCTCGGGCGACACCGCGGAGGTGTCCTCCAGCAGATCGCCGAACTGCGTCTCGCCCTCGTCGTCCACGGACATGTTGAGGCTGACCGGGTCACGGGCCCAGTCCAGGACATCGCCCACGCGCTGCGGCGTGGAGTCCAGCTCGGCGGCTATCTCCGTGTGCTCCGGCTCGCGCCCGTGTTCACGGTTGAACTCACGCTGCACCCGGCGGATCCGGCCGAGCTCCTCCACCAGGTGGACGGGGAGCCGGATCGTACGGGACTGGTCGGCGATGGAACGGGTGATGGCCTGACGGATCCACCACGTCGCGTACGTGGAGAACTTGAAGCCCTTGGCGTAGTCGAACTTCTCCACCGCGCGCACCAGGCCCGCGTTGCCCTCCTGGATCAGGTCGAGCAGGGGCAGCCCCGCCCGCGGGTAGCGGCGGGCGACGGCAACGACGAGGCGGAGGTTGGAACGGATGAATATGTCCTTGGCGCGCTCGCCCTCGGCGACCAGCGCCTCCAGCTCCTCGCGCGTCGCTCCACCGGCTTCGCTCTCCACCTCACCGCCGAGTATCTGCCGCGCGTAGACGCCCGCCTCGACGATTTGCGACAGCTCGACCTCCTTGGCGGCATCGAGCAGCGGCGTACGCGCGATCTCGTCCAGGTACATGCCGACCAGGTCGCGATCGGCGATCTCTCCGCCCGCTGCGCGAACACTGCTTGCCCGGCTGGTCCCGCCGGTGGCGGACGAACGACGGGCGACGGCACGGGTTGCCATGCGTGCTCCCTTGCTGAGTAGGTCGCGACACCCTCTCGGGTGCCCTGCATCCGATGGAAACAACGACTGGAATCCGGACAGAATTCCCATGCCTGGCATTCATTTTCGCGATCATGCAGTACCCTGTGCCGCCGCGAGAGGAGTGCGCATGCCGAACAGCCGGGAAGAAGTGCAGGTCAGGCCGGGCATCGAAGGCGATTTGGTGGCGCTCACGGACATCTACAACCATTACGTACGTGAGACCGCGCTCACATTCGATACGGCTCCCTTCACACTCGAACAGCGGATGCCGTGGTTTCGTTCCCACCCGGAAGACGGGCCCCACCGCCTTCTGGTTGCTCAGGATGTCCATATTGTCGGCCCCGATTCGATCCTGGGGTATGCCACCAGCAGCCCCTTCCGCCCCAAGGCGGCGTACGCGACCTCGGTCGAGGTGAGCGTGTACTGCGCGCCGGAGGCCACCGGCCGCGGTGTCGGCACACTCCTCTACTCGTCCCTGTTCGAGGCGCTCGCGGAGGAGGACCTGCACCGCGCGTACGCGGGCGTCACCCAGCCCAACGACGCCTCGGCCCGGCTGCACGAGCGTTTCGGTTTCCGCCATGTCGGTACGTACGCCGAGGTGGGCCGGAAGTTCGGAACCTACTGGGACGTGGCCTGGTACGAGAAGCGGATGGGACCCGGGGCCTAGGCCTCGCACGGTCCCGGACCAGGTCCACGGCCCGTTACGCGGCACGGGCGCCACGCCTAGCGTCCTTCCGTATGAAAGAGACGACGAGCACGGACGGCACAGCGGGCGGCCGGGACGACGACACGGCGGGCGTCAGGGGCGCCGCGACAGCCGGCGGGACCACCGAGGACACCACGGGCACGCTCGACGAGGCGCTGGAACGCCTCCACACCGCGGGCCCGGAACGGAACGGCTGGCTGAGCAATCACGGTCCGATGGCCGTCGAGGCACTGGTCCGGCACGGCCAGGCACCGGTCGTCCACCGCTGGCTCGACCACTACCGCCACAAGCTGGAGGACATGCCGGACACCGCGTCCCGGGTCACCGCGGAGAACTGGCGCGAGGCCCTGGGCGACCCGCGCCGGATCGCGGACTGGACGGTGTACTTCCAGCGGGAGACGGCCGAGCGCCCCTGGCGGGACGTCCTGACCGAGTGGTGGCCGCGGCTGTTGCCCGGCATCGCGGCGGGCGCCACCCACCCCGTGATCCGGGTCGGCCACTCCGTACGCACCCTGCTCGCGGGCGAGGCGAGCGCACCCCGGATCACCGAGCTCGCCCATGGCCTCGGCTACTGGGCCGCCCGCCACCAGCCACTGCCCGCGCTGACTCCGCTGGCGCCCGCGCCGAGCGCCGGGGCCGCGCTGGACGCCGTGCCGCCGGTGCCGGAGCAGAGCGGCGGCATCCGGGACCGGCTGGCGCAGCTCACCGCGTTCCCGGTGTGGCCGCAGCGCTTCACCGACGACCCGGACGAGGCCCGGACCCGGCTGGAGGAGCTGGTGCGGGCCGCGACCCACCGCTATGCGACCCACGGGCACGGCGAGCCGATCATGCTGGTACATGCCGCGACCGCGCCCAACGCGGTGCTGCGCACTCTGCCCGCACTCCCCCGTGCGCTGTGGGCGCCGAGTCTGGAGGCCGCCTGGGCGGCGAGCGCCGCCGTCACCGCCGCGTACGGTCCGGCCGAGCCCGCCCCGTACACGCCCACGACCGCGTCCGCCGAGGAGCTCTTCGCGCGGGCGGCGGCACACGGCGACGATCACACCATCAAGTTCACCGACACCGCACTGGACGTCGGCGACTCCACGGCCCTGGCCGCCGCGCTCCGCTCGATCGAGCTGAACCCGCCGTCCCTGTGACGGATCTTTCCGGGGCCCTTCGCCGCCCCGGGCCGCCCCGTCCCTGCTCCCGTTCCCCCTGGCCCCTTCGGCGCTCTCAGCCGAACTGCACCGACCGTTTCGCGAGCCCCATCCAGAACCCGTCGATGACGCTGCGGCCCCGGTCCAGCTCGCTCTCCGACGCGCCGAGCGTCACGAACAGCGGCGCGAAGTGCTCGGTGCGCGGGTGGGCGAGCCGGCCGGCCGGGGACTTGTGCTCGAAGTCCAGCAGGGCGTCGATGTCCTGCGCCTGAAGGGCCCGCTTCCCCCAGTCGTCGAACTCCGCCGACCAGCCGGGGGTGCCCCCGCCCGCGTGCCGCAGGGCGGCCAGGTTGTGGGTGAAGAAGCCGCTGCCGACGATCAGGACGCCCTCGTCGCGCAGCGGCGCGAGCCTGCGCCCGATGTCCATCAGCTTCTGCGGGTCCAGCGTCGGCATGGAGATCTGGAGTACCGGGATGTCGGCGTCCGGGAACATCTCCACCAGCGGGACGTATGCCCCGTGGTCGAGTCCGCGGTCCGGGATGTCCTGGACCGGCGTACCGGCGCCACGCAGCAGCTTGCGCACGTTCTCCGCCAGTTCCGGGGCACCCGGGGCGGCGTACCGCACCTGGTAGTAGTGCTCGGGGAAGCCCCAGAAGTCGTAGACGAGCGGGACGGTCTCCGTCGCGCCGAGGGCGAGCGGGGCCTCCTCCCAGTGCGCGGAGACCATCAGGATCGCGCGGGGGCGGGGCAGCCCGGCGGACCAGGCGGCCAGTTCGCCGGGCCAGACCGGGTCGTCGGCCAGCGGCGGTGCGCCGTGGGAGAGGTAGAGGGCGGGCATGCGCTCCGCGGTGACAGTCATGGCACTCCCCATCCGCTGCTGATCGAGGTAAGTCTTCTACTGGTCTCTTTGAGAAGGAAGGATTCTTTAATCTTCAAGCTCCTACCTCCCGAGACCTTAGCTCTATCTAGTTAAACTTTCAAGAAAAGGTCGTACAGTGGAGTACATGACCACGGCATCCCCCGGCGAGCCCCGCTGGCTCACCGACGAAGAGCAGCGTGTCTGGCGTGCGTATCTCCACGCCACCACGCTCATGGAGGACCACCTCGACCGCCAGTTGCAGCGGGACGCGGGGATGCCGCACATCTATTACGGACTGCTCGTCCAGCTCTCCCAGGCGCCCCGCCGCCGGAAGCGGATGACCGAGCTGGCCAAGGACGCCAAGATCACCCGCTCCCGGCTCTCGCACGCCGTGGCACGACTGGAGAAGAGCGGCTGGGTGCGCCGCGAGGACTGCCCGTCCGACAAGCGCGGCCAGAACGCCGTCCTCACCGACGACGGCTACGAGATGCTCCGCCGGTCCGCGCCGGGCCATGTCAGCGCCGTACGCCAGGCGATGTTCGACCGGCTCACACCCGAGCAGGTGTGCTCGCTCGGCGAGATCATGCAGGTCATCGCCACCGGGCTGCAGCCGGAGGGCACGGACGCGGATCTGCCCTGGCTGCGCTGAGCCGCTCACCGGGACGCGGCTCTGCCCCGGCTCCGTCGACCGGAACCGGGGCAGAGCCGCGTTCACCTCAGGTCACCCCGCCGGGCGGCGTCAGTGGGCGACGACCGGGACCTTGAACTCGTCCTCGACACCGTCGACGTCACCCGAACCGGAGCCTCCGCTCGCCGTGGCCGTCGAGGGACGCCCGGCGTTGATGAAGGTCACCGCGATCGCGGAGGCCACCACCAGGATGCCGACGGCCCACCAGATGGCACCGGTGAAGCCGTGCACCATCGCCTGGAGCTTCAACAGCTCGGGGTCGCGGGCGCCGAGCGCGGCGTGCGAGGTGGCGTACGCCGTCGCGGCCGATGCGGCGATGGTGTTCAGCAGCGCCGTACCGATCGCGCCGCCCACCTGCTGCGAGGTGTTGACCATCGCGGACGCGACGCCCGAGTCCCTCGGCTCGATACCGTGCGTCGCCAGCGACATGGCCGGCATGAACGCCGTGCCCATACCGAGCCCCAGCAGGAGCTGCGCGGGCAGGATCAGCGTGGTGTACGAGGAGCCGATCTCCAGCTGCGTCAGCAGCAGCATGCCGACGGCGGCGGTCAGGAAGCCGGGGCCCATGAGCTTGCGCGCCGGGACGCGGGTCATCAGCCGGGCACCGATCTGCGTCGAACCGGTGATCATGCCCGCGATCATCGGGAGGAAGGCGAAGCCCGTCCTGATCGGCGAGTAGCCCTTGACGACCTGCAGGTAGTACGTCAGGAAGAGGAACAGCCCGAACATCGCGATGATGGCCAGACCCAGCGAGAGGTAGACGCCACTGCGGTTGCGGTCCAGCACCACGCGCAGCGGCAGCAGCGGCGACGTGACCCGGGACTCGGTCAGGACGAACGTCAGCAGCAGCACACCGGCCGCGACGAACATGCCGATGGTCAGCGCGTCCGACCAGCCGGCGGACTCGGCACGGGTGAATCCGTACACCAGCGAGACCAGACCCAGTGCGGACAGCACGACGCCCGGGATGTCGAGCGGCGAGCGGTTGCGGCTGCCGGCCGGCTCACGGATCACGAAGTACGCGCCCGCGGCCGCGACGACCGCGAACGGGATGTTGACGAAGAACGTCCAGCGCCAGTTCAGCGCCTGGGTCAGGAAGCCGCCGAGGATCAGGCCGACGGCACCACCGCCACCGGCGATCGCACCGTAGATGCCGAACGCCTTGGCGCGCTCCTTGGCGTCGGTGAACATCACGGCGAGCAGCGACAGCGCCGCCGGGGCGAGCAGCGCGCCGAAGACGCCCTGGAGGGCTCGGGAGCCGAAGAGCATGCCCTGGTTCTGGGCCGCGCCACCGAGCGCGGAGGCCAGTGCGAAGCCGATCAGGCCGACGACAAAGGTCCGCTTGCGGCCCCAGAGGTCGGCGATCCGGCCCCCGAAGAGCAGCAGTCCGCCGAAGGCGAGCGCGTAGGCCGTGATGACCCACTGCTTGTTGGCGTCGGATATGCCCAGGGCCGTCTGGGCGTGCGGCAGCGCGATGTTCACGATCGTGGCATCGAGTACGACCATCAGCTGCGCGAGGGCGATGAACGCCAGCGCTTTCCAGCGACTGGGGTCCGGGAGTCGGATATCAGCTGTTTTTGACATGGGGGTATCCACCTAAGGACGCACGTGGGCGCGCGAAGTCGTGAACCGAGAGGTCGGCGAACGGGCAGTCGGTCAGGGACGGCCGGCGAGAACGGCCGCCGGAGAAGGCCGGGCGGGACGGGTCAGGCGTCGTCGGTCGGGCGGGATCAGGCGTCGTCGGTCAGGCGTGGCGGATCAGGCCTGACGGATCAGGCCTGACGGATCGGGCGTTACCGCTCGGGCATGACAGGTCGGGCATGACAGGTCGTTGCGGGTCGAGGCGGTGAAAGGGAGGCGTGGTCGAGGTGCGGTGAAAGGAAAGGCGTGGTCACAGTGCGGTGGTCGCGCCGCCGGGCACCCGGTTCGGGGGCCCGGCGCGGGGCCTCATGGCCGGCGCCGCAGGTCCTCCAAGGTCGCCGCCGTTCCGGGCAGCCGGGACCGGGCCGGAGCCTCCAGTCCGTCCAGGAACAGCTGTAGATGACGGTGGGTGAACCGGTCGATGTCCGGGCATCCGATGCCGGGCAGCGGCCGGGTGAGCTGGGAGAGGGCGACCAGTACGTCACCGACCGCGATGTCGGTGCGCAGGCGCCCGGCGGACATGGCGCGCGCCACGAGTCCTTCGACGGCCTCTTCGAGGCGCCGACGCTCGGCGAGCAGTTCGGGATGGTCCTTGTCGAAGCCGCCGGACAGCATCGGGCACAGGGCCCCGATCCGTTCGTCGGCCGCCGCGTGCACGAAGCGGCAGAGTGCGGCGAAGGGATCGGCCTCCTCGGCCGTCGCCTCCTCCGCGCGGTCGGTGGTGCGGCAGGTGACCGCGAGCACGACCTCGTGCGTCAGCGCGGCCCGGTCGGGGAAGTTCCGGTAGAGCGTGGCGTTGCCGACGCCGGCGCGGCGGGCGACCTCGTCGAGCGGCACGTCCGGCCCGAACTCGACGAACATCTCGCGCGCGGCCGTCACGATCCGCTCCCGGTTGCGCAGCGCGTCCGCTCTCGGACGGTGCGTCCGGGGCTGCGCCGTTCCGGTGGCGGTGCGAGTGACGGTGTCCACGACGGCTCTCCCTGCCTTCCGACTCCTGCGATTCCCGGCGCCACGGTCTTCGTGGTGCCGGACTTCGGTCATGGTCTCTTCGGCCTCGGCCCTGCTTCGACCTCGGTCCTGATCCTGCTTCGGTCCTGGTTCTGCTCTGCCGCTGCTCCTGGTTGCTTCCATCTTCGCAGCACTCCCCTCCCACAACCGGGGAATGCTTCCCCGTTTCGCGGGGACACGAGTTCAAACGGGGAAACGGTCCCCGGTTATTTCCCCACCACGATGTGACCTGAGGCACACCTCGGAACGGGAAAACCAACCGTTCGGCGCACCCGACGAGCGGTGCCGCACCACCCGTCACAGGCTGAACCGCAGAGCGCAGTCAGGGCCGGCCGGCTGCCGCGGACCGCGAGGCGCCTGTATGCAGAAGACCCGCCACCGGATACGCAAGCACCGCAACCCGATCGCGCTCGCCTCGGCCACGACCCTGGTCATCGCGGCACTGGCCTCGGGCAGCAGTGCGCTTCCGATATCCAACCGGGCCTCGGCCGGACCGGTGGCGAACTCCCGGTCGGCGGGCATAGCCGCGTGCCGCATAGCGACGACCATGGGCGTACAGATGTCGGAGGGCATGCCGACGGCGGCGAACTACGCCCACTCCACGGGCAGGATCCACGCGCTCAACCTGATGATCGACTTCCCCGACGCGCCGGGCACCGAACCGGCGATGGACCGGTACGACGAATTCTTCCCGCAGACCGTCAACTGGTTCCGGACCGCTTCGTACGGACGGCTCACCTACATCCCCGACGCGCCCATGAAGACCTGGCTGCGGATGCCGCTGCCGTTCTCCGAGTACGGGATAGAGCGCGGATCACCGTACGAGCCGGGCTACCGCCACCTCGTCCAGGACATCGTCGCCGCCACGAGATCGAAGGTCGACTTCAGTACGTACGACCTGGTCAACATCCTGGTCACACCGAACGCCGGACCCCCCGCCCTGGACACCGTCCTGTCCGTGACCTTCTCCGGCAATGACGACGCCCCGCACGCGGACGGCATCCCGCTCGCCAACACGTCGTTCATCTACAGCCGCCAGGACGACGGCTCGGGGTCGTTCAAGCAGAACGGCTACCGCGTCCTGCCGCACGAGAACGGCCATGTCTTCGGCCTCCCCGACCTCTACACCGTGGAGGGCGGCGGCGCGGTCGGGCACTGGGACATCATGTCGGAGGACTGGGGGGCCAACAACGACCTGCTCGGCTGGCACAAATGGAAGCTCGGCTGGCTGGACAACAAGCAGGTCAGCTGCGCCGCCCGGCCCGGCACCAGCGACCACGTCCTCGAACCACTGGCCACCCGGGGCGGCATCAAGCTGGCCTTCGTACCGCTGAGCAGCGAGTCCGGCTACGCCGTGGAGGTTCGGACCCGGGCGGGCAACGACCAGGCGGTCTGCCGGCCCGGGGTGCTGATCTACAAGGTGAACTCGGACGTCGACACCGGTCAGGGGCCGGTGTCCGTCGCGGACAGCGCCAAGGGCAGCAGCGGCTGCACCCGGCTGCCCAATGTGCATGCCGAACTCTCCGACGCCGCCTACCAGCCCGGCCAGACCTTCACCGACCGGGCAGCCGGGATACGCATATCCGTGGTCGACAAGGACGACAACGGGAACTACCACGTCCGGATCACTCGCCCCTGACCGCCCGGATCCGCGGCCGTCCGCCCCGCTCGGCCACGGTCACGGCCGACCGGCCTCTCCGTCCGGATCCGTGACCGATGCGTCCCCGTCGGTCCGCCGCACCTCCGCCTCGACGGGCCCGCGCAGCTCCCGCTTGAGGATCTTCCCGGTCGGGTTGCGGGGCAGCGGTTCCATGCGTACCAGCACATGGGCCGGGACCTTGAACGCGGCCAGGCTCCGAGCGACGTGCGCCCTGAGCTCCTCGGGAGTGACGGTGGCACCGGCCCGCAGCCGGACGACGGCGGCGACCTCCTCGCCCAGAACCGGATGCGCGACCCCCAGCACCGCCGCGTCCTCGACGTCCGGGTGGTCATGGAGCACCGCCTCGACCTCGACGCAGTACACGTTCTCCCCGCCGCGGATCACCATGTCCTTGATCCGGTCGACGACATCGACCCGCCCCGCGCGCACCACCGCGAGATCACCGGTCCGGAACCAGCCGTCGGTGAACGCCCGAGCGGTCGCCGCCTCGTCCCGCCAGTAGCCGCGGACCAGGGACTGGCCACGCAGCCACAGCTCACCGACCTCGCCGTCGGGCAGCGCCTCGCCCGTGGGGCCCGCGATCCGCACCTCGGTGGCGGGGGTCGGACGGCCGACACTGCCCGGGTGGAGCCGGTATTCGGCGCCGAAGTTCGCCAGGACGCCCCCGCTGGTCTCGGTCAGGCCGTAGCCGTTGCGGGGCTCGATCCGGTCGCCGTGGCGGGTGGTCAGCCGCGCGACCAGATCGGGCGGGGCGGCGGCCCCGCCGGTGTTCAGCATCTGCAGACTCTCCAGGCCGTCGCCCGCCCGCTCGGCCGCCGCGAGGAGTTGGAGCGCGGTCGTCGGGACTCCGGCGTAGTGCGTGACGCCGTGTGCGCGGATCAGCCGCAACGCCTCCTCGGCGTCCCACTTCCGCATCAGGACGATCGTGCCTCCCGCCGCCATCGCCGCGTAGAAGCCGGTGAACGCGGCGACATGGAAGAACGGGAACGTCAGCAGCGACACCGGGGC
Source organism: Streptomyces sp. NPDC104309 (assembly GCF_055584025.1). Classification (NCBI taxonomy): domain Bacteria; kingdom Bacillati; phylum Actinomycetota; class Actinomycetes; order Kitasatosporales; family Streptomycetaceae; genus Streptomyces; species Streptomyces sp. NPDC104309. The sequence continues at coordinate 223,878 of NZ_JBVJMV010000002.1, read as the reverse complement.
GGGGCCCTGCCCCGGGACGGTCCCGCGCCCGAGTGCGGAGGCGGCGGCGTGGTAGCGGGGGTTGAGTACGGCACCCACCTGGGCGAGATGGGTGGCGACCGCGCCCTTGGGCCGGCCGGTGGTGCCGGAGGTGTAGATGATCGTCGCGTCGTCCTCCGGCCGGATCTCGACCTCGGGGGGCGCGGCGAGCGGATCGGGCGCGGGCAGGTCCTCGTACCGCTCGACGCCGTCCGGAACCGTCCCCTCCGAGTGGAAGACGACCACGCGCGCCCCGCTCCTCGCCGCCCAGCCGGCGACCCTCGGCAGCCGCTCGCCGTCCACCAGGAGCACCCGCGGCTCGCAGTCCTCCAGCGCGTACGTGAACTCGTCCTCGGTCCACCAGGCGTTGAGCGGGACGGCCACCAGCCCGGCCAGTTGCGCGGCCCAGAAGGCGATCTGCCACTCCGGGTGGTTGCGCATCGCGACGACGGCCCTCTCTCCCCGGCGCAGCCCGTACGTCCCGGTCAGCCGGCATGCCAGCGCGGACGCGGCGGCGAAGAACTCGGCGTACGAGTAGCCGCGCTCCCCCGCGATCAGGAACGGCCGGTCCCCGTAGGCCCAGGTGGTCTCCACGAACTCACGGAGTGTGCGCGGCCCGTTCGCGTACACGAGGGCTCCGGCGTGCGCCCCGTCCTCTGCCCGCACCACGGCGAACGGGGCTCCCGGAGCGGTGAGCACGGCTTCGACACGGGCCACGGCATCCGCGGCGGCGGCCTCATCGGCAGCGGCGGCCGGGGGCCGGGCGTGCGGGGCCGATGCGGCGGGAATCGGGTCGATGTGCGGCACGAACGACCTCTCTAAGCGCTTGCTCAGTACATGCGCGACGGTATGCCCGCGCCCACCCTCCGTCAAGGGAGCCATCCGGCCCGCGCCCGCTGCCCGGCGACGACGTGGGCGACGACATGGGTGGGGTCCCCGGGCACTCCGTTCTGCTGCGGGTTGGGCGCTCCGCCTCGGGCGGCAACGGCTCGAACGCGGCGTCACCGGCGCCAAACGTATCCGGGCCGGGCTTCTTCCCAAGGGATGGACGGGCTTCCCAAGGGAGGAACGTGGCCGACAAGACCGGAACTGGTGTCAGGCGCGTCAGGCGTGCCAGGCGCGTCGGGGCGCATCGAGCACGTCAGGCGGGGAGTGCCAGGCGGAAGGCCGTATGTCCGGGGCCGCTGGTCACGGTGACGGTTCCGCCGTGGGCGGTGATGACGGCGTGGACGATGGCGAGGCCGAGACCGGTGCTTCCCGTGCTGCGGGAGCGGGCGTGGTCGGCACGGACGAAGCGTCCGAAGACTTCGGGCTGGAGCTCGGCGGGAATCCCTGGCCCGTTGTCGCTCACGCTCACAGCGACGCCGGTCCGGCTTGTGGTGAGGGCGACGGTCACCTCGGTGCCGGGCGGGGTGTGGGTACGGGCATTGGCGAGGAGGTTCCCGACGGCCTGCTGGAGCCGGTGGGCGTCGCCGGTGACGGTGACCGGTTCTCCGGGGAGGTCGAGGAGCCAGCGGTGGCCGGGGCCCGCGGCGCGTGCGTCCTCTGTCGCATTCAGGATCAGCAGGGTCAGATCGACCGGCTCGTGTTCGAGGGGGCGTCCGGCGTCCAGGCGAGCGAGGAGAAGCAGGTCGTCGACGAGGCGCGTCATGCGCTGCGACTCCCCGTCGATGCGCTCCAGGGCGTGGCGCACCTCGCCGGGAACGGGGCCGCGGTGGCGCAGGGCGAGTTCGGCGTGGGCCCGGATGTTGGCGACGGGGGTGCGCAGCTCGTGGCTGGCGTCGGCGGCGAAGTGCCGAAGCCGCTCCTCACTGGCCTGGCGCTGGGTGAGTGCGCCCTCGACATGGCCGAGCATGTGGTTGAGGGCGCTGCCGACCTGACCGACTTCGGTACGGGGGTCGGTGTCGGGAAGCGGACCGGGCATGGCGACCTCGCCGCTGGCGAGCGGCAGCCCGGCCACCTCCGCTGCCCGCGCGGTGACCTGCTGGAGGGGGCGCAGCGAGATCCGCACCCACAGGGCCCCGGCGATGCCGGTGACCACGAGGGCGGCGCCGAACAGCACGGTTTCGACCGCTTCGAGGCGGTGAACGGTCTCTTCCACCGGGTGCAGGGGCAGGCCGGTGATCAGGGTGTCCTGATCGTCGCCCCGGACAGCCGTGACGCGGTACGCCCCCGGGGTGGAGAGGCGGATGCTGTGTCCGTGTCCGTCGGCGGGGATCCCCGCCAGGGCGTGACGGTCCCCGGGGGTGAGCGGGAGGGGGCGGTCGGTGGCGTCGTCGACGACGGCTGCCTGGGTGACGACGCCGTTCAGGAGGCGCGCACCGAAGGTCGACTCCGCCTGGCCCCGGGTGTCGGGGCGGTTGTCCGCGTCGGGCCTGGCCTCGTGTTCCAGGCTGGCGGCGAACCGGCCGCCGGAGGCGGACAGCTGCTCGTCCAGGCGCCCCATCAGGAAGCCGCGCAGGGCGAGGGCGGTGGTGATGCCGACGGCGAGGCAGGCGAGGGCGAGCAGGGTGACGAGTCCGACGGTGAGCTGGCCGCGCAGGGTGCGGGGCAGCGGGCGTCTCATCGGGGCTCCGCCTTGAGGACGTAGCCGACACCGCGCACCGTGTGGATCAACGGAGCGCGTCCGGCGTCGATCTTCTTGCGCAGGTAGCTGATGTAGAGCTCGACGATGTGGGCCCGTCCGCCGAAGTCGTAGGCCCAGACCCGGTCGAGGATCTGGTCCTTGGACAGCACCCGGCGCGGGTTGCGCATCAGGAACCGCAGAAGTTCGAACTCGGTCCGGGACAGATCGACGGTGGCCCCGCCGCGCCTGACCTCCCTGGCTTCCTCGTCCATGGTGAGGTCCCCGACGGTGAGCCAATTCGTACCGGCGGATTCCGCCGTCAGTCCGGCCCGCCGGAGCAGCCCGCGCAGCCGGGCCAGGACCTCCTCCAGGCTGTAGGGCTTGGTGACGTAGTCGTCGCCGCCGGCGCTGATGCCGGCGATGCGGTCCTCGACCGCGTCCCGGGCGGTGAGGAACAGCACGCACACGCTGGGTGCCTCGCGTCTCAGCGCGCGCAGGACCTGCAGGCCGTCGAGGTCCGGCAGCATCCAGTCCAGGACCACCGCGTCGGGCCGGAAGGCACGGGCGGTCGCGAGCGCGGTGGCGCCGTCGGCAGCGGTGCGGACCTGCCAGCCCTCCCCGGCCATGACCCCGGCCAGGACATCGGTGACGTCGGGTTCGTCGTCGACGACGAGAACCCTTACCGGTTCTCCGTCGGGGCGGTGCAGAGGCGATGTCGTACGCGGCTCGTCCATGGTTCCTTCAGCATCCCCCGGCGCCGGCCACGGCAGGGCGGGCCGTGTCTCTGAGTTCCCTCTGAATCGGCTCTGGCAGTCGTCGGCGGGTCGCTTTCAGAAGATACACAGAAGTTGGGCCGGGAGGCTGGCCGTCCATCGCCGGAGCGAGGCCTGTCCGGAGGAGCCCCCATGACCACCACGTTCACCACCCCACACACGAGCCGCGGGATGCGCCACCGGCGTCCGCGCCGCAGCGCCGTGCGCTTCCTGGCACCGTCGGCGATCTGGGCGGGGGCCGCGGGAGTGCTGGCCCTGTGGTGGAGCGACACGACCTCGGTGGTCGGCCCGGCGGGCTGGCTCACCGGCGCCGGGCGCATCACGGGGCTGCTGGCCGGTTACGCCTGCGCGGTGCTGCTGGCCCTGATGGCCCGCATGCCACTGCTGGACCACACCATCGGCACGGACCGCCTCGCCCGCTGGCACGCCCTGGGCGGCCGCTGCACCGTCTCTCTGTCCCTCGCCCACACCCTGCTGATCATCTGGGGCTACTCGCTGACCTCCCACACGAGCGTGCTCGGCCAGACCTCCGCGCTCGTCCTCCACTACCCCGACCTGCTCAAGGGCACGGCGGGCTTCCTGCTGTTCCTGGCCACCGCAGTCCTCTCGGCCCGCGCGGCCCGCCGGAGGATGAGTTACGAGACCTGGCACTATCTGCACTTCGCCACCTACCTGGCCGTCTTCCTCGCCTTCGGCCACCAGCTCTCCAACGGCGCCGACTTCGTCGGCAACCGCCTCGCCCAGGTGGCCTGGTACACGCTGTTTCTCGGCGTCGCCGCGCTGGTCGCCTGGTACCGGTTCGCCGTCCCCGTCCGGCGCGGGCTGCGTCACCGCCTGCGCGTCACCGCGGTCCTCCCCGAGGCGCCGGGCGTGGTCTCCGTCCACCTCACCGGCGAGCACCTGGACGAGTTGGGGGGTGAGCCGGGACAGTTCCTGCGCTGGCGCTTCCTGACCCGCGGCCTGTGGTGGACCGCCAATCCCTATTCCCTCTCCGCACCCGCGCACCCCCGCCATCTGCGCATCACGGTGAAGACCGCCGGCGGCCACAGTGCCGCGCTCGCCCACCTCGCGCCCGGCACCCGGGTGTGGGCCGAGGGGCCCTACGGCGGCTTCACGGCGAACCTCCGCACCGCTCCCAAGGTCCTTCTCCTGGCCGGCGGCGTCGGTATCACCCCCCTGCGCACGCTCTTCGAGACGCTGCCGGGACAGGTGACGCTCGTCTACCGGGCCCGTCGCGCCGTCGACCTCTCCCTGCGCGGTGAGATCGACGCGACAGCCGTCCGCCGACGGGCCGCCGTGCACTACGTCGTCGACGAACCGGCCGGGTACTCCTCACCCCTCACCGCCCGGGGCCTGAGCGCTCTGGTGCCCGATCTCGCCGCCCACGACGTCTACCTCTGCGGTCCGCCCGGTATGACACAGGCCGCCATCCAAGCCCTGCGCGAGGCCGGCGTCCCGGCACGGCGCATCCATCACGAGTCGTTCGCGTTCTGAGGAGAACCGCCATGCGCCGAGCCGTCCTGGCGACCACCGGGATCAGCGCCCTCGTCATCGCGCTGCTCGCCCTCAAGCCCCACCAGCGCCCCGTCCTCGCAGGAGTGACCCCCCGGTCCCCCGAGGCCTCCTCGTCCCCGTCCGCCCCTGCGGGCACCGCGTCGGGCGCGTCCACAGGCACGGGCACGTTCACCGGGGATCCCATCGACACCCCGTACGGAACCGTGCAGGTCGCCGCCACCCTCACCCAGGGAAAGATCACTGCCGTCAAGGTGCTCCGGGCCCCGGACGAGAACGGCCGCGACCAGCAGATCGCCTCCTATGCCCTGCCTCGCCTCACCCAGGAGGCGATCGGCGCCCAGAGCGCGCACATCGATGCCGTCTCCGGCGCCAGCTACACCAGCGAGGGCTATGTCCAGTCCCTGCAGAGCGCCCTGGACCAGGCCCATGCCTGACACCGCGCACGGGCTCCGCCACGTCGAGCACGTGATGGGCACGGTCTTCTCCTTCGACATCCGGGACGAGCCCACCACTGCCGTCCACCGCGCCCTCGCCGAGGCCGTGCGGCGACTCCACCAGGTCGATGCCGTGTTCTCCACCTACCGGCCCGACAGCCACATCAGCCGCCTCGACCGCGGTGAGATCCGCCTCGGCGACTGCCCGCCAGAGGTCTACGAGGTGCTGTCCCTCTGCGCGCGAGCCGCCCACGTCACGGATGGCTGGTTCAGCATCGTCCCGGCCGGTGTCCTCGACCCCTCGGGCCTCGTCAAGGGCTGGGCCACCGAGGCCGCCTCCCGGCTGCTCCACGAAGCCGGCGCGCACCACACCTGCGTCAACGGCGGAGGCGACCTCCGGCTTCGCGGCCGGGCAACCCCCGGCGCCCCCTGGCGCATCGGCATCGCCCACCCGCTGCGGCCCGGCGAACTGCTCACCGTCATCACCGCCGGCCACGACCTGGCCGTCGCCACCTCGGGCACCGCCGAACGCGGCGCCCACATCCTCGACCCGCACAGCGGCACACCCGCCACCGCGTTCGCCTCCCTCACCGTCGTCGGCCCCCGGCTGACCATGACCGACGCCTACGCCACCGCGGCGTTCGCCATGGGCGAGGACGCACGGGACTGGCTGGAAGCACTGGACGGCTACGAGGCACTCGCCGTCCTGCCCGACGGCCGGGCGTGGCAGACCTCGGGATTCAGTCGATACGGATCACGAGGTGGCATGCGGGCCCAGTCCTGCCCGCCGTGAACGGGCACCCCCTTCACAGCCGAGCGCTTCCCCACCGCGGCCGAGGGCTTCCCCACCGCGGCCGAGGGCTGGCGACCTCGCCAAGCGCACAGCCGCGCTTGGCCTGCCGAGGACGACGCGGCACACCGCCGCCTCGACGCAGCGGACGATCACGGCGGGCGTGGCGGAGAACTCGCACTGCCGCCGGGCTGGAAGCGGCTGCCGGCGCGAACGCCGCAGCTGCTCCAGACGGGGGTGCCGCCGTCAGGACTGGGCGGCCCGGAAGGCAGGACCCCCTCGTCCACCGGCTTGCTTCCGCCTGCGTTCGGAGGCGGGGCAGGGCTTCCGCCGGGCGCCCGGGGAGGTGAAGAACGGCCCGTGTACGGAGGCCGGGGCCCACGGTCTACGCCGTTCGAACCGGTTGCATCCGCCAGTCCGCGCACACCCAGGCTCGGACTCTCCGACCCCTTCGGCCCCGGTATGTCCGGTAACCAGCCCGTCCCCGGTCGCGGGCCAGTCGGCCCCGGCCCGGCCCGGGATACCAATGGAATCACCGGCGGCCGTCCCGCCTCGCCGCCTTTCGGACAGCCGACTGGTGCGATTCCACGCGGCACCGTTATCGGCGGTACTCCAAGCCGGCCGCAGACACCCATGGGCCGTGGCGCTGCGTCGGGTGGTGCGGGCCCTGCCGCCACGCCGCCCCGTGGCGAAGGTCGCACGACGAACCGCGAAAGTGCCTTGAACGGACCCCGAACGCCTGCGCAGTCCGGTGGGATCGTCGGCGGGCAACCCAAGCCGTCGCGACAGCGTGAACGATCAGGGTTCACCTCGGGAGGGGCCAAACTCGTACGTGGAGCGACCACAGACAGTGCACTGCCGCACAGCGGCGGAACAGCCCACGGCGCATCCGCCGCTGCTCCGAACCGTGGTGACCGCCCGACCGACGATGAGCATTCTCGCGGCCACGCGAGTCGCCGGGCGGAGGTCGGGGACGACCGAGGGTGGGAAGGACTTCTCCAAGCACCCGGGCAACGAACGCACGGACTACGACGGCCACGGCACCACCTTGGCCGTCCTCATCGCCGGAACCGGAGCCAAAGGCTCCACCACGGGCTCCTACGGCCTGGCCCCGGGCACGAAGATCCTGCCGATCCGCATCCCGGACTTCATCTTCGGAGCGGCGATCACGGTTTCCGCAGCCATCCGCAAGCGTCGGGCCCCTGCAGTTTCATTCCAGGCGGCCACGCTACCCAAGCCAATTCCCTTACACCGATACAGGGTTCACGCCAGCACGGGGAGGGGGCCACGCATGGCGTGGGATGAGTGGGAGCAGCTCAAGACCGCGGCGGTCGAGCGGCACACCACGCAGATGCAGCTCAACCAACTGCCTGCCGACCCCGGAGGTTCCACTTCCGGTGGCAGCGGCGGCGGTGCCGGCAAGCTGAGGTCCGACAAGGCGGCGTGGACCAAGGCAGGGGAAGGCGTCGGCTCGTTGCGGAAGGACCTTGACAAGGCGTGGGTGAAGGCGGAGTTGGGCCAGACGGGACTCGGGAAGGAGTCCGGGTGCCTGACCTCGGCAGCCCAGCAGGATGTCTACGATTCCTGGGGGCGCTACGTCAAGGATGTCGGCAAGGTATGCGACGGGCTTGCCAACGTGCTGGAGAAATCGGGAAATGACCAGCTACGGACCGACGAGGCCATCAAGGCCGAGATCGCCAAGCTGAAGACCGAGTACTACGAGGATCCGCCCGCCGGCGGCGAGCCCAGGGGCGGTGACCCGCAAGAATGGACCACCTGACGCTCAAGGCCCTTAAACCGACCGAGTACGTGGAAGCGGCGGACGGGTACCGCGCGATCAGCGCCATGACCGACTCGGCCAAGGACCGCATCGACAACCAGATCACCGCGACCATGCGGAAGGCCAACGCGGGCGAGGCTGCGGACGCGGCCCTCAAGCAGTTGCGGAAGCTGTCGGAGAACTTCCACTACACCCAGGTCGAGTGCAGTCTGATCACCGGCGCTCTCGACGGCTTCTCGTCCGAAATCACCGCTCCGAAGCGGCGCCTGACTGAGGCACTGGACGATGCGGCCACACTGGCATACTCCGTGAACGGAGACGGCACCGTCACGTATCCCGCCGGCGGTAAGAGCGAGCTCACCGGTGAGCCGATCGCTGGCGGCACAGTCCTGGGCAACACCTACCTGATCACGGGCAACAACACTAATTTCCAATCGCCGGGACTGCTACCGAGCGACACTCGGCTCAAAAACCCGAACCCACACCACGCCAAAGCCGTGGACATCGCCGACCGCATCGCCCACGCCGTACGGGAAGCCCAGGAGATCGACGATCGGTACAGCAAGGCGCTGCGCAAGCTCAAGGCGGCGCCGGGACTGAACGTCGACACCAAGACGTGGGCAAATGTGGCAGACGACGTCGACGCTGTCAGCTCGGCCGCCGGTAAATACCTTCAGGATCAGATCCCGTTGGACAAGTCGCCGGCCGACCGCAAGGAGTGGTGGGACAGCCTCAGCAACGAGGAGCGCGAGGAGTACAGGACGGCCTTCCCGGAAGTCATCGGCAACTTGGACGGCATCCCGTCAGCGGTCCGGGACGAGGTGAACCGGGAGAACATCCACCTTCTCATCGCACAGTTGGAGGGCCGGCACGACGAGGCTTCCATAGACAAGCTCGGCGGACTGAAGGGTATCCAGCACAAGCTCAACTCGGGAAGCCAGCCGCCGATGTTCCTCCTGGGGATTGGGCTCGAAGGAAATGGGAGGGCGATCGTCGCCTTCGGAAACCCTGACACCTCAAAGAACGTCTCGGCTTATGTGCCCGGCTTGGGTACTAAATTCAACGCCGATTTTGCCGACGGCACAGTGAAACGCGCCTTCGAAGCAGCAACGGGCGCCCAGGATATCGATCCCTCCTCATCCGCGATCGTATGGCTCGGTTACGATGCCCCTCAATCGATCGATGTGATGACTATGGTCGACGCCGAGCGCGGCGCTCCCGCGTACAACAGTTTCATGAGTGGAATTTCGGCAACCAATGAGAACGCCGATTCCCATGTCACTGCCATTGGACATTCCTATGGTTCTCGACTGGTGGGGGCCGCCACGCAGGAGCCAGGAGGCATTCCGGGGGCTGATGACATCATCCTCGTCGGAAGTCCCGGCGTTGGCGTCAACAGGGCGGAAGACCTGGGTGTGGGCAAGGAGCACGTCTGGGTGGGAGCGGCCGAGAACGACATCGTCACCAAACTCCCTTCGAAAATGGAAGCTTTGGCCGGAACCATGGGGCTCCTCGGAGGAGGGCCGCCTGGCGCGTACCTCATGGCAGAAATTGCCGACCCGGGTGACGACGACATCTGGTTCGGCAAGGATCCGGCAAGCAAGGCGTTCGGCGCCAACAGATTCGAGACCTTGCCCGGACCGGAGCTGGTCCAGCCTTCCTTCCCCAACGTACTGGACTCGAAGTTTGATATCGAAGCCCATAGCAATTACTTCTCTCCAGAGGAAGGGAAGGACAGGGTCTCTGCGCGAAACATCGCTGCCATTGTCGCAGGGCAGCCGGGATACGTCACAAGGGAGACGCCGCGATGAGGAAAAGGGTTGCAGCGGCCGCAGTACTGGCTCTACTTCTTCCCGGATGCGGCGCGCAAGGTACCGCGTCCTCAACCAAGGAAAGCCAATCGAAGATGAACATGCAAGAGGCGGCCGACAGGGCGGACACGATTCTGGACGAGACGTTTGCGTCCATCAAGCCTCCCGTTCAGTGGACACATAGGTACTCCATGCCGGGTGACTGCTATGTGGACCGCGAGCGTTCCGTCATGACGATCATCTCTCCTGAACGGCGTGGCGGCTTCCTCGGCGTGCTGGAACGCCACTGGAAAGGCAAGGGCTACAAGCTCGTCGCCACGAGTCCGAACGGGCTGGCGGCCAACTTCGAGACCCAGGACGGCTTCCAGCTCGAAGCCCTGATCGGGACCACTGGCCAGGCCCACGTGAGCGTCACCACCCCGTGTGCGGAGAAGTCCGAGGTTGCTCCGCCGACCAGCAAGCCGAACGGCCCGGACTACTCGAAGCAGGAGATGCCGGCGCCGAACGTGAAGTCGACGTTCTGGTCGAGCGACGCGCCCCTCTCAAGCTGACGCAGCGGATCTCAAGTTCCTCAGCCCACGACCGCGCGCGCTCCGGCCGGTGTCGGATCCGTTTACCCTCGGCCAGGTCCTGCTCCAACTTGCCGGCCTGGGCGTACCAGTAGCTGATCTCCTGCTTCAGACGCTGATCGACCTGAGTGCGGGTGCGGTCGATGACGTCGACTTCACCGCCTCCCAACTGGCCCGCCTCGACGAGGCCAGCACGATTGGCCTCGGGTTCCCGCACGACATGCGCCGGGTCTACGGCCTGTTCCGGCGCTGGCAACGCAATGGCACCTCGGCCAGGATCGTCACCCGGTTTCAAGCCCAGGCGGACGCGAAGGGCCTGATCACCTGGGAGGTGGACGTCGACTCCACCGTCTGCCGGGCCCACCAGCACGCCGCCGGGGCGTCGAAAAAGGGGATCTGCAAAAGGAGCCGCCCAGCGGCTCTGCCGTCGAGCCGGCCGATCACGGTCTCGGACGCTCCCGAGGCGGGTGGACGACAGAGATCCACCTCGCCGTTGAGCAGGGACAGAGGCCGCTGTCCATCGTGTGTGACGGCTGCGTCCGAGCAGCAGGGCAGGTCCGGTGAACGGGTCGAAGCCGACGCGGGGCCGTCGCCGCCCAGCAACGGAGGGACTGCGTCGCACTGAGAGAACGAAAACGCTGTTGAGCTCCCATCGAGTCCTGCGCAGTCGCAATGCCGCGTGACAACGCCCTTCCGTGAAACCTCGGTTGAAACTTATCCACTAAGGAGTTTAGTCTCATCCCGGTCCTTCGAACTGTCGGTCGCCCGTTCGGGGCGGCGGCGAAGGAACCGCCGCATCCGTGCCGTGCGGGCGGAGCTGGGATACCGGAGTGGTCCTGGCGGGCGGCCGAGGAAGAAGGAGTTCGCCTCAGTGGCGTCCCATCGTCGTCCTAAGCAGCCCAGCCACACCTACGCGACCGTGCTCACCGCGACAGCCGCGGCGGCCGTTGCGTTGTCGGCACAGTCCGCATCGGCCGACCCGCTTCCGGATCCGAGCAAGAAGGGCGTGCAGGCCCAAGTCGACCGTCTCTATGAGGAAGCCACGCAGGCCACCGAGAAGTACAACGGGGCCAAGGAGACAGCCGGCACGTTGGAGAGGGAGGTCAAGGACCTTCAGGAAACTGCTGCTCGTAAGCAGAGTGGCCTGAACGGCCTCCGGAACCAGATCGGTTCCATAGCCGCGGCTCAGTATCGCAGCGGGGGGCTTGATCCCTCCGTTCAGTTGCTGCTTTCTTCGGACCCCGACGGGTTCCTCGACGAGGCGTCCGCGATGGATCGCCTGAGTGCGCAGCAGGTCGCCGCGCTCCAGCAGTACGAGTCGCAGCAGCGCGGTCTCCGGCAGCAGCAGCGCGAAGCTACGGAGAAGCTCCAGGACCTGCAGGGTGTCCGCAAGGAGCTGGGTGAAAGGAAGAAGGAGATCCAGGGCAAGCTGGCGCAGGCCCAGAAGCTCCTCAACACTCTGACGGCGGAGGAACGGGCCAGGATCGCGGAGAAGGAGGCGCGGGCGAATCGGTCCAGTGAGCGGGTGCAACTCGGCAATGAGGCCAGTGCGTCACAGCGTTCAGCAGCGGCGTTCGGCGCGGCTAAGGGCCGAGTCGGCCTTCCCTACGTGTGGGGCGCTTCCGGACCCAGCTCGTTCGACTGCAGCGGTCTGACCTCCTGGGCGTTCAGTCAGGCAGGGGTGTCCATCCCCCGCACCTCGCAGGCTCAGGCCAACGTCGGTACGCGCATCAATTCACTGAGTGCACTCAAGCCGGGCGACCTCATCATCATGCGGACGGACCTCAGCCACGTTGGGTTCTACGCCGGCAACGGACAGATCTTGCACGCTCCGAAGCCGGGCGCCCAGGTGCGCTACGAGTCGATCGCGCGGAGTGGAATGCCGTTCATGTGGGGCGTGCGTATCTGACCACCAGCACACGAGAGCGAGGCGACAGTTCAGCTGCACACCGTGCAGCACCCGGATGTGTGCAGGCGGACTTCGACCCCGTGTTCGGTCTCGCACGAGAAGGCCGTGGCCGCCGCCCGCGCGGAGCGGCACGGCGGCCACGGCCTTCTCGGTGTGTCCGGCCGGCAGCGCGTGCTGTGCACGACGCAGACGATCAGAGCGCTGTACGCGGCACTTCACGCGGCCTTGGACAGGGTGGACCGGTCCATCCGGGGTGCGTGCCGGACGGGCGTCGCCGGGCCGGTCACGGCTCCTCGTCCGTCATGGCGCGGCCACAGGAGGAGGGCGCCGATGGTGCCCGCCCCGGCGAGGACCGCGAGGACGGACCAGGTGAGAGTGAAGCCTCCGTTCGTACCGAGCCATCCCGCGATGGGGTAGGTGATCAGCCAGGCCAGGTGCGACAGGGAGAACTGGGCCGCGAATGCCTCGGGGATCGCGTTCCGTCCGGCGGAGGCGCGCAGGACCTTGCCGGTCGGTGTGATGATCAGTGCCATGCCGATGCCGATCACGGCCCAGATGATCGCCGTACCGGTCCATGTGGTGAGGCCGGCCGCGTTGAGCGTCACCGCGGCGGTCGTGCCGCCGACAAGGACTCCGGCGCCGGTCATCATGACGGTGCGGGCGGTGATCCGGTCAAGAACGCGGGGCAGTACGAGGGCGGCGAGGAGGGTTCCGGTGCCGGAGGCGGCGAGCATCCGGGCGACGTCCGACTGCGAGCCGCCGAGCTCGTCACGGACGTAGTTGACGGTGTTGACGACGACGATCGATCCTGCCGTGGCGACCACGAGATTGAGCGCCATGACGCCGCGCAGCCGCGGTGTCATGAGGAAGGTCCTGATCCCCGCTGTCGCCTTGTCCCATGCCTGGGTGTGGGCACTGGGACGGGCGTCGGGGATACGCGTCGACAGGACGAGCAGGGCGGACATGAGGAATCCGGCGGAGGTGCCCAGGAACAGCCGGTTGAAGCTCATGAACGCCAGGGCGACGGCTGCCAGCACGGGGCTGAGCAGGCTCTCCATGGTGGAGGCGACCTGGGAGGCGGACAGGGCACGCGTGTAGTCGGACTCGTCGGTGACGATGTCGGGGATGACGGCCTGGAACGTCGGGGTGAACGCCGCGGACGCGGCCTGGAGCAGGCCGATCAGGACGTAGATGTGCCAGACCTCGGTGATCAGCGGCAGTGCCAGGACCACCGCACCGCGGACCACGTCGAGGAGGAACAGGAGAGTTCTTCTGGGGAACCGGTCGACGTACGCGGCAGCCAGAGGGGCTATGACCACGTACATGACCATCTTGATGGTCAGGGCGGTGCCGAGGACCATGCCGGCGCGCGGGCCGGCGAGGTCGTAGGCGAGCAGCCCGAGGGCCACTGTGGTCAGCCCGGTACCGAACAGGGCGATGACCTGGGCACTGAACAGGTGGCGGTAGTCGCGGATGGCGAACAGACGCATGGCGGCTTCCTTCCGTATCCATGCGGCGGGGCACGACCCCGGGGTGGCGGCCGTGTCCCGCGAGTACAGGCGGGGATGTCTCTACGCACCGGTGTCGCTCCCCGGTGTGAGGCCGGCGAGCAGGTTGAAGGCGCCAGTGAGGATGTTGAGTGCGACGACGCCGACGACGTCGGCTGTCGCGCGGTCGCTGCAGCCGTGCTCACGCAACGCGATGACCTGCTCGTCGGTGATCGACGTCGGCTCGCGACAGATGTGGAGGGCGAGGGTGAGGATCGCCGCGATCGCGGGATCGGCCGAGGTACCCGCGTGGGCTCGCTCGATCTCTTCCTCGTCCACTCCCATGGCGCGGGCGGCACTGACATGCGCGTCGAGACACAGCCTGCACCCCTGCAGGACCTGGACGGCGATCGCGATCCGTTCGCTGGCCCTGCGGTCGAGTTCGGCTCGCCCCATGGCCCGGCTGAGCTGGAGGTAGCCGCCCAGTACGGCCGGCGAGTGCGCCATCGTGGAGACCATGTCACCGATCTGGCCATGACGGGAGACCAGTTCGGCGAGGAGGTCGCGCGAGGTGCCGACCGCCGTGTCGGGCGTGAGTCGGGTCAGGCGGGGCATGACGCTCCTTCCGATGTGGGGATGGCGGCGTTCATGCGGTCAGTGGTGTGCGTGGCCGCCGTGGTGGTGGCTCCTGTGCTCGGGTGCGGCCTGGGATGCCGCGTCCGGGCGAGGGGCGGTCGCGGTGGTCCGCACCGTGAACTCGGCTGTCCGGACGACGTCGTTGTGCTGGAAGTCCAGGTACAGGCGGTAGGTGCCGGCCGAAGGCGCGACCGCCATGAAGGCGATCTCGGGTCCCGGTGCGGTGGTGCCGTCACCGGGTTCGCCCTCCGGGTGGACGTGGAGGTAGCCCAGGTCGCCGACCCGCAGTGCCACCAGATGCCCGTACGCGGCCAGGTAGGGCTGCAGGTCGGTGACGGGGCGGTCGTTCCGGCTGACGGTGAGGGTCAGTTCGCTCGCCTCGCCGGGCAGGAGTTCGCCGTCGAGCGCGACGGTGTACGCGCCTGTCTGTGCGATCCCGGTGACCTCGGGGAGCGGCCTCGGGTCGTACGGCCCGGCGACCGCGACGTCGATCCCCAGCGTCATGGTCCCGTCGTGGCCGGCCGGGTGGACGTCGGCGAAGAACCTCCAGTCCCCCGGTTCCAGGGCCAGTTCGACGCTCCAGGTGCCCTTCTCGTCCATCACCGGGTGCACGTGCTGGAACCCGGCCGTGTCGCGCCGGACGGCTATGAAGTGCAGTTCCTTCTCGTGCTCGGGTATGAACTCGGTCACCGCCTGCCCGTCGGGGCCGGTCACCCGGAAGCTGATCGGCTGCACTCCGGGGGTGAGGATCGTCGAGTCGAGTTCGAGGGTGTACCCGTTCCGGGAGACCGACAGCCCACCGGGCTGGGCTCCGCCGTGGCCGCCGTGGACACCGTGGTTGGTCTGGTCGTGGCCGGAGTGATTTCTCATGGCATCTCCCTAGGTGTAACGCGCCTTCTGGCGTCATCCGTTCAGGACGACGCCCATAACCATATACCCCCGGGGGGTATTCCGGAGCCTCGATGGTCGAAATCTCGCGAGGGGGCTCACCGACACCTGTCGACCCCGTGGCATCGGCGTGTCGGCACGGCCGCCCCGGCGGTGGCCGCCGCGGCCGGGCGGCACGAACGGGTCAGTGCGTCCGCCGACGCGCGGCAGGGAATCCGGCACCCTCGACTACGGCCACCGCTGCCCATCCGCGGGCGGGCCAGGCGCACATGGAACCGCTCCTCAGGATCGGACCGTCGAGCGGAGACCTGACGGGCGTGGCTGAGTGATGGCTCACGAGGCGGAACCACGGCGGCGCGCAGGCTCACAGTCCGGCAGGAACCCCCGGGGGGTAAGGTGGTCGAACCCAGGCGAACGTGATCACGGGTGGGAGACCATGACGATCCGAACAGCTCGCTGCGGCGGTACAGCCGTCCGCGGAGCGTACGGACTGCTCCTCACCTTGTGCGTCGCGCTGGCCGTGCTCGTCCACCATGAGACGTCCACGACCGGAGTCTCGTCGGGACAGAATTCCGTCCATGCGGTTCATGCCACATCGGCGGTTCATGCCACATCGGCTGAGGCCGCACAGTCCCTGTCGGGCTCTTCCACTCACAGCGCCGACGCTGGTGGGTGCGCGACCCCTGGAATGCAGCACTGCACCACGGCGAGCGTCGACTCCGTACACCTCACAGTGCCTGGGCAGAGCGGGTTCGCCTCCCTCGCCGACTCGCACCGGTCCGCCGGCGGACGCTACGCCGTCGGCACGGTCGGCCGAGCCCCACCCGACTTGTCCGTCCTCTCTCGACTGCGCGTATAGGCCGACCGGACGGCACGTGCTGCGCCGTCCCTTCGCGACCGCATGAGCAGTTTCGACATAGAGGACACAACGAAATGAACAGCATCAACCGCCGCTCAGTCCTGCTCGCAGGGCTGGGAGCCGCCGGGGTCGGCGCGCTCGCCGCCTGCAGCAATGGCTCCGGCAGCAGTGTCGGCCTGATCAGTCCGTCCGGCTCGGTCGTCGCCGACGCAGAGAAGAAGCGCGCCGGCTCCGGACGACAGCAGAAGCTCACCCTGACCGCGGCGCCCGCCAAGATCGACCTGGGTGGTGGCGTCATGCCCAGAACCTGGGCCTTCGACGGTCGCACCCCGGGCAAGGAGGTCCGGCTCTCCGTTGGCGACACGCTGATTGCCGAGCTGTCGAACCAGCTTCCGAACAAGACGACCACGTCGATCCACTGGCACGGCATCGCGCTGCGCAACGACATGGACGGCGTGCCGCCCGCCACGCAGACCGCTGTCCGTGCCGGGTCCACCTTTGCCTACCGCTTCGTCGCGGACGTCCCCGGCACGTATTTCTTCCACCCGCACGTGGGCGTCCAGCTCGACCGCGGCCTGTACGCTCCGCTGATCGTCGACGATCCCAAGGAGACTCTCGCGTACGACGACGAATGGGTCATTGTCCTCGACGACTGGCTCGACGGCATAACCGGGACCCCCGACGAGGCCTTCGCCGAAATCAAGCAGGGCATGGGCGGCATGGACATGGGCCACAGCTCGACTTCCAGTAGCCCGGACGGCGGCCACATGGGAGATATGGGCGGGATGGACATGGGCGATTCCACGTCCCCTTCTCCTTCGGGCTCCGCCTCGTCCGGCGGCATGTCGATGAAGTTCATGCTCATGGGCGCCACCAGCGAGCTGCTCGGTGGCGACGCCGGCGACGTGAAGTACCCGCACCACCTCATCAACGGGCGGGTGGCGAACGATCCTGACGTCTACACCGGCAAGCCCGGCAACAAGGTGCGGCTCCGGATCATCAACGCGGGCTCGGACACCGCCTATCGAGTCGCCCTCGGCGAGCACAAGCTGACCATCACCCACACCGACGGCTTCCCGGTCCAGCATCGAGAGGTGGACACCCTGCTGATCGGCATGGGCGAGCGCTACGACGTCCTTGTCACCCTCGGCGATGGAGTGTTCCCGCTCGTGGCCCTGGCCGAGGGCAAAAACATGAACGGCCTGGCTCTGGTGCGTACTGGCTCGGGAAGGAAGCCGTCGGCGACCGTCCGCCCGAAGGAACTCGACGGCGTGTTCGTGACGTCGTCACAGCTTCGAGCTGCCGACGACGTGCGGCTCAAGACCGCGAAGGCCGACGTCACACACCGGATCAGGCTGAGCGGCGGCATGGAGAAGTACAACTGGACCATCAATGGCCATCCGTTCGACATGGCCGACCCTGAAGGGAACCCGATCCTTGTCGAGAAGGGACAGCGGGTACGGCTCGACTTCGTCAACGGCACCGACATGTGGCACCCGATGCACCTGCACGGCCACACGTACCAGCTCGGCGTCTCCGGGCCACGCAAGGACACCGCGATCGTGCTGCCCAAGAAGAAGCTCTCCGTCTTCTTCGATGCCGACAACCCGGGCCAGTGGATGCTGCACTGCCACAACGCCTACCACGGTGAGGCCGGAATGATGGCGAACGTGGCCTACCGGGGCTGACTCGTGCCCGCACCGTCCGGACGGGCTCATTTCCTGGAATGGGCACGTTCGGACGGGATGGCCGGGGCGTGAGGCACGGCGATTCCTCAGCCTTCCGGCTTTCGAGCGACGCCGATGACGCACGGCGAGCTGGGCGTTGTGCGACCGTTGACGACAAAGTCGAAGTGCCGCGCTTGTTCCATCGTGAACCCGGCGTCCGTGATGGCCCGCTCGCTGTCCCGGTCGAGGTTGCAGCCTCCGCCGAGCAGCGGCCAAATGATGTTGATCCTGCGTTGCTTCCTCGCGAACCGGGGATCGGCCGAGCGGATGTGCTCGTAGAAGTACAGCCGACCGCCGGGCCGCAGCACGCGAGCGACCTCGGCCAGCGCCCGCTCGACATCGGCGATGCTGCACAGGACGAGCGAGGCGACGACCCCGTCGACGGATCCATCCGCCACCGGCAGGTTCTCCGCCCGGCCCTCGCGGACCTCCACGAGGGTGGACCGGGCCGCCGCCCGCGTGGCCAATGCCCTCAGTCGCGGCTCAGGTTCCACCGCGATGACCTTGTCCACTTGCGCTGGGTAGTGCGGGAAGTTGGCTCCCGTGCCGGCGCCGACCTCGACGACGCAGCCCTTGGCGCCGGCGAGCAGTTCTCTGCGGTGCTCCACAGCGCCATGGGCTTCCGCGTAGGCGTTGATCTTCGGATAGATCCGCGCGAACAGCGGGTGCCGCACTCGTGAATGTCCGGCGGTAGCAGCAGGCATGACGGCAACTTCCCTCGGTAGGCGACAGCCCCAAGCCACTACCCCCACGTCGTAGGCAGCAAGCTTGTGCAGTGGATGACTGGTTCAGCCAGGCACGCAGCTCAGTGGTGTGGCACCGATCAGCACCACTGAGCCTGCAAGTAACCAGGCGTACGCGGCGATTGCGGCGAGGGAGACGGCACCCGCCATCGGGCAGGAAGCGCAGGTCGTGATGGCAGGCCCGCGTCGAGCTGAGTGATCCGCGCGTCGAGCAGCCCCGTGGCCGTGTGGCTGCCTGCTTTGCAGCAACAAGCGGTCTTTGGCGGCGCCGGAGCCCCGTACGAAAGTGGGTCGGCCACGCACCGTTGGGTGGCATCGGCCGACGGCACGTTCCCCATCTGGACTCCTCGGCGCGACTGTGGTCAGCCGAGACCGGGCGGACAGGCCACCAGCAGCGGGAGCAGAGGAACCACCACGACCATGACGGCGACGGACCCCCACAGCGCCGGGTGCGGCGCTGTGCGCGGCCCCAGGACCCGCTTCGCCCGGATCAGTACGGAATGGCCGCCCGCCGAGAACGCTCCATCCGGGGTCCGGGCCGCGGCCATCTCGTACATCGCGGTGACGAGCACCTCGTGGGAGTGGCTGCGCAGTGCGCGATCGTCCGCGACCATCTCCAGCAAGAGCGCTGTCTGGTCCCGGACATGGCGAGCCAGCGGCAGCCGACGGAACACGGAGTGGAACGCCTCAGCAGCGGCCAGGGCGAGGTGGTGATGGCCCGCGATGTGCGCCTGTTCGTGCTTCAGTACGGCATCGAGCTGTTCGGGCGTCAATTGGTGTACCGCCGCGTCGCTGATCACGATCCGTGAGCGGCGGCCGGGCAAGCAGTACGCGGCGGGAACGTCATACGGCAGGACTGTGGCAGACAGCCGGGCCGAGTGGCGTCCCACCAGGTCCACGGCTTCCCGATGCCGCGCTCGGGCTCTGCACGCGCGTACGACGTGCCAGGAGAAACTCGCGACCAAGGCGAGCGCGAGGGCAGCCTGTAGAGCGATGGCGAGCCGGTCTGCCATGCCGGGGTCGGGCCGACCCGCACTCGCCTCCAGTCCGCAGGAAAGCAGCAGAGCCAACAGGCCGGCGTGCAGATGCTCGGTCGGCGTGGCCAAGGCGTAGGCAGTGAGCGCGGCCGCAACCGAGAACGAGACCGCCAGGGCTTGCCACAACGCTGCCGCCAGGGCGGGAGCGCAGTACGGCCAACTGCTGCGCAGCAACACTCTCGGGGCGAGGAATCCGACGGCTGCCGTATAGCCGATCAGAGCAGGCGCCGAAATCACGGCTTGGCCTGTCGCCCCACGGTGCGAAGCGCCCTGCGGAGGGCGGCTACCTCGTCCTTCGACATGCCCTCGACGAAATGCACCAGCGCCGCCGAGCGGTCCTTGCTGGCCCCCAGACCGTCCTCCATCAGCGCGGCAGCGTACGCCTCGCGGCTGCGGACCGGTGTGTACAGCCAGGCACGGCGCTCCTTGTCGCGCAGCAGCCAGCCCTTGGAGTACAGGATGTTGGTGACGGTCATCACGGTGGTGTAGGCGAGGGGGCGGGTCTCGTTGATGTCGTCGACGACCTCGCGCACAGTCGCAGGACGATCCCACGTCCAGAGGCGATCCATGATCTCCGCCTCAAGGTCCCCCAGCCGCCGCATCGCTCTGCCTTCCTTCCGTCGCTCAGTACGCAGTTCCATAGTAGATGGGCAAGACGACAGACAGAGGAACCAGGGGATTTGCCCGGGCCTGTCATCGGCTCCGGCGGTGCACGGCCGCCGCGATCCGACGGGAAGCGGGACCCGGATCGCCACCTCCGAGGTCGGCAACGGAGAATGTGAGTCCAAAGCCGTCGGCAGCTACCGGACGTCAGGGGCCGGTGTGATGTCCTCCGCGCGGCTGGAAGCATCACCTGCTGCGGTGGGCGCGGCGGCGACGTAGATGCCAGACCGCCAGGGCGGCGATGACGACGGCGGCCACAATGATCGCCAGGGCCCGGCCGACGGCATGCTCAACCTGCGCGTAGGCCGTTCCGGCGAAGTATCCGAGCAGGGTGAACCCGACGCCCCACACGAGGCCGCCCAGCGCGTTGAACAGCAAAAACGTTCGGTAGTGCATACGGGATACGCCGGCCAGTGCGGGCATCATCGCCCGGAAGAAAGCGATGAACCGGCCGAGGAACACAGCCGCCGGTCCGCGGCGGCGGATCAGATCCTGGGCGCCGGAGATGCCGTCCTGGTGCCGCCGCAGCGGACGGACGCGAAGAATCGCGGGCCCGAAGTGTCGGCCGACCTCGTAGCCGACAGAGTCTCCGACGATCGCGGCCGCCACGGCGGTGAGGGCCAGCCAGTACACCGAAACCTGACCTTGACTGGCCAGCACCCCGCCCAGAACAACAGCCGTCTCCCCCGGCAGGACAAAGCCGATGAACAGCGCATCCTCACAGAAGACCAGGGCCGCGACGACGGCATATACGACGGGTCCGGACAGCCCGGCGAGCCAATCGGTAATCGCCTGCATGCCCCGTTCCTCTCTCTACCGCGTCCGCGCGGTAACGATCTGCATCCTGGCGAGAACTGAACCCGATCGGGACTCTGCGATGTGTAGTACATGGGCCTGGGGGGCGCTCAGTGTTCACTGGTGCGCCATCAAGCCCGCCCTTGCGTCGGTTGATGTCACACCTGGCGCGGCGGCCGCTTCAGGCTCCCACTGTCCCCGCGTGAGGACGCGCCACGCCCCAGGTGCGCCACTGGCTCCGCAACTCCATCGTTGTCTTCGCTGCGGCGATCACTCTTAGGGCTGGTCACGACGCACACGGCCCGGATCGTACCGTGCCGACCGATTTGCGCACCGGCTGCCTCAATCCGGTGCTGCTGTGGATCGGCTGCATCGTCTGCCTTCTGCTCGGTGCGCGCCTGTGCAGATCACCGTTTGTTCACTCGAAGCCAGCCGTCGCAGGCTTCGCGGAAGTCCTACGTCGTGTAGAACTTCTACACGCGCGTGGAAGTTCCCGACGTCTGCGGCCGTGCCATTCCCGGCTGCCCACCGGACGAGGTCCGCGTTGCGCGACAACAGCGCACGCAGCACCATCGACTCCTCTGATTCCGGAGCCACCGTGCCCCTGTTCTCGCCGTCCCATCCGACCGCACTCGCCCTGCCGTACTACGCGCGCCAGCCCTTCAGCGACTTCGTTCTGCCGCTCCGGTTCCGCACCGGAGCGGTTCAGAACGACTCCGGGATCTCCGTATGGTCCCGGGACCCGCGCCGGCCCGTCCCCGACCGGACCGCCCCCACCTGATCCCGTACAACAACCAGCACCGGGTGGCCGTCGACATCGGCTTCGAAGTCCAGAGCGACGGGACGGCCGCACCGGACGGGCAGGACCAGCGCCGAACAAGCGCCGTCCAAGGCCGACCGGCAAGAGGCAGCAGCTGTCGAGTGATCGGGCGGGGTGGGTGCAGTGCGGGCACGGGTCCACGTGATCACGGAGTTCTCTGCGCTCAGTGATCACGCAGGACGGCCGTGCCAGCACTGCCGTCTTGCCTGCTCAAACCCCTCTGGGACCAGTTCGCTGCGCTTCTGCCCACCCGGGGAGAGTTCGCTGCTGACCACCCGCTGGGCTGCCACCGGCGCCGGATCGCCGACCGGACGGCCTTCGAGCACGTCGTGCTCGCGCTGGTCCACGGCTCAGGCTACGAGCGCATCTCCACCCCCGGATGCTCCGACCGCACCATCGGACGTCGCGTCAAACAGTGGGCTGAACTGGGGATATCCGAGAGGGTCCGCGCCCTCCCACTGGAGGCGTACGACCGCATGATCGGCCTCGGACCGAGCGACCCGGCGACAGCAGCCGCTGAGCCGTTTCTTGATCCTTCTTCGTGAATAGGCAGCGCCTCAGCATCATTCTCGGTTGCGCTGGTGATCAACGGGTCAGCCGCAGTGTTGCGATCAGGTCCTCGTGCAGTTCGAACCAGACCCGGTGGCACGAGTCCCGGTCGGTGCCCGTGATCCATGTCGGCTCGGTGCTTGCTCGGTGCAACGCGGTGGTGAAGCGATGGTGGTATCCCGCAAACCGGGCCAGGTGGGTGGTCAGGCGGGTCTCGAGCTGGGCCAGCGTGCGGGCCGGCTGCGTGAGCGCGATGATCGTGGCGGTGAGGGTGACCGGCTGCCCTCCGATGCCCATCTCAGCGAGCTGCCAAGCTGTGCAGGCCGCGGCCACCACGTCGTTTGCCGGCAGGAAGTCCTGGTAGACCTCCTCCAATGCGGTACGGGCGCACGCAGTGTCGAGTTCGGCCGCCAGGAGCCGCTCTCCGTGCTGTGTGCCGGCCTCGGTCAGGGACCAGCCGCCCTCACCGGCGAAGCAGGAGTGGGTTGCCCATCCGCAGGCCTGCGCGTCCAACAGGTGCTCGATTGTCTCGGCCTGGGAGAGTCCGGCCCGTTCGGCCAGGCGCGCGGCGGTGGCGTGGCCGAGGGTGCGGGTGGCCTGCAGGACCAGAAGGTCGTTCGGGGTGGTCCGGCTCATCGGGCTGTCCCTTCGTCTACGGCGGTGACGGTACCGCTGGTGCCGTCCACGATCACGGGCTGCCCATGGGCGAGTACCGTCATGGCGCCCTCGGCGGCCAGAACAGCGGGGATGGCGAACTCCCGGGCCACGATCGCGGCGTGCGCGAGCATGCCTCCGGTCTCGGTGACCACCGCGGCCGCGCGGGCCAGCAGCGGCGTCCAGGCCGGTGAAGTGGTGCGGCAGACCAGCACGCCGCCGGCGGTGAAGCGGTCGAAGTCGTCCGGACCGGTGATCACCCGCACCGGGCCGACGGCGATGCCGGGACTGGCCGCGGTCCCGGCCACCAGCGCCTGCCCGGCAGGCGCTGCCGTTCGTGGCGCAGCGCGGGGGGCGGTGGTGATCGGGCGGGCCTGCAGCACCCACACCCTGCCGCCGGCGACGGCCCACTCGATGTCCTGCGGGCAGCCGAACAGGTCCTCGATCCGCCGAGCGATCTCGGCAAGACCGCGTGCCTGCCGCGGCGTCAGGACCCCGGCACTGTGCGGACCGGCCGTCGCCTCGGCGTCGAGGGTCCAGCGCTCCGGTGTGACGGTGCCGTCCACGAGCCTGTCACCAAGCCCTGCGGTCGCCTCGATCACCACCTGGTCGGCCCCGGTGACCGGATGCCGGGTGAACACCACCCCGGCGACCTCGGAAGCGACCATGACCTGCACGATCACCCGCGGCGAAACCGACGCTCGGTGACCGGTCCGAGCGGCGTAAGCGGCGGCCCGGCTGCTGCCGGCCGAGGCCGAAGTACGCCGCACCGCCTCAGCCACCTGGGTTGGGGTGGCCGCGTTCAAAGTGGTGTGCAACTGGCCCGCGAACGACGCCGCAGGCCCGTCCTCACCCAGCGCGGAGGACCGCACGGCGAACGGCCCGCGCCCCAGTGCCCGCAGGGCCGGCGCCAGCTCGTGCTCCCAGCCGTGGACGCATGGGTCGTCGATCACGAAACCGTCGGGCACCGCGAAGCCTGCGCGCAGCAGAAGTCCGAGGTTGGCGGCTTTGGTCCCACAGCGCGCGGAGGCGTCGGACAGCGAAACGAACACGGGTCAGACCTTCTCAGTCGGGCCGCTGACGCGGGCCAGCAGTCGGTTCAGGCGCTGCTGGGCTGCCTGTGCCGAGTCCAGGCCGAGCGCGCCCGCGATCTGCGGCCACGTCATTCCCGCTCCCCTGGCAGTGAACAGTAGTCCGGCCTCGATCTGGTCGAGCTCCGCGCGTGCCGACGCCAGCAGGCGCAGTCCTGCGGCCGGCACCTGAGAACCGGCGTCGGGTTCACGCACGGCCCAGGCGGCGAAGCGTACGAGCTCGGCGTCCGAGGCCGGCTGACCCGGGTGCTGCCACGGCCTGCGCTCCAGGTCCGCCGCGCCGGCGGTGTTCAGGACCTCACGGGCCCGATCGAGATCGGCGGCGTTGTCCTGGTCGGTGCTGGCCATGCGACCACTCCAGAGCATCAACATCATGTTGTCAACATGATGTTGATGCTCTGGAGTTGGCGGCTGCCCGGAGTACCCGTGGAGGAGGACGCCCACGGACCCGCATCATTCGTTTTCGGCTGCGTCCTTGTCGCGCAGCGGGCACAGCCGACCGGGCAGGTCGGGGAGCCGGAACGAGTAACGGCCGAGCATGTTGATGTGGTGCCGTGACGCTCACAACGACTCCTCCTCCGAGATCGTTTGCGTCGTGCAGTGCGCTTTGGCACACGAGCACGAAACAACGATCCACCCGCATGAGGCCGTGCCGAACGGGTTGGATGTTGTCCACGCGACAACATGAGGTTGTCCCGCCCGGCCGACGAGCCCGGCTACCGCCGCCAGATCAAGAGCCGGGCCGCCTCCAGAAGGGCCGCCGCTCCCTCGCCCGGAAAATCTTCCACGGCCGCTCCGGGCAGCTCTACCAGCGCTACCAGGACGGCATGGAAGACCAGATCGGCGCCCTGGGCCTGGTCCTCAACGCCCTCGTGCTGTTCAACACGCGGTACACGGACGCTGCGGTGAACCAACTGCGGGCGGACGGCTTCGACGTCCGCGACGAGGACGTGGCTCGCCTCTCGCCGTTCGTACGGCACCACATCAACATGTTCGGCCGGTACTCCTTCCACCTTCCGGACCCTTCCGGCGGCATGCGGCCCCTACGTGACAAGGACGCCATCGCCGAAGAGTGGGAGCCGCTCAGCGGGGGCGTTCCGCATGGCGGATCCGTGCCGGGATCAGGACGTGGGGGCGGGCTCGACGCGGCTGCCGCGGCCTTCGTCACGTCAGGAGTGGAAGCGCCCGTACGCGACATCGCGACCAAGGCCGGCGTCGGGCTGGGCACGATCTACCGCCACTTCCCGACGCGAGCGGACCTCATCATCGCCGTCTACCGACACCAGGTCGACGCCTGCGCCGAGGCCGGTCCAACGCTCCTGGCGACCAGCCCAACTCCTCATGCGGTACTGGGACGGTGAATCAGCCTCTTCGTCGACTTCCTGGTCACCAAGCACGGACTCGCCGCGGTGCTCCAGCCCGACAACGCCGCCTTCGACACGCTGCACGCCTAGTTCCTCGACCGCCTCGTGCCCGTCTGCGCCCAGCTGCTCGAAGCCGCAGCAGCTGCTGGAGAGATCCGCTCCGACATCAGTGCCTACGAACTCATGCGCGGAGTCGGCAACCTCTGCATCGGCGCGGACATCGATCCCGGCTACGACGCACGTCGACTGGCCGAAATCCTCATCGCAGGACTGCACCTGGCGCACTGGTGTCCTGAAGCGCGCCCATGCGCCGAACCGGCGCAGCCACCGCCGCGCGCTCACCGTCCGCCACCCGTCCCATGAGCCACCGCCAGACCTCGCACTGGGCGATCTCGCCGGTTCAGTCCAGACGGTCGTATACGCCCGGCTCCCAGTCGGCGAACAGCGTCAGCGCCTCCGCTGTCTCGGTACGCTCCGGCGCCGTGGAGGTGGCCGGCCACCAGTTCTCCACCTGATGCGCGTCCACGAGGACGAAGCCCCGGTATCCGTCGAAGTCGCCGGGGTCGTCTGCCACGCCGATGTGGATGGGTGCTTCATCGGGCAGGTCTTTGAGTGCGTCGCGCAGTTGCGCGGCGTTCCAGACCTGCGGGGTGTGCTCGAAGACGTCGGTCATGGGCACAGAGTGCCGGACCGGGACGTGTTGCCGGTGAAGACACGGCTGCGCCCCGGGCAGTCTTCTCGGTAAAAGGCGTGTCGTCGCGCGGGGGAGCGGCTGTGCCCCGGACCGGACCGCTGATCCGTCCGCACCGTCCGTCCGTGTTCTGGAGCCCGGGAGAGTCCTTTGTCCGCCATGTTCGCCGCAGCGTTCGCCGGCTGACCGCCGGGGCTCCCGCCAGGGGCGGGCCTTTAGGCCGTGTCGATGTACCGACGAGCGCGACAGGAAAGTATGAACAAGGCTGGATGGCGTCATCCATCTCGCGCTCCACGTCTGGAGGATGCTTCGTGCTCTCGGACAAGTCCCGGCCAGTCGTCACTGCCACGCTCCCGGTCGTCGCCGAGCACATCGGTGAGATCGCCCAGCGTTTCTACCAGCACATGTTCAGCGAACATCCGGAGCTTCTGGACGGTGTGTTCAACCGCGGCAATCAGGTCCACGGGGACCAGCAGCAGGCGCTGGCCGGTTCGGTGGCGGGGTTTGCGACGACCCTGGTGGAGACCCCGGAGCGGGTACCCGAGCACTTGCTCTCCCGGATCGCGCACAAGCACGCGTCCCTCGGCATCCGTCCCGACCAATATCAGGTTGTCCACGACAACCTGATGTGGGCGATCGTCGACGTCCTGGGCGACGCGGTCACCCCGGAGGTCGCCGCGGCCTGGGACGAGGTCTACTGGCTGATGGCCAACGCCCTGATCAACCAGGAACGCGGCCTCTACAGCGCGCGCGGCGTCAGGCCGGAGACGGTGTGGCGGAACTGGCAGGTGGTACGGAAGGTCCGTGAGACCGCCGATGTCCTCACCTTCGTGGTCAAGCGGACCGACGACCGCCTGGTGAAGAGCTCGCTGCCCGGCCAGTACGTCACGGTGCGGATGCGGATGTCCGACGGGGTGCTCCAGCCGCGCCAGTACAGCCTGACGCGGGCCGACGACGGCGAGCACCGCCAGTTCTCGGTCAAGCGGGTCGGCGGCGACGGCGGCGGCGAGCCCGACGGCGAGATGTCCACGCTTCTGCACGACTCGGTGGGCCTGGGCGACACACTCACGCTGTCGGTGCCCTACGGCGACGTCGTGCTCGACGACTCCGGGCGGCCGGTCGTGTTCGCCAGCGCAGGCATCGGGATCGCCCCCATGGCCGGGATGCTGTCCCACCTCGTCGCGGCTCAGTCGGGCCTGCAGGTCATCCTTCTGCACGCCGATCTCGACGAGGCGTCCTTCGCCCTGCGCCGCCAGGTGGTCAGCGACGTCCTGGCCCTGCAGAACGCGCAGCTCTACGTCTGGTACGAACAGGACACCCGAAGCCACGAGCCGGTGAATGGGGCCTTCCAGGGGCAGATGGACCCCACAGCGGTCGACCTGCCTGAGGACGCGCTGTACTACCTGTGCGGCCCGCTGCCGTTCATGCAGGCCGTACGGAGCCGACTGATTGAGCAGGGCGTCGCACCCTGCGACATCCAGTACGAGGTGTTCGGCCCCGACCTGTGGCAGGCCGACCTGGACTGACCCGGATTCCCGGACCGCGATGGTCACGATTGTCCGGCCGGAGGGGACCGGTCGGCCCACCGGGTCCGATGGACGCGTCGATGAGACGGGCAGCCTGGGTGAGGCGTCGCACAGCTGCGGCACGGGGGCCGGGGACGGCATCGCCCCAGGTGCGACGGCTTGGACCACGGTGACGCCGCAGCCCGGCCGCTACGAGCTGGTAAGCGACTTCCCGGGCCACTACGCGGACGGCATGTACACCGAGCTGGACGTCGGTAGAACAGTCGAGACCGGCGCATGCGATGGAGTTATGACCACCGCCTCCTCTCCTCCCTGCACCAGGTGCCCGGTGCAGGGGTGCTCGGGCGGGTGCGAGCTCAAAGGCTCCGGACGCACCGATACGCGCATAGGTGGCCACGAGGAGCGCTTCAAGTACAGAGTTGATCAGCCATGCAGGGTAGTTCCACCACAGCGCCGGGGTCATTCGCGCGTGAATTGGGCGTCGGCACCACACCCGTCGGGCTCCTGTGCGAGCGCATGCCTCAGCAGCAGATCGGGGTCGGCTGACGTCTGCAACCGACCCCTGTCATCGCACGCCTGAGCGCACTGCTCAGCCGGCTGACCACCAGCACCGCGAACAGATTCTGCGCCTCGTCCGCCCTCTGGTATCAGTGCGACGCCCGCTTTCACGCAGCTAAGGGCTGCCCCGTAATCCCTGGCGGGCGCACGACGCCAGCTACGGCACCTCGCCGCGTCGTCGGAACATCCGCATACCTCCAGTATGCGGACGTCCCTCCGCCTTGCGATGCACCGCATCCGACGCCGCGCGCTGATCCACCACGGATTGCGGGACAGCCCTCAGCCCGATACGGAGACCCCCCAGCGGCGCGGATCCGCTAGGCTGTCCCTGGTCGGTCACTGGTGTGTCCCGCTGTCTGCCCAAGCAAGATCGCAGAAAGCGCCGCACCCCGCCTGACCAGCGGGCTTGTACGCCTCGTCGAAGATCCACTCGCTGGGTTTTCCCCAAGGTTTCCTACAAGCCCCCGCCTTCGTAGCTCAGGGGATAGAGCACCGCTCTCCTAAAGCGGGTGTCGCAGGTTCGAATCCTGCCGGGGGCACAGCGCATTACGCGGCTGACCTGGGGTTTCTCCCCCAGGGAGCCGTACTCGGCCTCGGACTCCTCGTCCGGGGTCGTTTGCGTGAGCGGTGCGTGAGCGGTGCGTGAGCGGTGCGTGAGCAGACGGGTTGCCAGGCCCCGAGATTTCTCCGGATTCCACAGCACCATCAGGCACAGGCTCAGTGCCGGACTCTTCAACACTCGTAGGCCCCGGCTCGGCTTCGAGCTCGGCGTTCTCCCGGGCGGCGCTGGCGCGCGGCACCAGCCGGGCAGCGGCCTCGGCGATGGCGAGGTCGGTCTCTGGGAACAGCCTCGTGTGTACGTATCCGCACAGCTTTTCGTCGCGCGGCGTTGCCCTCGGCGATCTCCACGTCGGCCGCGGCGATGACCTCGAACGTCTCCTACAAGTGAGTAACCTCAAGCCGGTCGAGCCGGTAGTACCCGATCCGCGGTTTGAGGTAGCACGCGGATGTTGCCCTCGGCGCGACTGATGACGCTCTGCCGCCCCTTCTTGCCCGTCGGCCACATGTCCGGTCACTCGCCGAAGGTGAGACGGCTCGTCAGGTCCAGGCCGTTCTGAGCCGCCTGCGGATCGCCTCGATGTCCGGCAGCGGCGCCTTCACTCGCGAATCCACACCCACATCCTGCGACCGACGCGGGTACGACGAGTAGCGAGAAGAACCAGCCAAACGTTCCGTCTCGCAAAGGAGTGAGGAGTGTCATGCCCGGATCAGCCGTCGCGACGCTCGCCCCACCCTGTCCCAGTGCCCCGCATGCGTACGGGCCACCAATGCAGCTGTGCGCCCTCCCGGAGCTCCGCACCGGTCCAGGTAGTCCGAACTGGGCCGTCGCCGTTGGGGGCCGGCGTTTCAGCCATCTCTTCTGATGGCTCCTCGCCCGTTCCAGGCCCACTTGTGCAAACATGGTCAACGGCGGAAGTAAAGCGGCCCCGTTCGGCCAAACGGTGGCCTCGCAGGCAATAAACAAGGGGATCCCGCCAATCGAACCAACCGGGGGCATCGGATGGGCAGTGCTGTAACGCGTTCCGTACTACAGAACCACTGACACCAGACCAATGTAAATCGGACGGACCGCATTGCGGGGTTCGTCCTACTCGCCTGGCTCCCCCTCCGCCACCCTGTCGGAGCACGGAGCCCCGGCGGGCGACACGGCGACTGTCGAAACTGCGAGCAGCATCGATGGTCGTGAGCGGGGGGACCGAACCATTCATGTCGTGGCGAACCATCATTTCCAACTCGGCGCGCACCAGACTCAGAAGATCCCACAAACAGCCTTCGGGGGGCAGCCGTGAATCCGAGTGGCAGCTGGAGCGACGCATCAGCCAGCTCCTGCGGACGCTCAATGTGCGCCCTCCGCTCAATGTGAAGGAGCTGTGCCAGGCCCTCTCGCAGAGCAGGGGTCGGCACATCGAGTTGCGGTCGTATCCGCTGCCACCGTCCGGCCCGATCGGCCTGTGGTTCGAAACCGCCAAAGCGGATCTGATCATCTTCCAGAGGGACACGACGCCGCTCCATCAGGACCACATCATCCTGCACGAGGTCGGCCACATCCTGGCTGACCACCGCGGCGCAGGCGTCGACGTGCAATGGGATGCCTTGTTGCCCGGCCTTGGGATCGACGCGATACGTCGCGTGTTGCAGCGCTGCTCGTACGGCACCGAGCAGGAACACGAGGCGGAGCTCATCGCGACGATCATCCTGGAGTGGGCTTCCGTACTCGACCACGTCATGCCTTCCAGCTCCGGTGATCCGTCGACACAACGAATTCAGGACGTGTTGGGCGACAAACGGGGGTGGCTTTGACGATGGCTGTTCTCTTTTTGGCCGCGCTTGCATGCGCCGTGGTGTGGAAGCTCTTCCTTCTGTTCAAGGACCCCGGAAACCGGTCGCTCCGCGCGATCACGCTCTGTCTGGTCTGTGCAGGCTGCTCCTACCCACTAGCCATGCCCGGCGGTGCCACAGGCCTCGATGCCGTCGCCGGACACGGCGCAGCCAAGCTGACGCAGAACGTGCTCTTGATGGCGACGTGTTATTTCCTCATGTGCTTCTACCTGTACTCGGCAGCAGACGGTCGCGCAGGACGTCGACGGGCTCAACGGGAGGCCGTAGGGCTGCTCCTGATCGCCGCAGTGATCACAACCGTAACGATCACTGCTCCACGCACCGTGCTGGTCGGTAGCTTCTCCACAGCGGACATGACTGTCCCCCACGTCGCCGCGTTCTATCTCGTAGCGGGTCTCTATCTGATGTACGCCCTCACCGCTTCCTTCTGCTGGACACAGCGCTACGCCCGCATCTCCCAGCGCCCGCTGTCCACCGGCCTCTGGCTGGCCGCGGTGGGACTGGCCGGCATGGCTGCGGCCTGTCTCATTCGCGCGGTGTTCGTGGTGATCCGCAGTCAGGGCAGCTCGGTTCCTGACGGGCTGACGGCAGCCGCGTCCGTGATGTTGGTCATGACGGTGCCCCTGTTCGTGATCGGTGTCACTTACCCCGCTGTCCGGAATCGCATCACCGCAATGCATCTATGGCGCCAGCACCGCCAACTCCACCGACGACTACACCCGTTGTGGCTGCTGTTGTCCGAGGCCTTTCCCAACACGGTGCTTCACACCAGCAAGTCGGCTTCCCGGCTGGACAGGTGGCGTGCGCGCCGTGTGCATCGCCGCTACCACCGGCGCATCATCGAATGCCGCGATGGCCTGGTCCAGATCAGCCCCTATCTCGCCGCACTCGATCACAGCAGCGTGACCTCTGACGCCACGACGCCAGAACGCGTGGCTCGGCGCCTGCGAGACGCCGCACACGCATGTGACCGCGAGACCGCGGGAGCGGTTGGGCCGGCATGGGCGGCGGGGGCGGCTCCGGGAGTGTCGCCGACCATACCTCAGCAGCAGTACCGGAATGCCGATGTGCAGGAGCTCCTGTCGCTGTCAGAGGCCCTACGTTCCACCACCTGACCCCCCTCAGTGGAAGAGAGTTGAGATGCTGATCACCGCTGCCCGCGTGATGACCGGAACATCGGGCGAAGTCATCACCGATGGCGCAGTCCTCGTCGATGACCAGACCATCGTCGCAGTAGGACCACGTACAGATATCGAGGCTCAAGCACCCGCTGGTGAACCGCTCCTGTCCTTTCCTGACGCCACGGTCCTGCCCGGGCTGATCGATGCGCATGTCCATCTCGCCTTTGACGCAGGGCCTGACCCTGTCGCCACTCTGCAGGACCGCGACGACGAACGCCTCTTCAAGGACATGGGGGTACGGGCAGAGAGGCTCCTGAGCATCGGCGTCACGACCGTACGCGACCTGGGTGACCGCA
Organism: Streptomyces sp. NPDC104309; assembly: GCF_055584025.1. Classification (NCBI taxonomy): domain Bacteria; kingdom Bacillati; phylum Actinomycetota; class Actinomycetes; order Kitasatosporales; family Streptomycetaceae; genus Streptomyces; species Streptomyces sp. NPDC104309. The sequence goes on along the minus strand of NZ_JBVJMV010000002.1, from coordinate 191,748 downwards.
ACGGCCTGACGTTGCGTCTGGCCGAGGCGATCAGCGGCGGTACCGTCGCCGGTCCTCACATCATCTCCGCGGCCACGCCGGTCACTCCGCCCGGCGGACACTGCTGGTTCCTCGGTGGAGAGGTGTCCGGCATCGACGAGATCCGCGGCCTTGTCCGGCGCAACGTCGCCGCGGGCGCAAAGGTCATCAAGGTGATGGAAACCGGTGGTGGTCTCACCAAGGGCGGCGCCAAGAGCTGGGAGTCGCAGTTCAGCCCGGACGAGCTGGCCGCGCTCGTCGACGAGGCTCATCAGGCCGGGCTGCCTGTCGCAGCCCACGCCCATGGCACAGACGGCATCGCTGCCGCGGTCGAGGCCGGAGTCGACACGCTTGAGCACTGCACGTGGATGACGCCCGAGGGCTTCGGGCTCCGAGAGGACGTCCTGGCGCAGATCATCGCCAAGAACATCCATGTCTGCCCTGCCGTCAGCCCCCACTGGCAGATGCTGCCCAAGGTGTTCGGGCCCGAGAAGGCTGCAGCGATGTTTGACCTCGTACGGCAGATGGCCGATGCCGGGGTACGTCTGATCGCCGGCACCGACGCCGGAGTCCAACGCGCCGGGTTCGACGGGCTGGTCTCCAGCCTCGCCTTCTACGAGCACCTGGGACTGACCAACAATCGCATCATCGAGATGGCCACGACCGAGGCGGCTCGCGCACTGGGCGTGGCCGACCAGACCGGCCGGATCACCCCCGGATACACCGCCGACCTCCTGATCGTGAACGGGGATCCTCTCGCCGATCTCAGCGCGCTGAGGGCAGTCGAGGCCGTGTTCACTGCGGGCACCCGCTACCAGCCGTAGAGAAGCTGCCGATCGGAAGGGGTGCTACTGACCGGGCAGATCTCGTTCCTGCATCTCCGCGACGACCTCGTTGAGGAAGGACAGGACGTCCTCCGGAAGACCTTCGGAACCGAGTCCGCGAGCCTCCACCCGGCCGACGGCTCCCTTACGGGCAGAGGCCAGAAGCCGCAGCCCTTCGAGTACCTGCCGAGCCACGGCGTCATCGGGCTGAAAGAACATGGGTGAGACGCCGAACACCCTGGCCAGTCCCTCGCAGACCACGGGCGAGGCCGTCCGTACAGCCCCGGTCCGCAGATCGCGCACACCGTCCTCGGAGATGACCGGCCCGCCCGCATGCTCGCTGACCGCTTCGGCGATCTCCGCGTCCGTGGGCGGTGTCTGCTTGCCCGGATATGAGTGCCTGAGCAGGTAGGCGATCTTCTCTGCCAACGAGCGGGGAACCTGTACGGCCGGATCGGCGCCCGTGCCTGCCGGGGCAGGAACATCGCGGCCGAAAGACCGCTCCTGAGCCGCCAGCAATTCACCCAGGCTCACCCGGTACCCCTCAGCCAGGAGGTGGGCGTAGTCGTCCTTCAGCCGTCGCTTGCCTCGCTCCGCGTTGGCCACCGGACCTGCGCTCTTCGTCCCGATCAGGGCCTTGGTCCGGTACTGGGAGTAGCCCGCGTCGCACCGCAGATCGGTCAGGTCGGGCAGACCCGCCCGCGGGAAGAGGTCATCCAGAGCCCGCCCGAGAACCCTGGCGAGCGCCGGCAGCTTCTCTCCGTCAGGGGATGACTGGCCTGTCTCCCAGCTGGCGACGGTCGGGTCGGCGACACCAACCGCCTTGGCCACCTCGCTCTGCGTGAGTTCGGCGGCGCGTCGCACTGCCCGCACTCGGCGTCCGTCAAAGCGACGAGTAGGCATGTTGACCCATCCCTCAAGCTTGGTTCTCTAAACAAAGGAAACCTTAGACAGTTGACTGGTTTCCCAAATCGGGGTAGCTTCAGTTTAGCGAACGAACGGCCTCCGGCGTACACCCCAGGGCATTCTCCACCACCTCTTTACGTGGCCAGCACCTTCCAGCTCCTGAGCGACCCTGCCTCGCGGCAGGCCGCCGTCATCGCCCTCTGGCCCTTAGTCCATCCAGCGAAGAACAACCGCACGGCGGGATCGAGCATGAAGCATTCTGCGCAGATTACGGGAGAAGGAATGGAACGGGAAGGACACGGCAGTGCTGTCGCGACCGTTCGTGATCTCTTCAAGCAGTACGACTCTCGTACCGTATTGGACAGAGTCAGCTTCAGAATCCTGCAGGGGGAAGTCTTCGGACTGCTCGGGCCCAATGGGGCGGGCAAGACGACACTCCTGGAATGCCTGACGGGGCTGCGCAGACCGACCTCTGGATCCATCGACGTCATGGGATCCGACCCGTCGTCCAGAGATGCGGCATGGCGCCGGATGGTCTCCGTTCAGCCCCAGGAAGCCACACTCTTCCCACAGTTGACGGTGCGTGAGACCGTCGAGTTATGGGCCTCGTTCTACGAGGATCACGACGACGTCGACGCAGTACTGGAACGCGTCGGACTTCTGGACGAGGGGCATCAGCGCGTGAAGGCGCTGTCCGGCGGACAGGCGCGGCGGCTGCTTCTCGCAGTCACCGTCGTCGGTCGCCCGCGCGTACTCGTCCTGGACGAACCGGCCGCCGGACTCGATCCCCAGGCCAAGGAACACCTGTGGGACGTCATACGGAAGCACCGCGACACGGGTGGCACGGTACTTCTCACCACGCACGACATGAACGAGGCCACAGAGTTGTGCGACCGGGTGGCGGTTCTCGTGGGTGGGCGTATGGCCGCCTGTGACACACCGGCCCGCCTGGTCTCGGAACTCGCGGACAGCAGCACCGTGACCTTCACTACGTCAGCGGACGCGGACCTCAGCGAGATCAACGCCTTCCCTGGCGTCACAGCAGTGGAGAGCACTGCCGACTCCGAGGGCCGGATCGCCGTCCAGGTGCGTACGACGATCGGCGATCAGACGTTGAGGCGTATCGCTGCCGACCAGAACCTGCTCGCCACCGATCTCGGTGTCAGCAAGGGCGGGCTCGATGCGGTCTTCCGCAGCCTTGCCGCCGACGGACCAGCGAACGAAGGCAAGTCTGAGAAGGGGAAGGCGGGACACTGATGAGCGCGATGACCCCCGCATTTCGCCAGATGGTCAAGACGAACTCCCGGGAGCTCTTCCGGGACGGCAAGACAGCGTTCTTCACCCTGGTGTTTCCTCTTCTCTTCCTCGCGATGTTTCTCGGTCTGGGCACTCTGACTGCGGGCAGCTCTTACCGCATGGCGGTGATATCCACATCAGAACAGACGGCACCCATCGGCCATTTGAAAAAGGTCGATGGCTTCCACGTGGAGAAGTGGAAGAAGGCAGAACCGCCCCGAACCGGTGACCTGGCAGGCTACGACGCAATCGTGAGCGTCACATCGACATCAGCCACCGTCGTCATCGACCCGGGGAAGTTCGGTGCGCTGAAGAATCTACGATCTGCTCTCTCGGACAGCGGGATCAGTGAAGCGCACATGAGCTTCACCACGCCGGAGGGCGGAGCCCCCTTCGACCCGCTCAAGGCAGCGCTGCCGACGGGGCTGCTCATGGCCTTGATGTCCATCGCCTTCTTCGGTACCGCGACTCCACTGATCGCCCTGAGGTCACGGGGCACACTGCGGTTGCTCGGTACCACTCCGCTGAGCCGGATGACCTTCGTACTCGCCCAGGCGCCTGTCCGGCTTGCACTGGTCGCCGCACAACTGGTGATACTCGGAATTGTCGCAGTCTGGATGGGCTTCCTTCCACTCGCCGGCACACTGCGACTGATGGGGACGGGACTGCTCGGCGCGGTCATGCTCTTCGCCTTCGGCTACCTGATCGCATCTCGCATGCGCAACGCCGAAGTGGTGAACGGTCTGCTGGGCTTGCTGATGCCCCTCATCCTCTTCTCCAGTGGGTTGTTTCTTCCCATGGACATGCTGCCTTCGGTGGCGGAGACGGTCTCGAAAGCGCTGCCCACGACCTACCTGGTGGACGCGCTCAACCATGACCTCAACACGGCCGCATCCGCCCACAGCCTCACTGCCGACTGGCTGATCCTCCTGGCCGGCGCGATCATCTTCGGCGGGCTCGCAGCCCGACTGTTCCGTTGGGACCAGGGAGAAGGACGATGAATACAGCTGCACTGCAGGCCGGGCTCGGTCGTCTCACCGACCTGGACGTTCTGGTGGGCCCCTACGGAGTCGTGGAGAGAACCCACAGGCTGCCCAACCACCCCGGAGACCCTCGGTTCCCGATCTACTCCGCATCCCTCGGCGAGATCGGCCATGTCGCCGACAACGTCGCCGAGTCCACCCGAGGACGCAGCGCCCGAGGCGAGATGGACGGAGCCGGTGGCGCCGCCGATCCGGAACGAGCGGCCCGGCTGAGCGTCGCCGAGGCTCTGGAGCGCTACGCCACCTCGGTAATGCAGCCCGCAAGCGTGATCTGGGCGACCGCGGAGGAACTCGGTGAAGATGCCATCGACCTGACGACACTGCCCCGCTGCTCCGAAAGGGAGCTGTCCCACCCCAGGGCACTCACCTTCGACATCGACACCACGTCACCGATGCGCTGGGTCCGTGGGTGGTCCCTCACCCTGGAAAAGCCGCAGTGGGTGCCCTCGGTGGGGGTGTGGATGCACATCCCGCCTCAGTCCAGGGGCGAACGCTACGCAAACCCCATCTCCACCGGATGCGCCACACACACCGACCTCGCCCAAGCGCTGGTCAATGCGGTGTGCGAGGTGGTGGAGCGGGACGCGATCGCACTGACCTGGTACCAGCGCCTGGCGCTCCCGCGGATCGAGTTCGATGCCGTGCCGGAGAACCTGGCACCGTTCCTGAAGAAGTCTCGCAACAGTCTGGTGGAAACGGTCTTCTTCGACGCGACCACCGACCTCGGAATCCCCACGGTGTACTCGGTCGACCTCACCCCGCACAACGAAGTGCTGGGGCAGATGGTGATGTGCAACACCAGCCTGGATCCGGCCGATTCGATCGCCAAAATCATCCGCGAATCCGCGTCGTCGCGCATCGCCATGCAAGTCCAGCGCGAGATGCCGGACTCCGTGGACGACTTCCTGCACGTATTCCACGGCGCCTCCTACATGGGACGCCCGGAGCGACGCGGGGACTATGACTTCCTCCTTGAAAACGACGCCCGCCGCCCGTTCGGCATGATGCCCACCTTGACCAGCGGTGACAGCGGACAGGACCTGGCTCTGCTGGTGAACCGGCTCAAGCAGGCCGGCTGCAATGTCGTCGCCGTGGAGTGCACGACGGACGAAGCCCGCGACGTGGGGTTCAGGGTGGTCCGTGTCATAGTGCCGGAGCTGATGCCGCTGTCCTTCACTCACCGGGCCCGCTTCCTGGCGCATCCCCGTCTGTACGAAGCGCCGGCTCGTATGGGGTATCCCGTGCTGAGCGAGGCGGAGATCAATCCGCTGCCACAGCCCTTCGCCTGATACGCCGACAGATACCCCATGCCCCAGGAAGGCAATTCCATGACGAAGGTGCACGTACTCGCAGTGGGTGACTTCGGGTCGGCCGTGGCAGACCGGTTGCGTCCGGAGCACCACGACATCGCGGTGACCTCGGACCAGAACAGCGCTTTGGAACACTCCTCCCTCTGGCCGGCGGCACAAGTCAGAATCCTGGCCTCATGGCGAGAGACCCCCAGGCTGGCGGAGATCCTGGATGCCCGGTCGGCCGACTGGGGCACCATCTGGTTCCCCGTAGTCACCGAGCACCCCCGGCTGCGCATCGGTCCTGTGGTCGTACCCGGCGAAGGCGCCTGTTACCGCTGCTTCCGGCGAAGGCGCAGTCAGCACGAGCGAGACGGTGCGCACACCGCCACCCTGCATGCCCATTACGACACCTTCCCCACCTCGGGAACCGGCGGTTTCCTGCCCCATCACGTGGACATGGCGGCCGGCATGGCCCTTGACGTACTACGGCGCCTGGAGGCGGGAGAGTCCGCCCAGCTCGCCGGAAATGTACGCCACTGGCATGTCCTCGAACAGCACGTGACGGGCGCGCACGTGGTCGGTGTGCACGGATGCGACCGCTGTCGCACTTCGCCGAGGGACCCGGCCACGGCGACCTGGGGAGAGCTGGCCCGGGACCTGGCCCCCCTCCTGACATCCCCCGGTGAGTCCGCTGCATCCGCCCACGGTGGCCCCCTGACTGCACCGTCGATATCCGCTCATCAGTGAGGTAGCGCGCCATGGCCGACAACAGACTCGTATCCGCGGAGGACATGCGACGCGCCGTCGCACAGGATCCTCAGTTCAACGCCCCCGTCCGCCCCGCCCTGTGCCGTGGCCTGGTCGTGGTGCCCTTCACGGACGGATTACTGGTCGAAGGCGGGCCCACACGGCAGGTACTTCGCGGCGCCGCCACGCGTGAGCTGATCCCCAGCCTCCTTCCTCTGCTCGACGGCACGAGAGACGCGGCGGAGGTGGCTGGGCTGGCCGAAGTCCCCGTACAGCACGTCGAACAAGCTCTCGCCCTCCTCTACACCTGCGGGCTTCTGGAAGAAGGCACAAGCGCGGGAGACCCCGCGGCCGACACCCCCACAGCCGTCTTCCTGTCACGCAATCTCGACTCCACGAGGGTCAACCGCAACGCGTCCGAAGTGCTCCAGCGGCTGAGAAGCACACGGGTGACCGTGATCGGCGACAGCGAGAACGGAGCGTTGCTCCAGGAGAGCCTGATCGCTGCCGGGTTCACTCAGGTCTCCCAGGGGCCGGACACCCCCGAGGACGAACCGGATCTCGTGGTCGCGGTCGGCGACGGTGTGGAAACGGATCTGCGTGCGGTGGGCCAGTGGTGCGCGGCCCGCGGGATTCCGATGCTGCCGGCACATCTCAGCGGCTCCACGCTGGATCTCGGTCCGTACATCGACCCCGCGTTCACCGTCTCCTACGACGATGTGGAACGCCAGCGCGCCGCGGCCACCGCTGTGAAGCAACAGAACTCCGTGCGGAACGAAACGGCTGCACGCACCATGGCCATTGCCATGATCACCAATCAAGTGACGGCGATCGTGGGGCGTGTGGGCTCCATCGTGGTCCTTCGCGGCCTCGTCCGAACCGACCTGGACGCGTGGCAGCAGGACCTGTACGTCATGGCTCCGGTCCCGGAGCAGGCGGACAACAGGTCGTCACTCACCACGGCGGGCGTCCCACTCGCCGTCATGTTCGAGACCTCGGTCGCTTTCCCGCCTCGGAAACTGTTGAACCCTCGGGACCACCAAGTGCATTACAAGCCGGGCAACGTCGCGCTGCAGCACGAGAGCAAGCGCTGGCCGAGCGCGTACACGCTCGCCCTTCCGACGGAAGGGGTACTGCCGCAAGCGCCGCTGGAACCGGCGATACCGCCGGTGATCAACCAACTCGACCTATCCCATTTGGCGTCGCTGCTGCTGGTGGCCGCCGGACGCAAGGACGAGGCGGGTTCGGCCCGGAGCGTCGCCCGGTGGTCACCCACCGGAGGAAATCTGGGTTCGGTGACCCTTCACGCGGTCGTCCGGGACGTGACAGGTGTGCCGTCCGGCATGTGGGGTTACGACGCGACGGGCCACCGTCTGGCCCAGCTGCCCGCTGCCATGGACCTTGCCCAACTGCCCGGCGCCGGGTGCTCAGCAACCATTGTCTTCACCGGTGCCCTGGCCCGCGTGGCGTCAAAGTACTCCACCTTCGCCTGGCGAATCGTTCATCTCGACGCCGGTGTGGCCATCGCGCAGCTGGTCCATGCGGCACGTGCCCTCGGCATCTCGGCTCACCCGATGGACCGTTGGGACGATGCGGCGCTCGCCGCCGCCTTCGATCTCGACCTTGATGCCGAGCCCATCACGGGCGTGCTGGAGCTCCGCCCCTTCACCACAGACGAGGCCTGATCCATGCAGACGATCTCTCCGCTGCCCGCGCTTCTCGACTCCCAGGAAGTCATGCGGCAGTTACAGGTGCGCACCCGGCTGGACGCCGAAGCCCTGCGCACAGCGCCCGCTGCACCGGCTCCCGAACTTCGCGGGGCGCTCCAGGCAGCCGGTGCGACGCACCACGACAGGACCGCCGCTGTTGCCGCACCACCGAGTGAGCAATCGCTGGAAGCGGTACTGCGCCGCCGGTCGTCGGTGCGTACCTATGCCTCGCAGTCCGTCCCCGTAGAAGTGATCGCGGCCGTGGTCGAGCGTGCTGCGGCGTTCGACCGCCTTGCCTGGCCCGACCACGACGCCGGCGCCGAACTGGAGTTTCTGGTGGCGGCCCGCAACGTAGCCGGACTGTCCACAGGCATCCACCTCTACTCGCCGACGAGCGGTGAGTTCATCCGGCTCGCCGATCTGCCGGCCGGTGAAGCGGCGGGAGACCTGGTCCTTCAGCTGGAGTTCGCCGACGCGCCGGCGATCGTGATGGCTTGCGGCCCGATGGCAGCCTCCCTGGACCGCCACGGTGAACACGGCCACCGGCTCCTGCTGGCCAGGGCCGGCGCCGCCTCCCAGACAGCATGGCTCACGGCCCTGGACCGCGGGCTGGTCGGCAGCATCTTCGCCGGCTTCCTGGCCTCGGCGCTCAAGCCGCTGGTGCCGGCGGACGGCTACCGCAGCTCACAGCTGCTGGCTTTCTCCTGCGGCTACCCGCTCGCTGCCGACGAACTCTGACAGCGACAACGTCACCCCCCAAGACTCCGTGCCCGAAAAGGGTGCGGTCAAGCGGCGGCTTCCTCTCGTGTCGACCGCCGATCACTCAAGACACCACACAAGGAGCGGCGTAATGCCCAACGAGACCGACATGCTCATCGACCTGTTCGCCGAGGACGCCTCCCTGACGATCGACGCCCTGCCGACCGACGCGGCTCTGGCATCCATCTCGACGGTGGGTACGTTCGGCAGCCTCGGCGGCTCCACCATCGGTACCGCCGCCACCGCCAGCTCCCAGGGCTGACCACCTTCCCCAACCCGCCATACAGGCAAGGAGCATCACAGTGAACGACACCGCAATCATCGACCTGTTCGCCGAGGACATCGCCGGCGACCTGACCGCTGAAGTCCTCGACGACGCGGCGCTGCTGGGCACCTGGGGCTCGATCGGCACGTTCGGCAGTGCCACCTGCCCCGCGTCCACCGCCTCGACCGGCGGCAGCGCCTCTTCGGCGGGCTGACCCAGCCACGGCAGGCAACATGCCGGCCGTCCATCCATAAAAACACCGAGAAAACAGGAGCATCAACATGTACGCAGACAACAACGCCCAGGACGTCATGGTCATCGATCTGTCCGTTGAGGACATGACTGTGGAGCCGCTCGCCGACAGCGCCCTGCTCGGCACCGCCGCGTCCTTCGGCACCGCCGCCTCGGCCAGCTGCCCGGCTGCCTGTGTCGGTACCGCCAGCAGCGCCTCCTCGGCCGGCTGATCGAGATCCGACGCTGACCCCCTGCCCGGCCGGCACAGTCTCAGTGTGCCGGCCGGGCAGGGTCCTCAGCATTATCCCCCTCAGGAGGCCACCCATGCGATCCACCGCCGCGGCTACCCCGCCCCAGGAAACCGCGCCAGACGACAGCGACTCGAAATCCGCGGACGTGAACACGACGGACACCGCATGGCTGGACACCGAGCCCCTGGCCTTGAGGGACACCATCGAGCAGACAGTGGGCCTCGACGGAAGACCACTGCTCTTCGACGCCGAAACCGGCAAATACGTGGCTGTCTCCCAGGCAGGCACGGTCGTTCTCAAGCTCCTGACCGAGGGTGCCACAGCACGGGACGTGGTCCGTCGGGTGGCCTCGTCATCGTCCGGAGACCCCGGCCTCATCGAGACAGCAGTCGTACGTTTCCTGACCGAGGTCAGACAGGCTGGCGTCCTGACGCTCGAACCGCAGGAGCAGACTCGCCGAGAGCGGGTCCTGAAGTATTCGCTGCAACAGAAGATGCCACGCAAGGCACTGACGAGTTCAGTTCACGTCCTGCTGGAGCCCCTGGCCCGCCTGGTTCAGAAGTCGCGTGTCTCGATTGTCGTCGCCGCGTGGACAGTTCTGACCCTCGCCGGCTTGGCTGCTGCCGGTTACGCCCTGGCCGAAGAGGGCATGCCGTCCTACTCATCGTGGTCGTGGCTCGCAGCGCTGCTGCTCATGCTCCAGATCGCTGTCCATGAGCTGTCGCACGCACTGGTGTGCCAGACCCTGCGCGTCCCTGTCAGAGAAGCCGGTATCACTCTGATGCTGTACGTGATGCCGGTGGCGTACGTGGACCGTACGGACGCCTACCGGGTGCGCGGCCGCGCACCCCGCGCGCTCATCGCGCTGGCCGGTCCCATGAGCGATGCCATCTGGGCAGGTATCACCGGTGTGGTCCTGCTCGACAGCAGCGGGGCGGTGCACGACATCGCGGGAGCGCTGCTCCAACTCCAGTTGTTGCTGATGATCGTGAATCTCAATCCGCTCCTGCCGTCTGACGGGTATCACGCGCTGGAGTCCGCCATGGGTTCCGTCAACATCCGTGGCCGGTCCTTCGCCTACCTGGTACATCTGGTCACCAGGGCCCCGTTGCCCAGTCACCTCTTGGCGAGCAGCAAGCCCAAGCGCGTCGGGTACTGCGTCTTCGGCATCGTGTGCGGAATCTACGGTCTCCTCATGGTCGGGTTTGTCCTGATGTGGTGGTGGCATCTCGTCGAAGGATTCATACGCTGATGACCACCCAACCGACCGTGCCCCTGCCCCTGCCCCTGCCCCTGCCCCTGGAGAACCACTCACCGGTTGATCCGGCGACAGGCGTCCTCGCTCCCGTCCTCTCCAGTTGTACAGTGCACCGGATCAATCAGCTCCCGGTCGAAGCGCTGGACCTTGATCTCTCGCTCACCTCACAACAGCTGGAGCGTGAGACCGCACTGGAACAGCTGCTCAAGGAAGATGCCGGGGCGTTGTCCGACGCGCTGCATGAAGCGATCCCCACGCTTGAGGAAGCACCCGCCATCCGGCGTGCAGCCCTTGAACTACGCCGAGCCGTGCACAACCACCGGCCCGCCAAGCTATCGGCGGACGTCGTCCAGTCGCTGCCGGAGAGCTTCGACGGCACCACTGGTCGCATGGTGGCGCAATGGCTCGACAACATGCGAGAGCTGACCGCGCTTCGCATGCACACCGACCAACAGTACGAAGCAGAGACTGCACTGGCGACGAAGCGACTCCGGGATGTACTTGCCGATCAGCGCTTCGAGCAGGGCCTCTCCCATGCGAGCCCCCATCTGCTGACTCATCTGACATCCAAGGGTCTCGAACCGAACAGCAAGGCAGCTCGCTCGGTACTCGGGTATGTCTCCAGAGCGGCGCTCAAGACCAGTCCCTTCAGCCGCCTGACGGCCCTCGCCCTCGACGGGCAGCATGCCGATGGGGCCGGTCACAGCTATGCCGACCAGCAGCACGTCCGCAGCTGGGTGGACACCCTAGCGCGGGACGAGCGGTTCGCGGCGGCATTCCAGGTCGAGCCCAACCGGTCGGCCCGTTACGTCTCCGGTCGCCCACACCTGTTGATGCCCTCGTACGGTGGCTCGGGCGACGCCGCCTGGCGCACAGACACGCTGGTCGACGCATCCCTCTACAGCACGCTTTCGGAAGAGTTCGCCTCGTGGCCCCGGATGACCATTGCCGAGAGTCTCGTCCGGATTGGCGGCGAAGACCCGTTCGGAGGATTCCTGCGCCTACTCGACACGGGCTGGATCTGTCTCGTGCTCCCCTGGACCACGGGCGAACAGAACCCTCTCCAGGCACTTGCCCGGACCGTGGAAACAGTCCGTCACCCGGCTGCTCAACGCACCGCAGAACTGCTCGGGCAACTGCAGAGCGGAGCAGCGGGACTTCATCTGCTTCCGGGAAGCGAGCGGGTTCGGACTGTCGGTCGCCTCATCTCGGCTATCGGGTCGGCACCGGAGGGCGATCCGCAACCGTCGGTGCACTTCGCGGTATATGAGGACGCCGTCTCGGATATCCCGCTGAGCCTGCCGGCTCAGCGGATTCAGGAAGACCTGGTCGAGCTGGGCGAATTGATCCGACCCTATATCTTTCGTTCGCATGTGTACGACTGGGTTCGGGACGAGTTCGTTGCGCTGTACGGCCGAGGAGGATACTGCGCGGACGCTTACGAATTCCTGTGGGCGGTTGCGGCTGCTCCTGGCTTCGAAAACAAACTTTTCCAGGCGCTTCAGCTGGACCACCGGGATTCAGGTCGCCCCACGGACCGGGCGTGGCTGCCTGTGTCCGCCAGCAGTGCACCCCCCACGGCGGGCACCCTTTATCAGGTCGCGGCCCAGTCACCCGAGGATATCCAACTCGGTCGGCACCAGACCATCGTCAATCAGTACAACTCGGGGGTCGGAGGGCTGATTGCCCGGTTCCGTAAGCAGTTGGATTCCTCGAAACCCCGCCGCGGAGGCCTCACGCAACAATTACAGGACTGGGTGACGGAATTGTTTCCGCAGGCCGACCCACACCAGGTCACCTTGGCCGGCGACGTCAACGGCATGCATGACGCGGCCGACGGGATACTGCCTCGGCTGCGCTGGCCGAATGAGCCCTGCAGACGGGACGAGTCGCCACATTCTGATGTGCCCTTCGAAATGAGGCACGACCCGACCACTGGCACCCTAGAATTCGTAGGGCGAGAAGGTGGAACAATTGCCCCGGTGTATTTGGGCGTTGTGCCTCAGCATCTCGTCCCAGGGGTCGCACGGTTGCTGCTCTGCCTCGCCGACCCGTGGGTCAATGGTTCCCGAATGTGCTGCACACGCAGCCCGATTGACGTGACTCCACCGCCTGTCGACAAGGCCATAGAACTGATTCCCCGCAGAATACACCGTCGCCTCGTGCTCGGGCGGCGCACTTGGCGCTTTGATCCGTCCGCGCTGCCCCGTCCCGGTGCCGGTGAAGCTTCTGCAGCGTATTTTCGGCGCATGCACCAGTGGCGCAGCGACCAGGGAATCCCGGACGAGGTGTTCATCTCTGTCGAGTCCCCATCACTCCTTACAGAAATGACACCATCCAGCGGAAAGCCATTCTGGCTGTCTTTCCGCAGCCCTCATGCAATATGGGCTGCCCTCAATCACATCGGCAAAGCGAATCAGGCGACAGCCATCCGCCTGTCCGAGGCATATCCGGATCGGTCTTCCTTTTGGGTCCGCGACGAACTGGGGCGTCATCACGCCGCAGAACACGTTGCACTGATGCGGTGGGAACGTCCTTCCCCGGGAACCCCTCCTTGTGCTGAAACGGGGCGCGCGCGCATGGGAGAAAGCCGATGAGCAATGCTCTGCTTGAAGCGGACTGGTGGTACGCGCGTCTCTATCCCGGCGGGATCGACCGTCTGGATCTGGCGATTTCCACATGCCTGCCCCCGCTCGCCGAATTGGCGGTCGCGCACGGCGCCGATCGCTGGTTCTTCATCCAGTACACCGACTGGAAGGGCCCTCATATACGACTCCGGGTCCATGGGCCACGAAGCGTGCTCGACCAGTTGCATCGCCGACTGCCCCACCTTGATTCGGAGCTCAAGCAGTTGACACGCCGGCCGGTCCCGAGCCGTGGGGCCCTGGTCCCGTTGGAGCTGCGCCCCTTCAGCGGCCGGCATGCGGGAGCTGATGTGACGGTCTATGAACCCGAAGACACCAAATATGGGGGGCCGGACGGTACGGAACTCGCCGAGGTCCTGTTCCAGCGCTCCAGCGACCTGGCCTTGTGGGCCAGTCGACTTCCACGGCACCCGGACCGGGCGGCGCTGGCTGTGCTCTTGCTCAATGCGTCTGCGGCAGCAATTGATGTACGCGGACGAGGCATTGGCGTGCCACAGTTCTGGGAGCGGCACCTGGCCTGGTGGACTCATGACGCAGGAAGGGAAGGTGAAGGGCTTCGCACTCAGCTCCGCAGGCTCGCAGATCAGGACCCCTGGGGAATCGTCCAGAAAGTTGAACTCCTGGCCTGCGATCCGATAGTGAAGGCGCACACCAAGAGCTGGACAGAGTCCCTGTCAGAATATCTCGCTCGCGCCTCGGAGAAGCACATACCTTACAGTGCAGGCCACTTGATCTTTCATCAAGCGCACATGATGTGCAACCGATTGGGAATTCTGCCTCGCGAGGAGGCTCTCCTCGGGATCAAGGCCGCTCGGTTGAAAAGTCTGCTGGATGCAGAGATCTAGACGGCTCGGCGTCGCCGGCGCGCGGCTCCGGCCATCCCACGGACCTGAGCGGTCTGGACGGCCGTCTCGCCCCCCCACTGCCGCAACCGCAAGCAGTTGCCAGCGCTACGCGCAGCTTTCCTGCACAATGATCGAGTGACGAACAATGAGGAACTCAAAGCCCCGTCCGTCCCTACAGGGTTGGTCGTAGGCATGCTGTCAGGCATCGTTATCGGGTTACTGGTCGGGCTGTTCATCGTGGACAACGTCGGGCTGGGTATAGGCGTTGGCATCGGCATCGGCAGTGCGATCGGTGTGGGGATCCCTGCGGCTCGGCTGTGGGCCCGTCGATAGTCGGTGGCAGACTCGCCGCAGAACCAGTACGGGAAGCGCGCGGCTACGTGGTTGCCGTATCCGGCTCCACAAGTCGCTGCGCTCCCCGGTGAACCACACACAGTCCGATTCCTTCCGCCGTGAACGGGCAGCACCCCCGGCCCCTGTCAGGCTCAGGGCCCACCGGGACAGCCGACGCCACGACGGTCAGGCGACAGCTCAGCGCCACCGCGGCACCACGCACTGGTACCTCGGCGATCCGCAGCCACGGCGGGTCGTCACCGCTGAGCGGTCCGGCCGCCCGGTGCGGCCGGACCAGCTCGATCGTCTCGCGCCCGTCGCCCGCCTCGGCGACGACCTCGATGTCGGGAACACCCAGCAGAATGGCGGCGACACCGGCCCGCGCGATGGCCTCGTCGTGGGGAAGGCGCCCGTGCGGTGTCGAGTGGGTTGAGGGCCCGGCCCAGCGTGCGGCCAAAGGCGTCCCAGCAGGGCTTCGCGACGCGCGTCTCGGCGCCTTCGGGAATCCCTCGGCGCACCACCGGCCCGCCGTGTTCCACGAGGCCGTGCCCGCGCTCCTTCATCGTTCCCCCTCACCCGAGGAGCCGCTGTTCCGTCACGTACGTTCGGGTGCAATACGTTCACTTCAAGAACGAACGATTCGGCCCACACCGTGAACGGCAAAGCCTCCGTGTCCTCTTTCTCCGTTCACCTTCGACGAGTACCACCGCGAGACCGGAGACACCCGGGACGTGTCGGCCGACCGTTGGCGTTTCATCGCCAAGAACTACACCGCTGACGCCACCGCGGACCTGCGCGCGATGTACGGCATCCCTGTCCTGCCGGCGCTGGGCGGCCATGACATCAGCGTGGACGTCGCCGAGACGGAGAGCGCCCACCGCCGGCTGCCTCCGCGCGAGACCCTTGAGGTGAAGCACTTCCCGGACGCCTGGTACACGCTGGTGAAGCACGACGTCGAACGCTCCGGGACCAGGCTCACCCCAACCGCGCTGTTCGCCTCCGGGCCCTGTTCGCCGACGGGTTCCTCACCGGCCGGCGCCGCCCCCTGCAGGATCTGCCCGGCTACCGGGCGAAGTTCCCTGCTCGTACGCCGGACCGGTCAGGGCCTGCACCTGCGCGTACGTAGGCCCTCCACCGGCCACCGGCCTGCCCGCCCGGATGTCCGCTGCCGCGCCCAACGCCGCCCCGAGCGCCGTCCGGAACAGCAGCGAGCCGAGGCTCACCCGACGTACCCCGAGGTCACCGAGTTGGCGGACAGTGAGACCGGAGGGCGCGTAGAGGATGTTGAGAGGGGTTTCGAGCCGCTTCACCAGGGTGGCGATCTCCGTGGCATCGGTCAGCCCCGGCACGAACACACCGTCCGCGCCCGCCTGTTCGTATGCCTGGAGTCGAGACGTCGTCGCGGCCTTCTCCCGGCCGCCCAACCAGTACGTATCCGTACGGGCGTTGACGAACAGGTCCGGTACGGCGGCCTTCACCGCAGCGATCTTCGCCGCGTGCAGCGCCACCGGAGCGAGGGTGCCGTCGCGGCGGCCGTCCTCCAGGTTGATGCCGACCGCCCCGGCGTCCGCCAGTTCACGGGCCAGTCGGGCCACCTCGTCGGGGTCGTCGCCGAACCCGGACTCGGCGTCCACGGAGAGCAGATACGGCCCGGTACCGAGCCGCCGGGCCAGCAGCAGCGTCTCCGTCCGGGTCGCTCCCGCACCGTCCGGCAGGCCCGCCGCGGCGGCCACTCCCAGGCTGGTCGTGGCGATGGCCGAAAAGCCCTGCCCGGCAAGGGCGCACGCCGAGGCATGGTCCCAGGCGTTGGGAATCAGGAACGGCGGGCCGGACGAACAGTGCAGGGCGGCAAAGGCGGTGGCAGGGGCGGAGGCGGTAGCGGAGGCTGGGCCGATCGCCGTGGTGCCGGGTGCTGTGACGTCGGGCGCCGCGTCTCCCCTCGCGCCTTCCCTCGCGTCTCCCCTCGCGTCTCCCCTCGCGTCTTCCCCCATGTCTTCCGGCAGCGCGGCTTCGACGGGCGTGTTGTCCGGTGTCATGGCTTCGCTGTCCGGTCCGGGCAGGAAGCGGGTGCGCCGCTCGCCGTCAGGTCCCCCACGGAGTCGGCGTAGTACGCCGATCCCTCCAGATGGAAGGCGAGTTGACGGAACGTCCACCCCTTTCCGGGCGACCGGTCGAGCTGATCGGGTGTCAGCGCTTCCAGGCGGTTCGCCCAGATCCTGGCCAGGCGGACCAGTCTGCTGCGCGCCTCGTCGAGGTCGGCCTCGGTGAACGGGGCGAGGTCCGCCTCGGTCGTGGTGGCCGAGGCGTGCCAGTGGTCCGGCTGCGTCTCCTCACCCACGAGTCTGGCCTCCATCTCCGCGAGATGGTCGACCAGGTGGTCGGCGACGCGGCGGATCGCCTTGTGCGGGGTGTAGATCCGGTCGTCGGCGGGGATGGGACGGCCGTCCCATCCGGTCCAGGTGCCGGCAAGGCCCAGCACGTGGTCGACCATGGCCGTCAGGACCCGCGCGGGGTCGCGGTCGTCGGTCACCGGGGCGTCGTCGAGGGCGTCGGGGGCGTCCGGCGTGAGCAGGCCGGACGCGTCAGGTGTGTGCGATGCGTCAGATGCGTGCAGTGCTACGGGAGCGTCGGTCGTGTGCCGCGCGTCGGGGCCGTCAGGTGCGTGCAGTGCGTCGAGTACGTCGAGGGCGTCGGGTACGTGCTTCGTGTCCGTCATGCCTCGACGCTAGATCCGTAACGCTTCGGTCCCCGCCGAACCGTCGTCGGCGCTTCTCGGGGTCAGGACGACGTGACGTCCCTCGACCGCGGGCGCCGGCCCGGCGAGGCGCAGTTCGGACACCAGTAGCCCTCCTGCTGGATGAATATCCATCCGAGCTCCCCGATGTACGGGGAGGCGACGGTCGCGCTGTGCAGCACATGGCCGAACAGGTCGGTCTCGATGTCCGGCGGCGGCTCCGCGATGACCAGGTCGAACACGGCCCGTGACTGGCAGCCCCGGCGGTCGCACGCGAGGTAGAACCGCACAGGGCCGGGCGGCTCTCCGTCTGTGGTCAGGCTCATACGTCCACTATGGCCGCGGAGTCGGCCCGGCGATGCCGATTCCCGGCCATCGAGCCACCGGCCCCGGATCTCGTCCTCGACCGGGTGGCTCCGGGGCCGGGTTCAGCGCAGCTCCTCCGGGCACGGTGTGCCGGGTGACAGCTGGTAGGGCGCGGCCAGCCGGTACACGCCCGGCCGCGGCGCGAGCAGTTCCGTCCACTCGTCGCCCTCCGCGTCCTCCTCGACCTTGATCAGGCAGCCGTTGGTGTTGACGAAGGTCCGGGGGGTGTTCTCGTCCTCGCGCTGCTTGGACGCCTCGGTCTCCTGAGGCCGCTTCACGCTCTTGCCCTTCTCGTCCACCAGGGCGAGCCAGTGCGAGTACGGGATGCGGATCAGGATCCGGCCGGGCTTCTTCACATGGATGGTCAGTTCGCCGGCGCCGGCCCGGTCCACCGTGGCCGGCGGGTCCGCCAGCGGTACCGGGCTGTCGACCGCGAAGAGCCGCCAGTTGGCGTCCGACCAGATCGGCTTCAGGTACGGCAGCCCCGCGTCGACCAGCTCCGCCTCCTGCACGGCGCCGCTGGAGTCCGGGGTTCCCTTGGGCAGCACCACGTAGTGCACCGCCCAGCGGTCGAGCCACTCGCGGTAGGCGGCGCTGTTCAGGGTGTCGTCGTAGAAGAGCGGGTTGCGCTCCATGTCCGCCTGCCGGTTCCAGCCACGGGCCAGATTGACGTACGGCGCGAGCGCGGACGCCTCCCGGTGGCTGCTGGCGGGCACGACCTCGACCCTGCCGCGCTCCGCGCCGACCTGCTGCAGCTGATTGACCAGAGGCGCCAGCTCACGCGTCCAGGAGGCGGCGGGGGCGGTCCGGACGATGTCGTCGACGCTCTTGAAGCCGATCCAGAAGTTCAGCCCGACGAACGCCAGAACCAGTGCGTACCAGCGCCGGGAGCGCGGCTTCGCGTACGGCAGCGCGGCAAGCAGCACCACACCGGCGTACAGCATCGCCATCCGGGTGACGTTCGAGCCGATCTGGGAGTCGATCACATAGGTCATCAGCGTCCCGACGCCGTACACGGCGGCGGCGGTGCGGACCGTCTTCCAGTCGCGCGGTACGAGGACGAAGACGAGGGCCGCGAAGAGGAACGGCAGCGACAGGGTCGCGAGCGACATCGGCTGCGTGCCGGAGAACGGGAACAGCCACGCGGACAGCGCCACGACCACGACCGGCGCCAGGCCCAGCGCGTACGCCCCGGGGCGTCGTTTGTTCAGGAAGAGCGCGGCGGCGACCACGCCGAGGAACAGTCCGGCCACGGGGCTGCTCGCCGTCGCGAGGCCGGCGAGCGGGGCGGCGACGGCCGCCTTCGCCCACCGCTTGTACCGCCAGCGGTGCGGCCAGCAGAACACCGCGGCGACCGCCCCCACCGCGAACATCATGCCGAGCCCGAACGTCACCCGCCCGGACAGCGCGTTGCAGAGATACGCGAACAGCCCGGCGAGCGAGCAGGCGAGCGGATTGCGCACGGCCCGGACCCGGACCAGGATCAGCGCCGTCAGCGCCGCCGACACGGTCCCGGCGATCATCATCGTCGTCCGCACGCCGAACACCGACATCAGATACGGCGACACGACGCTGTACGAGACGGGGTGCATGCCCCCGTACCAGGCGAGGTTGTACGCCGTACCGGGATGCCGGCCGACGAACTCCGCCCAGGCGTCCTGGGCCGCGAGGTCGCCGCCGCTGTTCGCGAAGAAGAAGAACCAGAGCAGGTGCGTGACCGCGGCGACCACGGTCGTCAGCAGGACCGGGTGGCGGCGGCAGCGCTCCTTGAAGCGGTCGACCCGGCCGCTGCCGCCCGGCGCGGGAACCCGTGCAGAGCCCTCGGCCGAGTCCGTACGGGCTGTACTGCGCTTCGCCCGTGTGGGCTCAGCAGTGGTCACTGCGACTCTCCCCGTCCTCGCCCGGACGTGTCGGAACCGACGAATTACTGCACGGGCCTCATGGCCGGAAGACGCGTTCCGGGGCCCACGCGTTGCTTCCGGGACGCTAGCACGCGGCTTTTCTCCCTGTCCGGAAAGGTTCCTTGAAGCGGGAAGTTCACAAAGTGACATGCAGTAGTCGTTCGAGATCACCAGCTCACGAACGACCATGGAGTTCCCATGCACAGATGGCAGGCACGCACGGCAACTCTTGCCGCCGCCGCAGGCGTGATGGCGCTCGGCACCAGTGGTCACCCCCGCATACGCAGCTGCGGCCGATCCGGCCGGCCTCTGCGGTTCGGGCTACTCGGTCATCGACTCGCACAGATTCCAGGGCGTCGGGGGCGCCGCCCACCTCCTCTGCAGCGGCAGCGCCGGCAAGAACTGCGTCATGACGATTCGCAACCAGGCCGGGAGAGCCGCCTGCATGGAGGCCACGCTCCAGGTCCGGGGCGGCGGCCTCCCAGAGCGACAGCGGCTCCTAACACCGCGTACGCCGGCCCGTTGCGACCGGCCGCAGGCGGCACGTGTGTGAAGTGGGGTGGCATGTTCGGCAGCGACGAGTCGTGGACGAGCGGATGGAGCCACTGCGGCTGACCGGCCGACCGCTTCCCCGGAAGACCTGTGCCCCGCGGCGCGTGTCGCGCTGCGGGGCACAGGTCTTCAGCACTTCAGCCGACAGGCCGGACCGCCGGACAGGATCAACCGATCCGGGTCAGCTTCTGGCCGGAGCTCGGAGGCTTCAGATCCTGCTGGAGTGCCACCGGCGCGCTGACCTTGCCGGGCCCCGTGCCCACGGTCACCACACCCGCCTCGGTGCCTGCCGCCGCGCTGTGCGGGATCTGCTTGCCGTTGTCCGACGTGGTCAGCTCGACCTTGAGGCCCGGCCAGCCCTTCGCCTTCAGGTCGCGGGTCGCGACCACCGGCGTCCGGCCGCCGAGTCCGTCGTCGACGTACCCGACCACATCCCCCTTCTTCACGACCGTGGCCGAGGTGACGGCCTTCTGCGCACCCTTGATCAGCTTGAGGCTGTTGTCCAGCGACATCTTGAGGCTGTCGTAAGGCTGGCCGGTGCCCGCCTGCTGGCCCATGACAGCGCCGTAGATCCAGAGCTTCTTCCCGTCGACAACGGTGTTCGCGGACCAGAGCAGGTTGCCGCCGGCCGGAGTGGACGAGCCGGTCTTGATGCCGCTCACACCCGGCTCCAGCAGGATGGTGTTGTTGTTGTAGATCGTCTGGTCGATCCCCGGAATCTCGATCTGAGGGGTGTCGACGATCTCCCGGAACACCTCGTTCTGCATGACCGCCCTGGCCAGCTTGAGCTGGTCCTCGGCGGTGGAGACCGTCGTCTTCTCCAGGCCGCTCGGGTCCGTGTACGTGGTGTCGTTCATACCGAGGTCCTTGGCGGCGTCGTTCATCTTCGTGACGAACTCGGCCTCGGACGGGGCGTCCCAACGGGCGAACAGGCGCGCGGCGTTGTTCCCCGAGGGGATCATCAGCAGCTGAAGCAACTGCTTCTGGGTGAACTGCTGGCCCTTCGTGATCGGCGCCGTCGACTCGTCCTCACGCTTGGACTCGTCCTCCGCCCGCTGGTCGACGGTGATCTTCTCGCCCTGCTCCTTGCCGGTGAGGGGATGGTCCTTGAGGACCACGTAGGCCGTCATGACCTTGGCGACGCTGGCGATGGGCGCGGGCTTCCGGGCCCCGGCGCTACCCATCGAACCGACACCGTCCACACTCACCGCCGACTGCCCCTGCGCCGGCCAGGCGAGGTCCAGCCCATCGCCCTTGAAGGTGTACGTCGGCTTCGCCGACAGCCGGAGTTCGGGGTCCGGGAGCGGGCGCACCATCTGCACGATCGCAAAGATGATCAGCAGAAGCAGGACCAGCGGGGTCCAGATCTTGACCCGGCGCACGGCGGAGCGGACCGGCGTCTCGGGCGGCGGAGGCGTGTTCGTCAGCTCGGCCAGCAGATCGAGCGGCGGCTTGGGCGGCATCGGCTGCTGCGTGGTCCGCTCGGCGGTGGAGAGCGCGGGAGCGGGAAGCGGCGCGCCGGGCGTCGCGGTGGAAAGGGCCGCCGGTGCCTCGGGCTTGCGAGGTGCGGGCGCCGGCGCCGGCCGCACGTCGTCGCCGCGCAGGGGGACGAACTTGCTGGTCCGCTCGGCGGCGGACTCGGGCTTCGACTCCGCGTCCGGCTTCGACGGGGGCGAAGTGATCTTCAGCGCGGTCGTCGGCTGGTCGACCTTGGCCGCCGCGGGCGCCCTGAAGACGGCGGTCGGCTGATCGGCGCCGCGCTTGCCCTCGGAGGTGTCGTCCTTGTCCTCACCGTCCGCGTCCTCGGCGTCGTCGACGTCCTTCGCCTCGGCGGTGTCCTTGCCGGTGTCCTTGGCGTTGGCCTTGGCGGTGTCGACGTCCTTCGCCTCGGCGGTGTCCTTGCCGGTGTCGACGTCCTTCGCCTTGGCGTCGTCCGCGCTCTTGGTCTTGTCCGTGCGCTTGGCCTTCGCCGCGCCGCCCGCGATCGTCGCCTTGTCGCCATCGCCCGCGTCGCCCGCGTCAGACGCACCGGCCGTGACCTCGGCCTCGCCTTCCGAGGCTTCGTCGTCTTCGTCGTCTTCGTCGTCCGAGGTCTTCTCGCGTGCGGTGACCCGGGCCTCGTCGGAAGCGTCATCGCTCGACGCGGTCGCCGCGTCCGAAGCATCCGCATCCGCATCGGTGACGTCCGCGCCCGAAGCGTCCGCGTCCGGCTCGGCCGCGCTCTCGGACGTGGCGCCCTTCGCGTCGACGGCCTCCTTCGAGCCTTCGCCGCCCTCGCCACTCTCGTCGCCCTCGCCGCCGTCCTTCGACACCCAGGCGACGACCGCCGCGCGCAGCCGCGCGTCACCCGCCTCGGGAGCCGCCGCATCGGCAGGCTCGGCAACGTCCGCGTCCGCCGCGCTCTTCGCGGGCTCAGGGGCCTCAGACGCCTTCTCCGGGCCCTGAGCGGCCTTCTCCGCACCCTCGGCACCCTCGGCGCCCGCAGAGGCTTCGGAGCCGTCGGAGTCGCCGGAGGCCTCTCCGTCCGAGGAGGCCTCCCGAGCCGCCGGGCTCTCGTCGCGCTTCCCGTCCTCGTCGTCCCCGGACGATCGCGTACGGAAGACGGCCGTCGCCGTGTCCGCCTTGCCGCCCTCGCCGTTGCCGTCGCCGGACGACCCCGTACGGAAAACCGCTGTCGCCGTGTCCGTCCCGCCGCGGGCCTCGGCCTCGGCGGGCGGTTCACGGAAGACGGCAAGCCGCGGATCGCTCCCGCTGCGAGCCGTCCCCGACGACTCCTGCTGCTTCGACTTGTCGGGGGACTCGCCCGCCACCGATGCCTCCTCCATGCGGCGCGGGGACATCCCCGCGCTGTCCGAACCATCTACCAGTGTCCTGTGTGAACCACCGGCCCGGCTGCTAGACGAGAACGACATACCTACTGGTTCCCATACAAAGCACCCAGGCGCTCTCGACAGACCAATGTGAGAGGGGTCACCCTGTCATTCATCCACGCGGGGAGGCATGGATGGGCAGGAGCCGCAGAACAATTCCGGAGGAGCTTCTGCTGCTCGCTCTGGACCCGACCACGGGTACCACAGCGCAGCCGCAGTCGCTCGACCTCGGCCTCGCCGGAGCTCAGCTAGTGGAGCTGGCTCTGGCAGGACGGATAGCCCCTGACGGGGATCGTATCGCCGTGGTGATGCCACGGCCGACAGGAGATCCGACTCTGGACTCCGCACTGGAACTGCTGCGCCGACGCGGCAGCCCGGTCCGGGCGGTCCACTGGATTGGCGGGCCCCGGCTGGGGCTGCGTCAGATCTACCTCGCTCATCTGGAGCGGTGCGGCATGGTGCATGCCGTGGCGGGCCAGATGTGCGGAGTTCTGCCGACGACTCGCTACCAGGCGACGGACACGGCGATCAGCCGGGACATCAGAGCCAGGCTGGACAGCGCGATTCGCACCGGCGTACCGCCGGACCCGCGGACCGCGGCGCTCGCCGCGCTGGCCCACGCGGTCGGACTCGGCAAGCACCTGTACCCCGGGAACGAGGGGCGTTCATCGCGCTCCAGGCTCCGGGACCTGATCAGGCACGACCCGATGGGCGGACTCGTGGCGCATGCCGTGATGGACGTCCAGAACGGGGCGGTCGCACAGCCGCGCCGCAACCAGGCGGCCGGAATGCCGTTGCAACCGCAAGTGCAGTCGCAGTCACGCCGCGGCAGTATGGCGCACACCGCGGCCCACTAAGGGCTGTCCCGTCATCCCTGGCGGGCGCGGCACACCGCACGGCAGCGCAGGGCACCACACGGCACGGCCGTACCAACGGCACGGACGCACCAATCGAATACCGCCGCACCGCCGTCCCCAAGACCCGGTTCGGGAGCCGCACCAAGCGCGGGGCAGCCGGATTCACGGCCGCCCCGCGCTCTTGCGTGTGTGTCCATTTCCCAGCGCGGCCAGGGGCAGGGGTGGCAATCTGCTCAGCAGTAGATACGCACAGCTACATAGCCGGAGGTGCCGTTTCCGTGCCGTCCAACGTCAATCCCACCGTCAGGCGACGCCGGTTGGGCCAGGAATTGCGCCGACTGCGCGAACTCAAAGGTATGACGGCCGAGGAGGTGGCGGAGCGACTGCTGGTGTCGCAGTCGAAGATCAGCCGCCTGGAGAACGGCCGCCGTTCCATCAGTCAGCGCGACGTCCGCGATCTCTGCGGGGTGTACGAGGTCGAGGACCACCGGATCGTCGACTCGCTCATGCAGATGGCCAAGGACTCGCGCCAGCAGGGCTGGTGGCACGCCTTCGGTGACATCCCGTACAGCGTCTACATCGGTCTGGAGACCGACGCCGAGTCGCTGCGGGTGTACGAACCCCAGGTGGTACCGGGCCTGCTGCAGACGCGGAGCTACGCCGAGGCGCTGATCAGCGGCGCGTTGCCGGAGGCCCCGCCGAGCGAGATCGACAAGCGCGTCAGCGTACGGGCCCGCCGCCAGGACCGGATCACCGACCCGGAGCATCCGCTGCGGCTGTGGGTGGTGATCGACGAGTCCGCGCTGCACCGACTGGTAGGCGGCAGGCAGGTGATGATCGAGCAGTTGGAGCAATTGGTCGAACTGTCGCACCTGCCGCACGTCACCGTGCAGGTCCTGCCGTTCGACATGGGCGCGCACCCCGGCATCAACGGGCAGTACGCCATCCTGGAATTCCCGGACGCCGCGGACTCCAGTGTCGTCTATATCGAGGGCGTCACCAGCGACCTCTACCTGGAGAAATCCAATGACGTGCAGCGGTACAGCGTCATGTACGAGCATCTGCGGGCCCAGGCGCTGAACGTGGAGCAGACCCGGGACTTCATCAGCGACATCGCGAAGAAGTACGCGGGAAGCCCTGGTGCGTGAAACCGGAAGCTCCGGTGCGTGAAACCGAGCGCGCCGGCGCGTAAAACCGGACAGCCCAATGGTCCGGTATGCGGGAAATGAAGTGATGCAACGGGAAGGGCGGCGGTAAGGTACACCGCCGCCCACCCACAGAGGAAGACCTTGGTGGTATATACCATCCGGTCGAGTGAATGCCCCCTTCACTCAAGAGACTTGGCGAGTAGCGTCGATCACGCCAAATGGAGCACTGACGGAACACTGTCGGTGTCCTTTACACGACTCTCTGAACCGGAGTGAACATGGCCATTCGTCAGGGTGCTACGGACAAGTGGACGAAGTCCTCGTATTCCGGGGGCAACGGCGCCTGCGTCGAAGTCAAGTCCCCTCTCGCGCAGGCAATCGCCGTACGCGACTCGAAGGCCCCCGAGGGTCCTTCGGTCACGTTCGTCCCCGCCGCGTGGAACGCCTTCGTGCGTGACGTCGGCAAGGGCGCCATCGACGCCTGACCGCTGCTTTCCACCGTTCGCCCGCAGCATCGGTACCGGTGTCGCGTGCGGCTCTCTCGGCTGGTCCGCCGTCCTGGCCGAGGGTGCCCGGTGCCTGCCCCGGGGAATTCCCGCCCCGGGGCACGCTTGTACCGGCGTAGGCGTTGCCGGACACCGGGGCACATCGGCAGAAACGGCAACGGCCGGCCCGGAAAGGACCGCCTGGAAGGGGCCACCCGAAAGGGACCGGTCGAGGAATACCCTGCGGGGAATGCCCTGCGGCGGATGTCCCGCAGGGGATGTCCTGCAGGGGATGTCCTGCAGGGGATGTCCCGCAGGGGATGTCCCGCAGGGAATACCTGACGGGGGAATGCCCGGCAGGGCGAGCGGTGTTCAGCGCAGTTGATCGACATGCAGATCGGTCCCGGGCACCGTCGGGATGAACGGTGCCACCAGCTCCACTCGCCCCAGGCCTGATTCGGCGACCAGCGCGTCGAGCCCGGTGAAGTGCCCGGCCCAGCAGTCCCGCGGGTCCTCCTGGAGGAACCACAGCAGGGTCAGCCGGGTGTCGACGCCCTCGACCTGTTTCACATAGGTCATCCGGTCGCCGGGCAGCGGCGTGGGACGGAAGACGGTCACCATCGCCGCCGGGGAGCCGCTCAGCCGCTTCGGCAGATGCCGCGAGCGCAGCCACTCCAGCAACTCGGCCCGCCGCTGAGCGCCTTCGGTGTCGATCACCTGGAGGACCAGCCCGCGATAGGGGTGGTCGAGCGCGTGGAAGTCCCGGGGCCCCGCGGCGCCGTCCCGGTAGACCGTCGCCTCGTGGTCCTGGAACGACGTGAACACATGGGTGCGGTCCTGGTAGACCCGGCCGTCCCGGTTCAGCCGCTTGTTGATCCCGACGGTCCACTTCATGTGGTCGTCGTAGCGCCCGTCCGTCACCCAGTACGTGGACAGGTAGCACCCCGCGCCGACCGGCTGCGCGACCGCGGACTTCTCCGGATAGCGCAACTGCTGGAGCTCCCGGGTGGCCACCCAGCGCCGCCCGGCGAACATCCAGGGCATCGCCATCGCGCCTGCGTAGTAGTGATCGTCTTCATACCAGCGGTTGTACGCGTACTCATGGCCCGGGTGCGGTTCGACCATGGTGATCAGCGCGTGGCCGGGATGGACGCCGTACGGTCCCAGCGCGGCCAGTTCGGCGTAGGTGTCGCTCCGCGTCTCGTCGCTCATGCCGTTCCCCTTCCGTACTCCGCAGCGGCGTCCTACTCTGACGCCCCGTCAGGAGAACTGCCAGAGCCGGGAGGCCACCGATGTTGCTCGCGGGGAAGACCGTCATCGTGTCCGGCGTGGGCGCCGGGCTCGGGCACCAGGTCGCGGCGACGGTCGTACGGGACGGCGGCAACGCGGTGCTCGGGGCGCGCACCGCGGCGAACCTCGCCAAGTCGGCCGCGGAGATCGACCCGGACGGCCTGCGCACCGCCCATCTGACCACCGACATCACGGACGAGGCGCAGTGCGAGGCGCTCGCCGCGCTGGCGCTGGAGCGGTTCGGGCGGATCGACGCGGTGGTCCATGTCGCCGCCTGGGACAGCTACTTCGGCGGGATCGAGGACGCCGACTTCGCCACCTGGCAGTCGGTCGTCGACGTCAATCTGCTCGGCACGCTGCGGATGACGCGCGCCTGCCTGCCCGGCCTCAAGGAGCGGGGCGGCTCGGTGGTCGTCATCGGTACGCAGTCCTCGGTGGCCGCCCCGTCCCAGGTGCGGCAGGCGGCGTACGCGGCCTCGAAGGGGGCGCTCACCTCGGCGATGTACTCCATGGCCCGGGAGTTCGGCCCGCACCGGATCCGCGTGAACACGGTACTGCCCGGCTGGATGTGGGGTCCGCCGGTGCAGGCGTACGTACAGTTCACCGCGCACACCGAGGGCGTGCCCGAGGCCGAGGTGCTCGGCAGGCTCACCGAGCGCATGGCGCTTCCGGACCTCGCCACGGACGGCGATGTCGCCGAGGCCGCCGCGTTCCTGGCCTCGGACCGGGCGCGGGCGATCACCGGACAGTCCCTGCTGGTCAACGCGGGCGAGTTGATGCGGTAGGGCCGGTTCGCACGACCGGCTCGCAGGGCCAGCTCTCCTCCTTCTCGGCCGCACGGGACCCGCATCCCGTGCGGTCTTTCTGTGCTTCTCGGTCCTTCCGACGCTCTGCACAGCCTGACGAAGTGCCCGCTCATCGTGTGGCCGCCGTCACGTTCACGACAACGCCCACGCGAGTCAAGAACAAGTAAAACCGTTCGCCTTGCTGATCCTCGTTCACATCCCTGACCACGGAAACCTTGACCGGGGTGCCGCACAGGCGGTTCAATCCCCGAAGTCCCCGCTCCCGCACGGGGACACCGCTGAGCGGCCTCACTGACGAAGTGCGCACCCCGTTCATAAGGCGGACCCCAGGAGGGGACACATGAACAGTCTCGACTGGGTCGTGCTCATCGGCTACTTCGGCGTGATGATCGCGATCGGGCTCTGGTCCCACAAGCGTGTGGACAACGTCAGCGACTTCTTCACGGCCGGCGGCAAGATGCCGTGGTGGCTGTCCGGCATCTCGCACCACATGTCCGGCTACAGCGCGGTGATGTTCACCGGTTACGCCGGAATCGCGTATCAGTACGGCGTCACCTCCTTCGTGACCTGGTCGCTGCCGATCGCCATCGGCATCGGCATCGGCGCCCAGCTCTTCGCGCCCCGGCTCAACCGGCTGCGTTCACGGCTGCACGTCGCGTCCCCGCTCGAATACCTGAAGAACCGCTACAACATCCCGACCCAGCAGGCACTCGCCTGGTCCGGTCTGCTGCTGAAGATCGTGGACGTCGGTGCCAAGTGGGCGGCCATCGCCACCCTCCTCTCCGTCTTCACGGGTATCTCGATCACTCAGGGCATCTTCATCACCGGCTGCATCACCGCCGTCTACTGCACGGTCGGCGGTCTGTGGGCGGACGCGCTCACAGAGCTGGGGCAGTTCGTCATCCAGCTCTTCGCCGGGGTCGCGATGCTCGTCACCGCCATGGCCGAACTCGACGGCGTCAGCACCCTGTGGACGGTCTGGGACAAGCTGCCCGAGGGCCACACCGACCCGACGGCCGGCCCGTACACCGTGACCTTCCTGCTGGCGTACCTCTTCATCAAGACCTTCGAGTACAACGGCGGCATGTGGAACCAGGCCCAGCGCTACATGGCAACGGAGTCCGCCGCCGCGGCGAAGCGCTCGGCCCGGCTCTCGGCCGTGCTCTGGCTGGTCTGGCCCACCGTCCTGTTCTTCCCGATGTGGTGCGCCCCACTGCTGGTCCACGCGCAGAAGCCCGACGCCTCGGACAGCTACGCCCTGATGACCGAGCAGTTGCTTCCGCACGGACTGCTGGGTCTGGTCGTCGTCGGCTTCTTCTCGCACACGATGGCCATGTGCTCCTCGGACGCCAACGCCATCTCGGCGGTCTTCACCCGCGACATCGCGCCCGTCCTCTCCAAGGCGGCGCGCGGCTGGGGCAGCCGGGCCGGGCTGCTGGCGGCGCGGCTGTCCACGCTCGGTTTCCTCGGTCTGTCGATGGCGCTGGCCACCCAGATCAACTCGCCGACGTTCAAGGACATCATCTCCGTCGTCATCAAGTGGGTCGCCGGTCTGATGGGCCCGATCGCGATCCCGTTCATGCTGGGTCTGCTGCGCAGCTTCCGCAGGTCCGGACCCACGGCGGCGCTCACCAGCTGGGCGGCGGGTCTGCTGGCGTTCTACTTCACCAACTACAACTTCGACGGTTCGGTGAAGACGGACGTCGCGCTGCAGTACCAGGTGGCGCTGCCGCTGGCGATCTCGCTGGTCCTCTACATCGTGATCGGCCTCGTCAGGCCGGAGGACACCCCGGAGCGCGACGCCGTCATCGAGCAGATCAACTCGGACGGTGACGGCACGGGAGCCGGAGCGACGGTTCCGGCGCAGGCGGGGGCGCAGCCCGGTTCCGGGGACGCCGCCGTCGTGGAGGGCGCGAAGGACTGACGCCCGCCGTCCGTACGGAAGGCGGCGAGGGACGGGGGACGGCCGCGGCGGCGGCCGTCCCTCGCCCCCTTCCCCCATGGTTCGAGGTCTCAGCCACGCGGATACCGGGTCAGCCAGCCCGGGGCGGCGGCCGACGGGCTGTGCAGGGCGGGCCCCTGGGTCATCTCCATCGCAAAGTCGTCGGCGAGTTCCAGGAGGGTGGCCCGGCCCTCCAGTTCGGCGAGCCAGGCCGGCGGCAGCGCGGTCTCGCCGTGCAACGCGCCGAGCAGCGCTCCGCACAGGGCTCCGGTGGCCGCGGAAGGCCCCCCGTGGTTCACGGCCAGCCGCAGCCCGTGCCGCACGTCCTCGCCCACCAGCGCGCAGTAGAGGGCGACGGCGAGGACCTCCTCGGCGGCGTCCGTGACGCCCAGCGACTCGATCAGGGCCGGCCCCGGTATGCCCTGCCGTACGGTGCCGAGAGCCCGCTTCAGCGCCTCGGTGACCGGTTCGTGCCCCGGGCGCTCGGCGAGCAGGGCCAGCGCGTGCTGGACGGCACCGTCCAGGGTCTCGCCCCGGGCCAGCCCGTGCACCATGACGGCCAGGGCACCCGCGGAGAGCAGCGCGGTGGGGTGGCCGTGGGTCTGCGCGGCACACTCGACGGCCAGTTGGAGGACGAGCTGGGGCTCCCAGCCGACGAGCAGACCGAACGGAGCGGACCGGGTGAGGGCGGCCGAGTCCCGCGCGGTGGGGTTCTTGGGCCGGTCGAGGGTGCCCATGGTGGTGTCGCCGAAACCGGTCAGGCACTCCCGGGTGGGGGCGCGGCGGGCGTAGAGCCACTCCTGCAGGGCGAGCCAGCCGTTGTCCTTGCGCCGCTCGTCGGGCCCCCAGTCGCGCTGGGTGGCCGCCCACCGCAGATGGGCCCGGTGCACATCGGTGGGCGGATGCCAGGCGCCGGTGTCGCGGCGGACCTGGGCGCGGATCAACCCGTCCACGGTGAACAGGGTGAGCTGCGTGATCGCGGTGACGACGCCGCGCCCACCGTGCGCGGGTACGAAGTCGGTGACCGCGTCGACGCCGTGGGCCGCCCGGATCTCTTCGAGCGTGAGCCCGTCGACACCCGCTCCCAGCGCGTCGCCGATGGCCCCGCCGAGCAGAGCCCCACGCACCCGGCTGCGGAAGTCCTGCTGCTCGGCACGGCCCCAGACGGCTGTGGTCCCTGTGCTCACCGTGCCCCTCCCCCGTCCGCGCAAGCCGTCCGTGCAGGCCGTGCGCGTACGACTGCGCAGCTTTGACGCGCAGCACTGTAATCGAACCGGAACGACCGGTTGTGAGCCTGAACGGAATGTACGGAGTAGATCCTGCGATCACTTTTGAGCAGCATTCTCCGGGGATTTCCGGGTCTCGGAGCAGCAGTCGGCCATGGGGCGATCCCGGTCGACGTTCCCCCCGTCGGCGGCGCAGGGCTCGTCCCGAATGCGCACACCCCGGCTCTCCGCGACCCGGAGCACTTCGCGCAGCGACTCGATGGCCCTGGTGAGCGCGAACCTGAGCGCGAGCTCACCGGCCGCCTGGTCGGCAAGCACGGCCCCGGCTCCCGCCACGACCGCCTCCCCGCAGTCGAGTTGATCGTCCTCCATCTCGTCGGCCAGCCGGGAGAGCCTGCTGTGAGGGTTGTCCGTGCTGAGGTAGCAGGGCCTGCCTTCAGGGGACGTCCAGGGGAGCAGACGGAGCGGGAAATCGGCCATGGCGGTTCCTTACGGCGGAGATCGGGTGGGGGAACGCGACGAACGGCCCGGAGGGGTGGTGATTACCGTTCGTGCCTTCATGGTCACGCCGGTCGACCTACGCTCGA
Organism: Streptomyces sp. NPDC104309; assembly: GCF_055584025.1. Taxonomy (NCBI): domain Bacteria; kingdom Bacillati; phylum Actinomycetota; class Actinomycetes; order Kitasatosporales; family Streptomycetaceae; genus Streptomyces; species Streptomyces sp. NPDC104309. The sequence goes on along the minus strand of NZ_JBVJMV010000002.1, from coordinate 160,559 downwards.
CAGAGGCACGCGATTGCCCGCGGACAGGGCAACAGGGAGGGACCGACATGGCCGAACTCGGCGAAGAGGACGAGGAGTCGGGGCGGGCGGCGCTGGGGAGAGCGCTGCGGTACCTGCGGCAGAAGGCAGGGAAGTCGCTGGGGCAGTTGGCCGAGGAGACGCGCTACGACAAGAGCTATCTGTACCGACTGGAGATGGGCCAGCGGCTCTCGAAGCTCGCGGTGATGGAGGACCTGGACCGGCACTACGAGTCCGGGGGGCTGCTGGTTCAGCTGTGGAAGGTGGCGCGGAGGGAGGTGTTCAAGGACAAGTACAAGGAGTTCATGCGGCTGGAGCCGGCGGCGCGGATCATGCACTTGTTCACGTTGGGGATTCCGGGGATTTTGCAGACCGAGGCGGTCGCCCGCGAATTACTGTCCGGCGCTCAGGAAACTGACGACGAGGCAGAGTTGGTGGAGGAGCAGGTCATAGCGCGCATCGGGCGGCAGCAACTGCTGCACCGCAAGCCCGCCCCGTCCGCCAGGATCATCATGGACGAGTACGCGCTCCGTCGCCCGGTGAAGGACGGCAAGGCGTGGGACGAGCAGCTGGCCCATCTCATCGACATGGCCGAGACGTCGTCGGTCGTTCTCCAGGTTCTCCCCTTCAGTGCGGGGGCACACCATCTGATGGACGGTTCCTTGACGCTGCTGTGGCAGGGCGACGGCAGCGCCATTGCCTACACGGAAGGCAACGGCTGCGCCGAGTTGATCGAAGATCCGACCGAGGTCACGCGTTATCGGCTGTCCTACGATCGCCTCCGGGATCTGGCGTGGTCCCCGTCGGACTCCATCGCGTTCATCAGAGGCATCCTGGAGGAGCACAGATCATGAGCCGTATCCCCGACCTCAGCACTGCGGTGTGGCGCAAGTCCAGCTACAGCGACGGGGGCGCCAACAACTGCGTCGAAGTCGCCGACAACTACCCCGGCCTCATCCCCGTACGCGACAGCAAAACCCCCACCGGCCCCACACTCCTCATCACCGCCCCCGCCTGGGCCGCCTTCGTCGGGTTCGTCGCCGGTCACTGAGGTGCGGGGCGTCTCGCCGTCGTCGCGGGCTGCCGGTCGTGACCGGCGTGCAGGCTTGCCAGGAGGCTCAGCGCGAGTACGACCACGGCGGTGACGAGAGGCACGGTCCACGCCCCCGTCACCGTGTGGAGCAGCGACGCGGTCGCCGGGCCCGTGGCGGCGAGGAGGTAGCCGCCGGTCTGCGCGGCGGCGGACAGGGCCGCCACGTGGTCGTGGTCCTTGCCGCGCTTGACGTAGAGAACCCCGGCCAGCGCCTGGCCGCCGCCGAGACCGGTCCCGAGCACGAGCGCCCAGACGGCGGGCGCGGATGCGGGTGCGGTCAGCAGGCCCACGTAACCGGCCGCGCAGATCAGGATGATCGCGACGATGTGCGGGCGCTGATCGGTACGTGCGGCCGCCAGCACCGGGGCGGTGAAGCCGCCGACGGCGACTCCGACGATGAACAGCGACTGCATGTTTCCGGCTGTCGCCCCGGAGACACCCGCGTCGACGAGGATCGCGGGCAGCCAGGCGAGCGTGGTGTAGAAGAGCAGCGTCTGGAAGCCGAAGAACGCGACCAGGCTCCAGGCCAGCGGCGTGCGCAGGACGCCGTCGGCCCGGCCCCGTTCCGCTGCCTCGGCCCTCCGGGCCTCCGGCGCCTCCCGTGTCGTCCGCGCCGTGTCGACCGGCCGGGGGCCGGCGGACCCCCGCAGCTGCGGTGCGACACCGATCGCCGCGAGCGCCGCCGGGATCACCGCGAGGCCGATCGCCGTTTCCCACGCGTGTCCGGTCGCCTGCCACACCGGCACCATCAGCGCCGCGATCAGTGCCGAACCCGCGCCCATCGACAGGGCGTAGACACCCATCATGACGCCGACCCGCCGGTGGGCGAAGCGGCTGCGGACGAACACCGGTATCAGCACGTTCACGACCGCCGTGGCGATGCTGACGATCACCGTGCCGACGAACAGGCCGGGCAGTCCCAGCATGCGGACGACCGCCCCGGCGAGCAGCAGGACACTGGCCGCGAACAGGCCGCGCTCCTCCCCGAACCGGCGCCGGACCAGTGAGACGAGCGGCGCGAACGCGCCCATGCAGAGCGGTGGCAGCAGACCGAGCAGGGTGACGGTCCCGGTCCCGAAGCCCGCCACGGGCGCGAGCGGGCCGAGCTGCCCGAACGCCACGCGGGTGTTCAGGCTGAGCAGGACGAAGCCGGTCACCAGGACCACGGCCGAGGATGTCCCCCGGGGCGGCGGACCTTGGACGGGCGACGGGGACTGGGCGGAGCGGCTGGGCGCCGGTGCGGGAACGGACACGGGAACCTTCCTGTGGTCGGCTGCCCCGCCAGCTTTCACGCTCAAGTAGACTTGAGCGCAAGTGTGCGGGGGCCGCAGCAGGCCGGGGAACCCGGCGGAGGTGCCCGTGAAGGATCTGTACTCGATCAGCGAGGTCGCCGACGCGTTCGGGCTCACGGTCCCGGCGCTCCGGTTCTACGAGGAGCGCGGGCTCGTCCGGCACAGCGTGCGCCGGGGGCGCGTCCGCTACTACACCCGCGAGGATCTCGCCCGGCTCGCCTACGCGCAGCTCTGGCACGACGACGGCATGCTGACCCTCACGGAGACGAGCGCGATCGTCGACAGCGAGAAGGTCGAGGACCGCCTCGGGCTCATCACCGCCCAGCGGGACGCGATGCGCCGGCGCATCGAGAAGCTCGACCGTGCTGTGGCGGTCCTGAACCACATGCTCGGCTGCCGCACCGACGATGCCCTGGACTGCCCGATGACCGGCGACTACATCCGGGGCCGGGTCGACGCCGCGCTGAGCGGCACGCCGCACGTCACGGACTTCTTCCCGCCACACGAGCCGGACGAGTACCGGACAGCCCGCCCGGAAGGCTCCGCCGGGCCTTCCTGAGGGCTGTCCCGTTATCCCTGGCGGGCGCCAGGGATAACGGGACAGCCCTCAGGCGTGTATCGAAAGCAGATCCGACCGCGCGGTGATCTCGGCATGTGCCGCCGATGTCGCCGACCCGTCAGCCGCCCGGTCTTCCACTGCCAAAAGTCCCACCGTTGTCATCCTTGGGTAGGTCCCTTGGCGAAGAGGGACGGTTGATCTCATAGGGGCTGATACCTTCCCCGAAATCATCTGCAGCCCTCAAGTTTTCGCTGCTTCGGGAGAAAGGTTCGGCCCGTGGTCCCTGCTGTTGTGCCCGAGACCGACGGCGCACGTCCCACCGGACGAGGCCAAGCAGAACAGCGACTACGACCACTGCTATACCGACGGGGAAAATCCAGCGCACAGCCGAAGCGGCCAGTGTGATGTCACTGATGGGCACCTGGCTCACAAGGTGGCTCATCTGGCCCACGTCCTTCCTGAGGGGGATTCCACCGCCCGCAAAGCGAGGCAGGGACTTCCGCTCATTGGAGAGAGCCCGCAATGGCTGGAGCCGTGGGAAGCTCCCATCCCGCCGCCCTTGGCGGGATCAGTCTCGCGGGGCCCGCCTGAACTGGACGTCTGGCAAGGCTCAAGCTCCCTGATAAGTCTACGGCGGGGAGCGTACGGGGGACCGCTTGGTGCGCGGCGGGTGTATCAGCGGCCGGAGAGCCATCTGCACGACAGTGAGTGCACGCCTGTGCCGATCTCGGTGATGGGTGATGGCGTTCCACCGTTCTAGGGCTTGTGGTCCGGCACTGACTCGGGCAGTCCTGCGTACCAGCCCTGGACGGCCGGCCAGAATCCGGCCAGCACTATGGCGACGAGCGCGACGCGGCCTGCGTACCCGGCAACGGACGGCCCGACGTCAGCCGGTCGGTCGGTCCGGCTGTGAACGGCCGGACCGGTTTCGCTCGTCGAGTTCGGCCGCCCGGCCTCGGGGCCGGGCGCCGACGACAACCCGAGCGGACGGACGGCCCGCAGGCCGAACCGGGCTGTCGGCCGTCCCACGACCGGCCCCGGCCCGCCTCACCCCGCGCCGCACGCCCCCACGCGCCGGCGGGCAGGGGCGGGTAGTCCGTGTAGCCCGTCGGCCCGCCCACGTACATCAGGTACGCGTCGGCGACCTCACCGTGGAGCGCGACCGCATCGACCGGCAGATCAGCGAGCTGCTGCGCTCCCGGGACGTACTGGACGACGTGATCGCCACGGCGGAAGGGCGTGTCGCCCAGGACGGCCGAGCCGACCGCTGACGACGCGGGAGGCGCCGCAACCGGCCCCGCCCCTCCCGGCGGGCCGGTGCGCCTCGCGGCCCCGGCGGCCCCTGCGTTCGCTCCTCCCGGTGGAGGCCGGTCGCCCCGGTGCGGGCGCCGAGGTGCGGGACGGGGGTCCCCCACCTACGGTGACCGGAAAGGGCCCACCCGGTCGCCCGGTCGCCGGGGAGGTCGGTCGCCGGGGAGGTCGGATCTCCCTTCGCGTCACCGCGCCGCTCCGGACCTGTCCCGCCGCGCCGGCAGAACGCCCCCTCAGCCTTGGAGACCCCGTGAATTCCTGCGCTCCGGCCACCGTCCACCACCGCACGGTGCGGATCGACGGACTCGACGTCTTCTACCGGGAGGCGGGCGACCCGGCGGCACCGACCGTCGTCCTGCTCCACGGCATGCCCACCAGCTCCTTCATGTTCCGCAACCTGATCCCGCTCCTGTCGGACCGCTATCACGTCGTGGCTCCCGACATGATCGGCTTCGGGTTCTCGTCGGCACCGGCTCCCGACGCCTTCGACTACACCTTCGACTCCCTGGCCGAGATGGAGCACCGGCTCCTCGACGAGCTGGGCATCAGGACGTTCTCCCTGTACGTCCAGGACTACGGCGCCCCCATGGGCTGGCGGCTCGCGCTGCGCGATCCCGACCGGATCACCGCGATCGTCAGCCAGAACGGAAACGCCTACGAGGAGGGCTTCGTCCCCTCCTTCTGGGATCCGCTGTGGACGTACGCACGGAACCCGGACGACGAGTCGCTGGCCGGGCCGCTGCGCCGCAGCCTGGACCTCGACATGATCCGCTGGCAGTACGTCCACGGGGTGGCGGACCCCGAGACGGTCAGTCCCGACACCTGGCACCACGACCACGCGATGGTCAACCGGCCGGGCAACCCCGAGATCCAGCTCAGGCTCTACGCCGACTACCCCTCCAACGCACGTCAGTACCCGGCGGTGCAGGAGTACTTCCGCACCAGCCAGGTGCCCCTGCTCGCCGTCTGGGGGCGCAACGACGAGATCTTCGGCCCGGCCGGCGCGGAGGCCTTCCGCCGCGACCTGCCGGCGGCCCGGGTGCATCTCCTGTCCGGCGGCCACTTCCTGCTGGAGAGCCGGCTGCACACCGTGGCCGACCTGATGCGCGGCTTCCTCGCCGGCGTCACCGAACCCGCCTGAGCATCCTGGTACCGGGCGGAGGAAACGGCGGAGAAACAGCGCAGGCGGCACGGACCGGACCCGCCCTTGCTGCCGCCGCTCCGGCGGGGGACACCGGACACCGTCCTCCCCGGCTGCCGCGGCCCCTCCCCCGCCGCCGCGGGAACGGCATGGGCCGACCGGTACCGGCACACGGTCAGTCCGGCAGCACGGGCAGCAGCTCCGGCAGGTGTCCGTCGGACGCGGCAGCCGCCGTCACCCGCTCCTCGGGGACCTCCCCGTACAGCGTCGTACGCGGCTTCGCCGGGCGGCCCGCGAGTTCCGCGATGGCGATCAGGTCCTGGACGGAGCGGTACGAGCCGTAACTCGACCCCGCCATCCGGGAGATGGTCTCCTCCATCAGCGTGCCGCCGAGGTCGTTGGCGCCCGAGCGCAGCATCTCGGCGGCGCCTTCCGTGCCGAGCTTCACCCAACTGGTCTGGATGTTGGTGATGTGCGGGTGGAGCAGCAGCCGGGCCATGGCGGTGACGGCCCGGTTGTCGCGGTCGGTCGGGCCGGGGCGGGCGATGCCGGCCAGGTAGACCGGGGCGTTGGTGTGGATGAACGGGAGGGTGACGAACTCCGTGAATCCGCCGGTCTCCTGCTGGAGTCGGGCCAGGGTCCTGAGGTGGCCGAGCCAGTGGCGGGGCTGGTCGACGTGGCCGTACATCATCGTCGACGAGGAGCGCAGGCCCACCTCGTGCGCGGTGCGGATGACCTCCAGCCAGGTCGCCGTCGGCAGCTTGCCCTTGGTGAGGACCCAGCGGACCTCGTCGTCCAGGATCTCGGCCGCCGTGCCGGGGATCGAGCCGAGCCCGGCCTCCTTCGCGGCGATCAGCCAGTCGCGGATGGACATGCCGGTGCGGGTCGCCCCGTTGACGACCTCCATCGGCGAGAAGGCGTGCACGTGCATGCCGGGGACGCGTTCCTTCACCGCCCGCGCGATGTCGAAGTACGCGGTGCCGGGGAGATCGGGATGGATGCCGCCCTGCATGCAGACCTCCACCGCGCCGACGTCCCACGCCTGGGCGGCGCGGTCGGCGACCTGGTCCAGGGAGAGGGTGTACGCGTCGGCGTCGGTGCGCCGCTGGGCGAAGGCGCAGAAGCGGCAGCCGGTGTAGCAGACGTTGGTGAAGTTGATGTTCCTGGTGACGATGTACGTGACGTCGTCACCGACCACGTCACGGCGCAGGGTGTCCGCGATCCGGCACAGCTCGTCGAGCGCCGGGCCGTCCGCGTGGAGCAGGGCGAGCGCCTGGTCGTCGGTGAGTTTCGTCGGGTCGTCGGCGGCCTGGCCGAGCGCCTGGCGCACATCGGCGTCGACGCGGGAGGGGACCATTCCGGGGGCGGCGGCCTCACGCAGCGCCTCCCAGTCCCCGTACACCTCGTCGAAGTCCTCGCGGCGGTCGCCGGTACGGCCCCGGGTGTCGATCGTGCGGTGCAGATCGGTGCGGCCGGTGGCGCCGAACTCCTCGTCGGGTTCCTGCCAGGGCAGGCCGACGGGGATCGCCCCTTCCTTCGCGAGGCCCGTCTCCGGGTCGGCGAGGGCGCGGACGTGCGGGAGCAGGCGGGGATCGAGCCAGGGCTCGCCACGCCGGATGAACTCCGGGTAGATGGTGAGACGTTCACGCAACGCGAAGCCCGACTCGGCGGTCCGCGCGGCAAGTTCGTCGATGTGCGGCCAAGGGCGTTCGGGGTTCACATGGTCGGGGGTGAGCGGGGAGACGCCGCCCCAGTCGTCGATGCCCGCGCCGATGAGCAGCGCGTACTCGGCGTCGACGAGGTTCGGCGGGGCCTGGATGCGGGCGGACGGACCGAGGACGTGCCGGGCGACGGCGACGGCCGCGGCCAGCTCCTCCAGTTCGGCGTCCGGCATGCCGCGCATCGCCGTGTCCGGCTTGGCGCGGAAGTTCTGGACGATGACCTCCTGGATGCCGTGGTAGGCGCGGGCGGTCCTGCGGAGCTCGAAGAGGGAGTCGGCGCGCTCCTCGTAGGACTCGCCGATCCCGATCAGGATGCCGGTCGTGAACGGGACGTTGGAGCGGCCCGCGTCCTCCAGCACCCGCAGGCGTACGGCGGGTTCCTTGTCCGGGGAGCCGTGGTGCGGGCCGCCCGGTTCGGACCACAGGCGGGTGGCGGTGGTCTCCAGCATCATGCCCATGGACGGGGCGACGGGCTTGAGGCGCTGGAGGTCGGTCCAGGTCAGCACGCCCGGGTTGAGGTGCGGGAGGAGACCGGTCTCCTCCAGGACCCGGATCGCCATGGCGCGTACGTACGCGAGGGTGTCGTCGTACCCCTCGGCCTCCAGCCACTCCCGCGCCTCGGGCCAGCGGTCCTCGGGCCGGTCGCCGAGCGTGAACAGGGCTTCCTTGCAGCCCAGGGCCGCGCCCTCGCGGGCGATGTCGAGCACCTCGTCGGGCGAGAGGAACATGCCGTGGCCCTCGCGGCGGAGCTTGCCGGGGACGGTGACGAAGGTGCAGTAGTGGCACTTGTCGCGGCAGAGCCGGGTCAGCGGGATGAAGACCTTGCGGGAGTACGTGATGACGCCCGGCCGGCCTGCGGCTTCGAGACCGGCGTCACGCACCCGGGCGGCCGAGGCGGCGAGATCCGTCAGGTCGTCGCCTCGCGCCTGGAGCAGAACGGCGGCCTCGGTCACATCGAGAGCGACACCGTCGCGGGCCCGCTTGAGGGCTCGCCGCATGGAATTGGTGGTCGGACGTCCGCGCTGAGGATCGGTCATAAAGCGAGCATACGAGCGGGGCCCGCGCCCCGGACCGGGGACTCCGCTGAGCAGGACGCCCGCACCGGAAGTGCCCGCGCGAGCAGCCCGCGCCAGGGCCTCCCGTTCGGATCATGCCGGCTGATCCAAACGAAAGACGCTGGTTCGGCCGGTCCTCGCGGAGCGACTGGACGCGGTACGCGCCACGGCGGCCGAGTACGGCATTCGGCACCCGTACGGGCCGGGCACCCCGCCACGGACGGGGCGCCCGGCCCGTACGCGTCATGACGCGGGAGGGAGGCGGGCCTGACCGGCCACATGGCGCGTGGACGACAAATGACATGCGCGCCGGCAGATCTCCCCGTACGGTGTTGCGTATGGGTTCCCTGTGACAGTCTCCGTGCGACCGCGTTGAGCTCGGCTCCGCCGTCGCACGTTCTCATCCGTGCTCCTGCCTCTCCTGCGCCGATGCCGCCTGCGCGGCAGGCCGTGAGGGGCCATGGCGTGTGCGGATGCGTCCAGCTGCCCGTTCCGATCGGCACCAGCCGAGAACAGGGGACTCCTCCATGCCCACCGCACAACTTTCCCTTCACAACATCACCCGCCGCTACGACGACCACATCGTGCTGAACGAAGTGTCCTTCACCGTCGCACCGGGCGAGAAGGCCGGCATCATCGGCGACAACGGGGCCGGGAAGTCCACCCTGTTGCGGCTCATCGCCGGACAGGACCGGCCCGACAACGGCGAGTTGACCGTGGTCTCGCCCGGTGGCGTCGGCCATCTCGCCCAGTCCCTGGCGCTGCCGCCCGAAGCCGATGTCCAGGATGCCGTGAACCTGGCCCTCGCCGAGGTGCGCGGCCTCGAAAGCCGGATGCGCCGCGCCGAGGCCGGGCTGAAGAACCTGGCCGGGGCGGAGCTCGCCGCAGCGCTCGACGCCTACGCCCGGCTGGTCGCCCGGTACGAGGCACGTGACGGGTACGAGGCGGATGCCCGGGTGGACATCGCACTGCACGGACTCGGTCTGCCGGGCCTGGCGCGCGGCAGGGCGCTCGGCACGCTGTCGGGCGGCGAACGCTCACGTCTCGCACTGGCCGCCACCTTGGCCTCCCGGCCCGAGCTGCTCCTGCTCGACGAGCCGACCAACGATCTGGACGACCGGGCCGTGAGCTGGCTGGAGGCGCGTCTGCGCGCCCATCGCGGCACGCTGCTCGCGGTCACCCACGACCGGGTCTTCCTGGAACGGGTCACCACCACGGTCCTGGAGGTCGATGAGGGCAAGGTGTCGCGTTACGGGAACGGCTACGACGACTACCTCGCCGCCAAGGCCGCAGAACGTCGGCGCCGGCTGCTGGAGTACGAGCACTGGTGCGCGGAGCTGGCCCATAACCAGAAGCTGGCCGCAACGAACGCGGCCCGTCTCGACGCCGTTCCGCGCAAGCTGCCGCTCGCCGTGTTCGGGCACGGCGGATTCCGTACCCGTGGCCGCGGGCACGGGGCGATGGTCCGTATCCGCAACGCCAAGGAGCGCGTCGAACGTCTCACCGGCAGCCCCGTCGCGCCGCCTCCCGACCCGCTCGTCCTCGCCGCCCGCATCGCCACCGCGGGCCCTCGGACATCGCAGGCGGCGGCCGAACTCACCGACGTCCGCGTCGGCGACCGGCTGCGCGTGCCGTCCCTGCGGATCAACGGCGAGGACCGGCTGCTGGTCACCGGACCCAACGGGGCCGGCAAGACGACACTCATGCGGGTCCTCGCGGGCGAACTGCGGCCCGACGACGGAACCGTGCGCACCACGGGCCGGGTCGGACACCTGCGGCAGGAGGAAACACCGTGGCCGCCCGGCCTGACAGTGCCACAGGCCTTCGCGCACAACAAGGCCGGGGACCTGGACGAGCACACCGACACCCTCCTCTCGCTCGGTCTGTTCCGCCCGGACGACCTGCGTCTGACGGTCGGCGAGCTGTCCTACGGGCAGCGGCGCCGCATCGAACTGGCCCGCCTGGTGAGCGATCCCGTCGACCTGCTGTTGCTCGACGAGCCCACGAACCATCTCTCCCCCGCCCTGGTCGAGGAACTGGAAGGCGCACTGGCCGGCTACCCGGGGGCAGTCGTCGTCGTCACCCACGACCGCCGCATGCGATCCCGCTTCACCGGCAACCACCTGGAGCTGGACGCAGGCCGCGTCACTCGGCACCGGTCACTCACGGCGACGGAGCAGGCCGCCCCCGCCCGGAGCCCGATCCACCCGCCGACTCGCCCCTGAGCACGCACGTTCCCCTGCCCGGGTGGCCCGGCCCGATCTTCGGCCGGGTCACCCCACCCGAATCCGTGCGGCCCGATAATCGCTGGATCCGGCCCGGGCGCATTGTTACGGTCGCCTCGACCACGGTGTCGACCGTCTCCGAGCCATGGGCGCCCGCCCTGGAAAGAAGTGATGTATGCCCCGGCCAGTAGTTCCGAGTTTCCCTCGTCGCGCCTTCATCCGCGCCGGGGCGATCGGAGCTGCGTGCATGCGCACGCCCGCGGCATCGCGCTGACCCGCGTGCCCTGACCGGTGCGCGTTTCCGCCTCGTCAGTACGTGATCGCGGCTGACGACTCACGCCTCTCCGACCCGTGCCCCCGAGGGCTGCTCGGTACTTCCCTGCTGCATTGCTCATCCTCTTCGGCAAGGAGAAAACCGGGTGTCCACCGACAACCCCCAACACCGTCCGACCAAGTCCCCCGCCCACGGCGCCAGCCCCTACCTGCGGGCCGACACTTTCACCTGCCTGTGGTGCGGGCTGACCGTCGCCACGCTCGCGCCCGACGGCAGCCGCCGCAACCACTGCCCCAGCTGCCTGCACTCGCAGCACTGCCTCGACCACATCGAGGGCGGCCCGTCCGACTGCGGGTCGCGCATGACCCCGATCTCCATCGCGGTGCTCCGCACCGGCGACTGGATGGTCATCCACCGTTGCACCCGCTGCGACGAGCTGACCTCGAACCCGATCTGCGGGGACGACAACCAGCTGATCCTGATGCGGATGGCCGTGCGACCGCTGGCCCAACCGCCCTTCCCTCTCGAAGCGTTCGGTGACCTGTGAGCCGTCGACGACGACCGAGGACAGGACGGAGGCCGCACCGTGCCACGACGTAAACCCCGCCGACCGGCCGCCCACCGCCCGCAGAGACGCAAGGACGTCCTCCACGGGCCGGGCGGCGCCCACGGCGACGCGTTCCGCTGCGTCGGCTGCCGACTCGACGTACCGCTGACCGCACCGGGCACCGCCCACCGCAACCACTGCCCGCACTGCCTGAACAGCCTCCACGTCGACCGGCGGATACCGGGCGACCGGGCCTCCGGCTGCCGGGGGCGGATGACGGCACTCAGTCTGTCCGTCCGGCAGGACGGGGAGTGGACGATCATCCACGAGTGCCTGACCTGCGGCGAGTTGAGCGCCAACCGCATCGCGGGGGACGACAACGCCCTCGCCCTGATGCGGATGGCGGTACGCCCGCTGTCGGACAGCTTCATTCCCGTGCGAGCACTGCTCACGTTGTGACACGGGACGTCCGGTCCTCACCGCGTGCGCGGCGGGGACCGGACGGCCGGGCGGGCGGAGGAAATCCTCGGCGTCAAGATCGAGGAACTGGACTTCACGGGGCGCCGTTGCGCGGTCAAGGCGAAGGGCGCCCGCAGCAAGGGCACGCTCACATGGATGTTCCTCAACCCCCAGGTGTACGCATCTACTGCGGCAGCGCTGGAAGGGCGGGGCGAGCGTGACGATCGAACCGGTGACCGAACTCGGGAGCGGGGGCGCGTTGCGGTTGCCGCGCGCCCGGGTGGTGCCGCTGTCCGCCCCGCCTGCGTCGTACGTCGCGGCGGTCGAGCGGTACCTCACGGCTAGCGTTGCTGGTGTGACTCGCCAGAGGATTTCTCAGACAGAGCCATCGCATCGGTTACGGCCCCAGCAGGCCTCCCTGCTCAAGTCGGCAGCCGTCGCGTTCGCTTCCACACTCATCGCCCTCACCGTCCAAGCGTCCCCGGCCCTTGCCGACGATCCGACGATCTGCGGCCACAAGGTCGGCGGCGAGATCCTGAAGAAATACCAGGAACTCGCCGAGAAGCTGGGCTGCCCGGTAACGGACGAGCTGACCAACTCCGACGGCCAGGGCAAACGCCAGCAGTTCGACGGCGGCACCATCTACTGGCACCCCACCCTCTCCCACGGCGCACACCCCGTGTGGGGGAAGATCGGCCAACTGTGGGCAGACTACGGTTGGGAGACCGGGGCGTTCGGATACCCGACGTCCGACGAACGCTGGGACAAGGAGTACCTGTCGTTCTACCAGCGCTTCTCGACCAACAACCTGACCCTCTTCTGGAGCGCCGGAAACGGCGTAGAGGGATGCAACGGGGAATGCGTCGGCTATTCCGGCACCACAGGAACCGACCTGTTCAAGGAAACCCGGGTCGAAATTCCCGTCGGAACCAAGAACGTCGTCGTCCGCGCGTTCCCCACGACAAGAGGCACCATCCAAGCCCGCGTGTCTCCCGCCGGAGCCTGGAAAGAGATGTGGAGCCTGGCACCCTACCCGCACGGGGTGACCAAAACGGAGAACAGCTCCCTGTACAAGCAGTTCGTCTGCCACACCGTCTACGACGTCCCCACAGGCGGAGGGGATGGGACGAGCGGCATCTCCTGGGACCTCGAATCCTGGCACGCTGACGTTTCCTGGGCGAGGGTTCTGAACCCTCTCCGTAACGACGCGTGCGATTGGAAGTGACCGGCTAGCGCAAGTGGGGCCGGACAGCCACGCTGTCCGGCCCCACCCCCGAGCGCACGTTTGCCGTGGCCTCGGAGGTGGGCCGCACGCCGCCCCGGTCGCGCAGTTCGCGCCGGGTGCCGTTGGTCAGCGTCTGACGATCCGGTCGAGGACGGTGGCGACGCCGGACTTGACCGCGTCGCAGTGGTGGAGGGGTTCCGCGGGCAGTTCGCTGGTGGGGCGCACGCCCCGGTCGGCGAGGATGTAGAGCAGGCGCAGGGTGCGCAGGCAGTTGCTGATGTGGGCGGGCACCGGCGTGCTGATGCGGTCGGCCCCGAAGCGGTCGGCGATCGGATCCAGCCAGCCGACGGCGTCGCGCTCGCTCAGGTCGGTGCGGGTGAGGACCCGGGCGATCGCCCGGGCCAGGCGGTCGTCCTCCATCTGGTCGTAGACGTGGTCGGTGGGCGCCGTCAGCCGAGCGGCGGCGAGGTCCAGCATCCGCACCGGCGCCACCTCGGGGTGGCGACCGAAGCCGGCAAGCAGGTCCGCGCCGTGCGCCACCGCGTGAAGCCAGCCGAGCGTCTCGTCGTGGCCGCGCAGATCCTGCTCCGCCGGGTACCAGTGCTCGAACGCGTCCACCCAGCCGGCCTTGAAGTCCCCCGCGGCCACCAGCATGTCGAGCACGAGGGGCGCGAAGGTGCGGGCCTCGACCCGCGGGTCGGTGAACCGGGTGGCCATCTCGTCCCCCAGCTCCAGCCGCCGGGACGTCCCGATCACCCCGCGGGCGATCCAGGTCGCGAGGACGGTGTAGGGCGCCCCGTCCCGGACCAGTGGATCGGGATCCGCCAGGGCACAGGACAGCTCGCGGACGAGGTCGTCCATGGGCCGGTCGGCGGGCACGGCACAGTCGGCGCCCTCGACGCTCTTCCAGCCGATCATGACGAGCAGAATAGGTCCTTGTCGTTGCCGCACGCCTGCGAATTATGTCCAGGTATCGTCTCAACCCGTCAACTGCCCGACCAAACTCAGCAGTTCTGGCGTCTGTATCACCCTGCCTGCCGAAGCCGGACAGGGACCGCGTCGGCTGACCGTCACGGGGTCGTGGCCAACTCGGCCCAGACCGTCTTGCCCACGCCCCGGTCCTTCACGCCCCACGACGTCGCCAGCACCCCGACAAGATGCAGGCCGAACCCCGATTCCGCGTCGGGCCGGGGAGGTTGCGGCTCGGGCCGCCGCTCGCCCCGCACGTCCGACACCTCGATACGGAGCGTGCCCGCGAAGGCGACGAGCCTCAGTTCGAAGTCCCGCCCCGCTACGCGCCCGTGCAACACCGCGTTGGCCGCCAGCTCGGCCACGACCACGGCGGCGTTGTCGGAGAGCTCGCTCCCGTACGGCACACCCCACTCGTCGAGTTGATGCACAGCGAGCCGACGGGCGAGCCGCGCCCCGCGGCGGGTTGCGCTGAACCGCTGGACGAACTCGGCGCCCACAAGGGTGATTTCGGCATTCATGTGACTCAGCGTGTCCGGTTACTCGTACGCTGACCAGGAGTGACACCACGACTCCGAGGAGCTGTACGGGCCCGCCCGGTCGGCTGTACGGGGGCGTCGGCCGTGACCGGACGGACAGAGGGCGGTACGGGGTAGATGGCGAACGCGGAACGCGAAGAACGACCGGAACGCCCGGCCGAGTCGGACGGCACGGCGCACCTGTTCAGGGCGCTGGGCAGACAGATCAAGGTGCTGCGCGAACGCGCGGGACTGAGCCAGAAGGATCTGGGGCTTGCAGCGCATTGCGGGGAGGACCTGATCTCCGCGATGGAGCGTGGCGTAAGGACGCCGCAAGTCGATTTCCTTGACCGGGCCGATGATCTGCTGGGGGCAGGAGGGGTACTACGGGCAGCGATCCCCGACGCACAGGAAGCACGGAACAAGGCGCGCACGCGACATCCGGAGTGGTACCGCAGCTACGCCAAGTTGGAGGCGGAGGCCGCACAGCTCTACGTCTACAACAACCAGTCCGTGCCTGGACTGCTCCAGACAGAGGCCTATGCACGTGCTCTCTTCACTCAATGGCGGCCGCTGCTGAGTGAAGACACCATCGAAAAGAGGGTGGCCGACCGGCTCGATCGCCAGGCAATCTTCGCCCCCTGGCCCTCGCCGACGTTCCACTTCATCCTGGACGAAAGCGTGCTGATGCGCCCCATCGGCGGACGGGACGTACATCGGGAGCAGTTGCGAAAGCTCCTGCACATCGGCCGTCTCCGGACAGTTGAACTTCAGCTGATGCCGCTGGACCGCACGGAACAGCCAAGCTTGGACGGCCCGTTCACCCTGGTCACGCCCAAAGGCCGACAGCAGGTGGCATACCTGGAGATCCACACGTACCCGCGGCTGATCACCGCAATGGAGGAAGTCCGCGTGCTGGCCGTCCGCTATGGAATTATCCAATCGGCGGCTCTCACCCCCCAGGAGTCCCTGACGCTGATCGAGAAGATGCTGGGAGAGCGATGAACACCGAGCAACTGCACTGGTTCAAGAGCAGCTACAGCGGCGGCGAAGGTGGAACCTGCATCGAGGTCGCCTACGACTGGCGCAAGTCCAGTTACAGCAGTGGTGGGGGCGGCGAGTGCATTGAGGTCGCCGCCTGCCCCACCACCGTCCACATCCGTGACTCCAAGAACACCCAGGGCCCCCACCTCGACGTCGCCCCCGCCACCTGGTCCGCCTTCGTCACGTACGCGCGGCAGGGCTGAGCCACCCGCGCGGCACCGGGTCGCGACAGCCGCGACCCGGTCCGCCTCGACCCGGCTGGCCGCGTCGAGGCGGCGCCCGACGTAAAAGGCTTTCAAGGCTTTGGGGAGAAGAAATTCCCCAACCCAACCCCACCCGGCCTCAGGAAGAGGCCCGTCACTCACACGGGTGAGGTTTGCCAACTGAGCTGGATTTCGCACCGGTTGGCTGGCATATGCTCGCCGCGACAACCACAGACATGCGTCGGCCCCCGTCCAGGACGGCAATCCTGACCGAGGGCCTGACCACCGAGGAAGTTAGGCCCTTCCCGATGGATACCCAGCAGATTAGCGCGCCCTCGCGTGCCCCGTCCCGCGTACCCGTGGACGCCACACCGACATCCGGTGTCATGCACATCAATTCCCGGCACACCAGCCGCTTCACCGTGGTCGGCAATCACCTGGCCCAGCACCGCGAGCTCTCCCTCCTCGCGATCGGGCTCTCCACCCACATCCAGTCACTGCCCGCCGGAGCGAAGATCGGCATCAAGACCCTTGCCGAACGCTTCCCGGAGAGCGAGGCCCGCATCGCCGCCGCGTTGCGCGAACTGGAAGCCCACTGCTACCTGCGGCGAACCCGCGAACGCCTCCCCGACGGCCGCGTCATCACCCGCACCTGCTCGTACAACCAGCCGGACAACTCCGCCCCGCACAAGCACCCGGCAGCACGGCCGCAGCCCCGGCCGGGACCGCGCCGCCCCGTTCGTGAGACTTCCGCACCCGAGCAGTCGCCCACACCCGCCGCACTCTCCACGCCCACAAGCCGCCGCGTACCGCAGCCCGCCTCACCCAGAGCTCAACGCGCGCCCCTCCCCTCACCCCGCACCCCCAGCACCCCGCTGCTCCGGACCGCCGCCGATCTCCTCGCCGATCTGCGCCGGGACGCCCCGCAGTTGCACCTCTCCCAACGCGACGTCGATGGCCTCAGCCCGGCCCTCGCCACCTGGCTCGAACGCGAGGCCACTCCCGAGACCATCCGCCGCGCCCTGACCACCGACCTCCCCGTGCCCCTCAAACACCCCGCGAGATTCCTCCGGCACCGCCTCACCGCACTCCTCCCGCCTCCTCTCCCCCTCACTCCTCTCCGCACTCCCGTACACCGGGTGACGCCCTTCCAGACCTGCGACGGCTGCGAGCGCGCCTTCCGCTCCCCTGGCCCAGGCCACTGCCGCGACTGCCGGGCCGACGCGCACCAAGGGGGCTGAGGCGCTCGGAGCGAGCGCCCGGGGGTCACGGGCGGGGTGTCGGCCAGTTCTGGGCGTCCGCCCACGCCGCGTACGAGGTCCAGGGGACGCCGGGGAACTGCGCCCGCAGGGCCTCCAGGTCCACCTGGTATCCGGTCTCCGTCAGGAATCTGTACATGGCGAACATGTCGGGGTTGATGGTGCGCAGGTCCTCCAGCGGGGTCTGCCGGAACGCGACCGTGCCGCCGGCGGCCCGGCCGATCTCCTCGGCCATCCGGACCGGTGTGGGATCGTCGCCCGCCACCTCGATCCGCTGCCCGGTCCAGCGGTCCGGATCGGCCACTACCGCGGCCACGACACGGCCCAGGTCCTGCCGGGCCACCTGCTGGAGCGGGGTGTCGCCGGGGAGCGGCATGGTGAGGAGGCCGGCGGCGACCTCGTCCAGGGCTCCCAGCGCGTTGTCGTAGAAGTAGGTCGGCGCCACCACCGTCGCCGGAAGCCCGGAGCCGGCGAGCAGTTCCTCGGTCCTGGCCTTGGTCTCGAAGTGCGGGACGCCGGTGCCGCGGTCCGCACTGGCGACGGAGGCCAGCACCAGATGCGGCAGTGCGGCGTCCGCGGCTGCCCGGACGATCGCCGCGCCCTGGGCCACCTCCGCGTCCAGACCGTCCTGGAACGGGGTGGTGACGGCGAACGCGGCCGTCGTGCCCCGGAACGCCTCGGCGAGCGAGGCCGCGTCGAACAGGTCCCCGGGGACCACTTCCGCTCCGGCCACCGCCAGCGCCTTGGCCCGTCCGCTGCCGGGGTCGCGCACCACGGCGCGCACACCGAGCCCCGCCTCCAGCAGGGCGGCGGCCACCGCGCCACCCTGGCCTCCGGTCGCTCCGAGTACTGCGATGGACATGGGTTCTCCCTGATCGAGGGGCATGCGTCCATGCTTACCAGCGGTGGCCGGACCTGCCACCGGGGCCCCGGAAACCGCACGGCCGACGAACCGCGCCTCCCCGCCCCATCCCCATCGTCCTCGCGCCGTCGCCGACCGTCGGCCGGTCCCTATCCTGTCCGGATGACCACGATGGCTGCTCCTCCCCTTGAACTCGTCATATTCGACTGCGACGGCGTGCTCGTCGACAGCGAAAAGATCGCCGTACGCGTCCAGGTCCAAGTGGGTGCCGAACTGGGGTGGGCGCTGACGGAGGACGAGGTCGTCGAGAAGTTCGTGGGCCGGTCCAACGCGTCCATCGGCGAACTGATCGACGCCCGCCTGCCCGGCCGGTCCGCCGCGTGGCAGCAACGTTTCGAGGAGCTCCACCGCGCCGCCATGGACACCGAGCTCGTCGCGGTCGACGGCATCCACGAGGCGCTGGCCGCCCTCACGCTCCCCAGCTGCGTGGCGTCGAGCGGCAGCCACGACAAGATGCGGCACACCCTCGGCCACACGCAGCTCTACTCCCACTTCGAGGGCCGGATCTTCAGCGCCAGTGAGGTCGCGCACGGCAAGCCCGCCCCCGATCTCTTCCTCCACGCGGCCCGGCGGATGGGGGTCGAGCCGTCCGCCTGCGTCGTCGTCGAGGACAGCAAGTACGGCGTCCAGGCCGCCCGTTCGGCGGGGATGCGGTCTCTGGGTTACGCGGGCGGCCTCACCCCGGCGCACTGGCTGGAGGGCCCGGACACCGTGGTCTTCGACGACATGCGCAAGCTGCCGGTGCTGCTGTCCGGACTCTGCCCCTCACTCTGACCGGCGGCGGCACGCGAAAGGGCCGGGCACCCCACTCCCAGTGAGGGGCGCGGCCCTTTTGATCACACTGCCGATGTCAGCGGGCGACCACCTTGGTCGCCTGGCTGGTGGCGGAACCACTGGCGTGGCCGGTGCGGCGGGCGGTCACCTTCACGGTGATCTTCTTGCCGCGCTGGGCGGACTTGAGCGTCAGCGAGGACTTGGTCGCGCCGGAGATCGCCTTGCCGTTCGCGTACCACTGGTAGGCGTACGAGGCCGGAGCGGGCGTCCAGGTGCCGTGGGCGGCCTTGAGGGTGCGGCCCACCTTCGCGGTGCCGGAGATCGTGGGCTGCTTGGTCGCCTTGGGCGCGCTGCCCGTGGCGATCTTCACCGGGGCGGTGGTCGCGGAGCCGTCGGCGTGGCCGGTGCGACGAGCCGTGACGGTGACCGTGATCTTCTTGCCGAGCAGCGACGCCGGGGCGGTGTACGTGGACGCGGTCGCGCCCTTGATCGCCTTGCCGTCCGCCTTCCACTGGTAGGCGCACGAGGTGGCGGACGGTGTCCAACTGCCCGACGCGGCGGTCAGCTTGGCGCCCACCTTCGCGGTTCCGGTGATCTTCGGGACGGTCGTCGCCTTGGGAGCCGCCCCCTGGGAGGGCGTGACCGCCGCCGAGGTGGCCTGGACGTCCGGGGTGCCGGTGCGACGGGCCGTGACGGTGACGGTGACCTTCGTGCCGAGCAGCGTCGCGGGGACGGTGTACGTGGACGCGGTCGCGCCGGACACCGCCTTGCCGTCGGCGTTCCACTGGTAGGCGTACGAGGCCGGGGCGGGCGTCCAGGTGCCGGTGGAGGCGGTGAGCCGCTCACCCACCTTCGCGGTACCGGTGATGGCCGGGGGCGCGCTGTTCCTCAGCAGGGCCGCGGTGACGGTGAAACTGCCGCGCTGGTACCCCCACCCGTTGTGGGTGTTGACGCCGACGTTCCAGGTGCCGACGGCGGCCCCGGTCAGGTCGAGGACGGCCGTCAAGGTCCTCCGGTCCGCCGAAACCGCGGTGGTGGTCGAAGTGATCTGCTTGCCGTTGAGCGACAGCACGACCTCGTCGTCCTTGTGCAGGGACGTGCCGCTCAGCTGAACCGTCGCCTTCGTGCCGCTGACCCCGGTGGCCGGGGCGATCTCCCCGATGGTCACCTGCTCCGTACCGCAGAGGACGGACGTACAGACCGCCTCGGCCTTGTACGAGGTCTTCGACGCCTTCTCCGGCAGCGAGAGGACGAGGACGCTCGGGGTGGTCTCCTTGGTGTACGGCTCGCGCACGGCGCAGTCGTAGCCGGTCGGGATGAAGCGCATGCAGCCGTTGTCGAGGCTCGGGCCGTACAGCGCGGGGACCGCCGTCTCGGTGGCGCCCGTCGTGTCGCTGATCTTCATTTCGAAGTAGTCGCGGTACCCGGTGGGCAGCGCGGCGCAGACAGCGGTGTGCTGCTCGTCGAGGGTGCCGGTGACCGGGCCGTATCCGAAGGCGACGTTCGGGACCTTCTCGCACTCGGCGGCCGGTCCTTCCGCGCCGGCGATGCGCAGGGCGTCGAAGCGGTACGAGTCGGCGGCCTTCAGGCCCGTCCGGACGGTGACGAGGACCTGGTAGTGGGTGGAACCGGTGACGGCGCACGCCTGATTCTTGTTGCACAGAGCGGTGCCGTCGGCGCCGTACACCACCACGTTCGCGGTGCCGAGCGCGTCACGGACGTCCATGTGCAGGATGTCCTTGGCGTCGGCGGTGGTGACCTGACGGCAGCGCAGCTCGCCGGGGGCCCCCATCGCGCCCCCGGTGGACGGGCCGCCGACCTTCGTCGCCGGGTTCGGGGTACAGCCCTTCGCGGTCGCGGTGACGTCGCGGCGGGTCAGGGTGTACTCGGCGGCGGTGTCACGGCCGGTGACGAGCACGGTGTGGGCCACGCCGGGGGCCAGTTCACAGGTCGTCCAGGCGGAGAGGGACGAGTAGACGGAGCAGACCTGCTTGCCGTGGGGGTCCAGGACGGTGAAGGCGGCGGTGGACGTGGTGCCGGGTGCCGCCTGGAGCTGAAGGTTCTCCCGGGCACTGTGGTCGGCCGGGATGGTCAGGCAGTGCGAGAAGACGCCGTCGCCGGTGGAGAACCGGGCCGCCGGGCTCTTCGCGGTGAAGTCCCCCGCCGGAATGGCGGGACAGTCGCTCGCCGCGTCGGTGCGGTGCAGGGCGAGAGCGTAGGGGCCGGTCGGCTCCGACGAGTCGTCGGTGGAGACCAGGGCACGGAACGGGGCCTTGCCGGTGAGTGCGCACGTACCCGCCGAGAGGTCGGTCCAGTCACACCGCTGTATACCGTCGGCGTCCACGACGGTCACTTCGGGGCGCGGCCCGGACCCGTTGAGGTTCTTCAGCACGGCCAGACGGGCGTCCGCGGGAAGCGGCAGGGACAGGCAGTCGATCTCACCGGCCGCTGCGAACGCGGAACGGTACAGGCCGAGTTCGACGGGCTCGCAGCCGGTGGTGGCGGAGCCGTCGAGGATGAGGGTCGGGTGGTCGGTGAAAACGGTGTAGTCACCGGCGGCGGGAAGTTCGCAGCCGTTCCAGGTGGTGCAGACGGTCTTGCCGTCCCGGTCGTACACAGCGAGCACCGAACGGGCGCCGCCGTGGACGGCGTACGTGTTGTAGCGTCCGGCGGCCGGGGCGGTGAAGGTCTTGCAGCCGCTGGCCGGGACCGCGATCGTGGGTGCGGAGTTGTATCCGTTCAAGGGGACGTGGGTGCAGCCGGCCGGGTCGGAGATGCGCCGGACGGTGAGGGTGTACTCGGCGGGGAAGCCGTGTTCAGCCTCCCTGACCTGGGAGAGCACCCGGTACGGGCCGTCGCCGGGAAGTACGCAGCCGTCGTTGTCGTCCTCGTTGAAGTGCGGGCAGATCCGGGCACCGGTCTCGTCGGTGATCCAGGACAGGCTCTCGCCGTACACGGTCGTCTCGATGGTGTCGGTGATCCGCTCACCCGGCTTGCCCGCGAACGGCTGGCACTGGATCGCGTTCGCCCCGGCCGCCGAGGCGACGACGGGTGCGGTGTCCCAGGCGGTGCTGATCTCCGGGGCGCAGCCCTTGGTGGAGCCGAGGGGAACGACGGCGACCGTGGGCGTGCTCGGCTCGGGCCAGTTGTTCACCAGTTGAAGCGTGAAGGCGCCCGCATGGGGCAACTCGCACCAGCCGGGACCCCATTCGCGGTCGTAGCAGTTGATCTCCACCTCGCCGTCGAAGACCTGGGCGTACGTGCTCCCGGCGGTGCCACCGATGAGCACGACCTTGTGCAGGCCGGGCGCCTCGGCCGTGAAGGTGAGGCAGGCCGTCTCGTCCGCGGGGATGGTCACGGTGCCTTCCGCCGAAGCGGCTTCACCGAAGGCGGAGAGCGGCAGAACGGAACAGTCCTGGTCGGCCGGAGCGGCTGCCGCTACCGCGGGGGCCGCCCCGGCGTACGCCTGGGCGGCGGTCGCGGGGATCAGCAACGAGAGCAGGACAGACAGGGCGAGCAACAAGGCGGTGTACGCCCCGGATCTCGCGGCCGTACATGGATGATGGTGGCTGGGCATTCCGTTCCCCCCGGACCGGTGAAGTGAAGGATTTCCGCCGGGACTTCGCGAACGGCTCACGAACGCGGTACGGCCCGGGGCGCAAGCAACATGTGCGCGAATTGTAAAGAACGCACATGATAATCGCACGCACGCCCATCGAACAGGCCTACGTTCCGGGCAGCCGACGCGCGCCCGGGGAAGCACCCCGCCACCGGCCGCGAACGGCAGGCCACCGCCTCGTCACCGGACCGACGAGCGGCCCGCCTCAGCGGGTCGAGTGCGCGACTCCGTCGATATCCGGCACCTGCCCGGTGATATGGCGTGCCGCGGAGGGTGCGAGGAAAGCGATCGTGCCCACGATGTTCGAGAGCAAGTCGGCGCGGCCCGTCGCGGCGGCGGCCACGAGTTGCTCGCGCCGCTCGTCCGCGAGGTGGCCCCGACCGTACCCGTCTCAAACAGGAAGCGGCCTGCTGACTCCGCCCCACCCCGCTTCATCCCGCCGCTCCCGCACCCGCACCAACAGCGAAGGGACCATCTACCAACGCAAGGACGGATGACGGGAGCCGCTGGATACGCGCTCGCCCCGGCAACACCCACAAGCGCGTCCCCTCTACGGCACCATCCGACGCGCTGACCGAACTCAGCGCGCTCACCGAGAAGATCGGCACCAACAACCGCGACCTCCCCATCGCAACGGCCGACGGACCACGCTCCTCCACAAGGCCGGCCTACGCCACATCCGCTTCCACGACCTCCGGCACTCGACGGCCACCCTGCTCATGGAACGTGGCGTCGAACTTGTCGTGATCAAAAAACTCCGCGGCCACGCCCACATCGGAGTCACCGCCACCGTCTGACGCCCCCGTGCGACTCCGCCTCCAGCGCCAGGCCATAGACACCCTCGGCACCGCCCTCAGCCCGACGGACAATGACCCCGACGACCCGCCCTTCGCAGCCGTCGTCCGCTGACGTTGCCGTCACCATTGCCGTCAAACAGCCCAAGTGCCCCGCCGGAATCAATCCGGCGGGGCACTTGGTTGCTGAAATGCGCGACCTTTCGCAAATCTTTACGAGGCTAAGAGGGCGAGGTTGAAAGGAGTTCCCTCATCTGAACAAGGAAGGGCATGCCCTCTCGTTCGGCGCGCATTGCAACATCACGGAAAGCAAGCTTCTCGTCAGACTCACCAGTGTCAGCCAGGAGGGCAATATCACGCACTTGCTGCCCATAGTGAGCCATCAGCCTGTCCCACGATACAACGCCTTCGGCGCCTGACCGTTCAGCTTCTCCCTCCGCCCAAACCATATCGACCTCTAGAGCGCCGATAGCGGCATTGAAGGCACCGCTTCGAGAGTCTTCGAGGTAGGCGCGCAACGCGAGCGTTACGGCAGTAATTGACTCCACAGTCAAAGCTTCCGCGAGACTAAAACTCTCAGCCGCGTCGATCGACTCGAGGTCTGACTCTGCACCTCTGATCGCAGCCTCAACTCTGGGAGCAAGCTCGACGACAGACGCGCCCGGCCTGGCTCGCAGAACTCGCCACGCTCCTACCAAGCCGTCGTGAACCAATCCGTATCCTTCCAGCTCAGCATGGACCTCACTGTATGCCTGGTAGACAGGAAGAGTCCGATGGGCTGCGGACAGAGAGAGCGCGAACACTCGCTTCAACGCCAGCTCGCCGCATGCCGACTCGATCCGGCCAATCTCTTCCTTGGTGAGCATTTGCACCCCTTCGATGCCCCCACGATTGAGAGTTACCTTACGCCGGGCGGAAGCCACAGAGCGGTCCTGGGGCTGACAAGTGTCGCGCCCTGGTTTGTCAGGAACTGAGAACAAGCGAGACAGAAAGGCCTATTCGTTGCAATCCCGCCAGGATTAAGATCTAGGTGCTAAGCCGCAGTTACTAGCTTCACTTCAGCGTGTGCACCATTACTCATCGATATAGCCAACTCCCCGGCATCAAGAGAATCAGCCCGTTGAATCAGAGTGAGGTTACTCCTCGCTCCAACAGCAGACAGATCAATAGCTCCACCGACCCCATCAGCGTGCAGCACCCCGGTAGTCCTGTACCGCTGACCGCCTGACGGAATCAGAGAATGCAAGTCGTCGGCCCTATCGGTCAGATGACCTAGGTCCGCTGCCACAATTGTGAACGAGTACCGGCGTGGCGCCTGCCAGCACATAGTACGTGTGCTACGCGAACCCCTCGACCTGCTTTTTCGCAGGTCAAGTGCGGTCTACTGGTCCGGTGAGTGCGTGGGTGTCCGTGGTTGTGCGGGGTCGTTGCCGTCAGCTACTGCCGTCAGTCGGTTCAGCCCAGGTAGGGCCTTTCGCGCTGTTCCAGGAAGTGCTGGAGCCTGAGCTGTTGGGTGTGGTGCATCGGCAACCGCTCGGTCTCTTCCGGCGGCACGAACCGGAGCTCGGTGGACTCGTCGGAGATCTCCAACTGACCGCCGGTGATCCGGGCGGTGAAGCAGACGTTGAACTGGCGGCGGACCTCGCCGTCGGTGTAGGCGATGATGTGTTTCGGGTCGGTGTAGGTGCCGACCAGGCCGGTGATCTCGACGTCGAGGCCGGTCTCTTCCTTGACTTCGCGGACGGCCGTGCCGGGCAGGGAGTCGGTGAGGTCCATGCCGCCGCCGGGGAGCGCCCACAGGTCGTTGTCGCGGCGGCGCTGGAGGAGGATGCGCCCGTGGTCGTCGGTGACGACGGCGGAGGTGGCGACGACCACGCTGTTCGGCTCGGGTGCGTTCGGGTCGTCGTAGTACTCGGTTCGCGCCACGGTCAGCCTTCCTCTCGTACGGGGGTTGCCGTCGCCCACACCGCGTCGAAGCTCTCGGCGTAGGTGTCGAACATGCCGCTCTCCTGGTATCGGCGAAGATGCCACACGGGGGCGGCGTAGGCGTTGACGCCCCAAACGTGTGCGTTGACGAGTTGCTGGTCGTCGGCACGGTAGAGGGAGTTGTAGAGCGTGGTGCCGTGGGTGCGGACTTCGATGCCGGGGGTGCCGACGAGTGGCCTGTAGTGCATGAGCGCGAGGCGGCAGCGGGATTCGATGCCGTGGCCGAACCGCTCCTCCTTGCCCCGGGCTTGGACGTTGTCGCTGTCGGCGTCCCCGATCGCGATGCGGACGGTGCAGCCTTCGGCGGCGCGTTCGGTGAGGAGTTCGTTCAGCCGCGGGTACGCCTCGTGGAGGAAGACGGCCGCGTATACGAGGAGGTCGATCCGTTCCCGGGCCTGGGTCAAGAGGTCGGTGAACGTCGAGACAGGGATGTCGGCCCGCTGCTCGTAGAGCGCGACCAGTTCGGGGCTGATGGCGCGGGCGGGGCGGGCTTGGCGGAGTGCCGGCCAGAGTGCGTGCACGTCTTCTCCCAGGGTTTTGGCCGCCTGCAGGGCTGTGGCACGACGTGGGATACGCCCGAGATTCACCCAGCGCTCGACCGACTTGGGGTCGACCTCGACCTGCTGAGCGAGTGCGGCGTGCGTCCAGCCTCCCGCCGCCATGACGGCTCGTAGTCTCTCGTTCGGCACGGGTCTCCCCCTTCGTCTCAGGACGACACTAGGGACGTTCTACACGGTGCAGGACGTCCCGAAGTGGGGTTTGGTGGAGGTTCCTCCGTCCCGGTGACCGGCGTGAGGATCGGTGCCGACCCTGCGGCAACCAACAGGCCCAGGGGCACGCATCAACGCCGCCGAGGAGCGTCAACGTGCGAAAGTGCGCCACCCCATGTGTTCCCGCCCTGCGACCGGATGCCCGGTCGCGCGCCGCCTCGCCGGGGTGGTCACGATGACGGCCCCCACCCCTGATGCCGACGGGCACACCGTCTCGCCCGATGCCGGCGCCCTGGTGGTCGACCGACGGAGCGGCAAGGTGGGCGTGGTGATGGGGCATGTGGGGCCGTACGTGCAGCTTCGGCCACCGCGCGGTGGCCAGGAGTGGGACGTGCCGCCCGAGGACGTACGGACGCCGACTCCGACGGAGGAACTGAGCGCGAAGGTGGCCGTGGCCAACCGGCGGTGGGGACGGTGACCCCTCGCTCGGTCCTGCGCTACGAGACCTGGACGCTCCAGCCCAACCGCGAGCCGGACGCGGAGCCGGTCCTGTACGCGATGCAGTGCGCCGTGGACGGAGAAACCTCACCGACAAGCGAGGACTTCGCCGAACCGCAGGACTGGGTACTGCGGCACTGCGGCCAGAACCCGTCCCACCACACCTACCGGGAGATCATCACCCGCCCCTGGCGGACCTGGCGCCAGACGTGACCCGCCTCGCTCGCCCAGGCGCCGCACCGCGCTGACCCACCCGACTCCCGCCCCTGCCGGGCGCAGCCGATCGAGGCTCCCCCGCACTCGTCAGCCCCGGCAGGGACGGGCCCTCACGTGCGTGCCGTGCCCATGACTGTGGGGGTTCTGGCCTCTGCCACAGAAGGTCAGCCACGACGGTGGGCGCGCCGACCGACCACCCGCCACGTGTGCCTCGCTCAACCCCGCACCGGCATCAGCCCAGTTATCTCCATCGTCACGGCCCCCAGCCAGGCAGCAAGCATGGGCGTCCGGGAGCGCGAGCCCGCCGGGCGGCCTCTCAGGTGCCCGGCCAGCCTGCTGCTGAGCGGTCGGACCGGGGCTTCCGATTGGTGGTTCGGCTTACGCTCGCGGCGGCCCGCGCCAGCGGGACGCCCTTGATCAAGTAAAGAAACTCTGAACAGCTCTGCTCAGGACGCACGGAGGGCGACTCGTGCCCTGCTGCTGCGTCCGGCCGGGGTCAGCGTCGGCGCTTGCCTTCGGCCAGGCGGTCGAGGAGGCGCTGGGCCTTGGCGGAGTTCTCCTCGGGCGTGTAGTTGCCGCTCAGGCGCTTGCGCTGTTCCATGACCGCTCGCATGACGTCGCGGTGAATGGTCGCGGCTTCGAACTCGGCGCTGGCCTTCGCGAACCGCTCCTCGGCGACCTCCAGTTCGGCGGCCACCTCATCGTCGGTCTTGCCGCTGAGCCGTACGGCTTCCTCGTCCGCGGGCCCGGCGCTGAGCCGCCATCTCCTCCAACGACTCGTTGTAGCGCTTGAGGAACTGATCGCGCGGGCTGAGCCGGCGGACGAACACACCCCGGCCCTGGACGGAGTAGATCAGCACCTCGTCGTCCTGCGCGCCACGATCCACGACGGCGAGCTGCGCCCGGGCGAGCGGCTCCCCTCCGCGCGCCTTGGCGGTCTGTTTGATGCGCTGCTTCGCCTGGCCCTGCTGCTGCCTGGCGTACTGGACTTCGCCCGCTGCCTTGTTCGTACCATGGCTGACCTTTTCGGTGTCGGGTTCCTGGTCGGCGCAGATGAACGCCGGCTTGCCGACCGCGCAAGGAGCCAGACCAGTGGGATCGGCCTGCGTCGGTACGGCGCCGGGCCGCCGAGGCTCTTCACGCCGGGGGCGGCCGCACACGCGGTCGGGGTGCCCTTGGTGAGGTCGCTGTCCTTCCGGCGACCCCGGTGGCCGGGGTCAGCTTCGTGACGGTCACCCGCTCCATGCCGCACAGCCTCGGGCAGACCGCCTCGGCCTTGTAGGAGGTCTGCGACGCCTTCTGACCTGCTCGCACTCGGCGGCCGGACCCTCGGGGCCCGCGATGCACAGGGCGTCGAAGCGGTACGAGTTACGGTTCGGGCCCCTGGCTACTTGCCCAGCACGGCCTTCATCACGTTCTTCGCGATCGGCGCGCCCAGCCGCCCACCGGAGATGTCCGATCGGGAGATGTCCATGTCCGTCGGGTCGATGAACACCGCGACCGCCACCGACTTGCCGCCGGACTTGCCGTACGAGACGAACCAGCCGTACGGCACCTCGTCCTTCACGTTGACGCCGCGCTGCGCCGTGCCGGTCTTGCCGCCGACCGTGACGCCGTCGATCAGGGCGCGCTTGGCGCTGCCCTCCCTGGCCGTGAACTCCATCATTTCCTGGACCTTCTTCGCCGTCCCCTCGGACACGGCCTGGCTCATGAGCTTCGGTTCGTTCTTCTCCAGGACCGACACGTCGGGGCCGCGCAGCTCGTCGACGATGTACGGCTGCATCAGCTTGCCGTCGTTGGCGAGGGCGGCCGTCACCATCGCCATCTGCATCGGAGTGCTGGTGAGGCTGCCCTGCCCCATGCCCGTCAGCGCGGTGCCGGGCTTGTCCAGCTTGCTCGGGTAGAGGCTCTTGGTGGCGAGCATGTCGCCGAACTCCTTGGAGTAGACGTCGGCGTTGAAGCCGAACTTCTCCGCGGTCTCCCGCATCTTCTCCTCGCCGACCTTGGACGCCGCGTCGAGGAAGACGTTGTTGCAGGAGTACTGCATCGCGGTCTTCATGGACGCCTTGTTGCACACCGCGTCGCCGGCCTCGCTGCCGATCTTGTTCGTGGAGAGCGGCAGGGGGTACGGAGAGACGGCGCCGGACGGCGCGTCGACGTCGCTGACCACGCCGTTCTCCAGGGCCGCGGCCGCCGTGAGGATCTTGAACGTCGAGCCGGGCGGGAAGGTCTCGCGCAGCGGGCGGTTGGCCAGCGGCTTGGCCTTGTCGCCGACGAGCGCCTGGAACTTGTCCCCCTCCTTGAACGAGTTCCCGGCAAAGACGGAGGGATCGTACGAGGGTGTGGAGACGAGGGCCAGGACCTTCCCCGTGTCCGGTTCCAGCGCGACTACCGCACCCCGCGCGCCGAGGTCGGTCAGCCCCTTGTAGCCGGCCTTCTGCGCCTTCGGGTTGATCGTGGTGATCACATCGCCGCCGCGCCGCTGCTTGCCGGTGATGATGTCCTTGGCGTGCCGGAACGCGAACCGGTCGTCCTGCCCGCTGAGGAT
This sequence comes from Streptomyces sp. NPDC104309, assembly GCF_055584025.1. Taxonomy (NCBI): domain Bacteria; kingdom Bacillati; phylum Actinomycetota; class Actinomycetes; order Kitasatosporales; family Streptomycetaceae; genus Streptomyces; species Streptomyces sp. NPDC104309. Next base: position 131,579 of record NZ_JBVJMV010000002.1, on the reverse strand, counting down.
GCTGTCGTACGTCTTCTCCAGGAGGGACATGCCCTGCGACTGGGAGGCGTACCCGGTGACGGGGGCGTACATCGGGCCCTGCTTGAAGGTCCGCTTGTACTTGAAGTCCGTTCCGTCGACCGCCTTGGAACCGGTGATCGTGTCGCTGCCCACGACGATGTCGCCGCGCGGAGTGGCGAACTGGGCGATCTTCACCCGGCGGTTCTTCTCATGAGTGGCCAGGGACTCGCTCTGGAAGTACTGGAGCCAGTTCGCCCGCAGCAGCAGCGCCATCACCAGCAGCCCGCAGAATATGGCTATGCGCCGCAACGGCCTGTTCATCCTCATCCACTCCCGCGCTCACAACTGTTCGGTCCTTGACCGAGAAAGATACCGATTACGGGCAAATGGTTGCACCCGCAACCATCTGTTTCCGTGGGCGTGGTCGTTCAGAGGTACTGCGCACAGTCGTCCAGCGCCCGCAGCACCTCCGCCTCTCCCGCCGGGGGCAGTTGCAGGACGAGCTCCTCGATGCCCAGCTCCGCGTAGTGCGCCAGCTTCCCCGGGCTCGGGAGTACCGCGTACGGGACCACCTGGAGGTGCTTCGGGTCCCGGCCGGCCGACTCCCAGGCCTCGCGGAGCTTCGGTACGGACTCCGTCAGGCCCCGGCCACCGATCGGGAGCCAGCCGTCCGCGTACTGGGCGATGTGTGTGAACAGCTTCGGGCCCGCCGCGCCGCCGATCAGGGTGCGGGGGCCGTTCAGCGGGCCGCGGGGTTCCTGGACCGGCTTCGGGTACGCGTGGCTGGCTCTCACCGAGCCGAACTCACCCTTGTACGCCGTCGGTTCGGCCGACCACAGGGCGCGCATCAGGGCCATCCGGTCACGGGTGAGGTCACGGCGCGTCGACCAGTCCACCCCGTGGTCCGCGGCTTCCTCGACGTTCCAGCCGTAGCCGAGGCCCAGCGTGAACCGGCCGCCGGAGAGATGGTCGAGGGTGGCGATCCGCTTCGCCAGGTCGATCGGATCGTGCTGGGCGACGAGCGTGATGCCGGTACCGAGGGCGAGGCGTTCGGTGACCGCGGCGGCCTGCGCGAGGGCGACGAAGGGGTCGAGGGTGCGTCCGTACTCGGGCGGGAGTTCGCCACCGGCCGGGTAGGGGGTGTCCCTGCTCACCGGGATATGGGTGTGCTCGGGCAGGTAGAGCCCGGCGAAACCGCGCTGTTCGAGCTCGCGGGCGAGCCGCAGCGGTGTGATCGTCTCATCGGTGAGGAAGATCGTTGTGGCGATCCGCATACGAGGACACCTCCGTCGTGGTCCGGTGACGGCCCCAACGTATGCCGTGCGGTGCGGAAAGCCGAGGGTCGCGCGGTACGGGCCCCGCTCGTGCCTCTCGGCGTTCTTCCGGAGTTCACGGCTTCCCGCCAGGGTCGAGTACGTCATCCTCGCCACCACGACACCCCGGGGAGCCACTCGTATGTCCTCATCGCAATCCGCCCACGGCCGTCCGATGGCCAGGCGCGGCCTTCTCGTCGGGACGGCGGCCACCGCTCTAACGTTGGGCACCGTGAGCTTCGCCGACGCCGCGACCGGCAACGACGCCCCCGACCGGACCGTGACCGCGCGCGGCACCCTGCCGACCGGGTCGCCCGACTATGTGTATCTGCCGGTCGAAGTACCGCGCGGGGTACGGGAGATCGCCGTCTCGTACACGTACCGGAAGACGCCCGTCCCGGCCGGGACGCAGGGCAACGCCCTCGACATCGGCATCTTCGACGAGCGCGGCACGGAGCTGGGCGGGCGCGGGTTCCGGGGGTGGTCCGGCGGGGCGCGCAGCGGTTTCTTCGTCCGGGCCGACGAGGCGACGCCCGGCTACATCGCCGGTCCGGTACGGGCCGGGACCTGGAACATCGCGCTCGGGCCGTACACCGTCGCCCCGGAAGGGCTCCCGTACGAGGTGACGATCACCCTGCGCTTCGGGCCCGCCGGGTCCACGCCGAAGCCCGTGTACCCGCCGGAGCGGGCGAAGGGGCGCGGGCGCGCCTGGTACCGCGGGGACTGCCATCTCCACTCCGTCCACTCGGACGGCGGGCGCACCCCGGCCGAGATCGCCGCCGCCGCTCGCGCGGCCGGGCTCGACTTCATCAACAGCAGCGAGCACAACACGCACTCCGCGCACGGCGCGTGGGGCGGGCTGTGGGGTGACGATCTGCTCGTCCTCACGGGCGAGGAGGTCACCGCCCGCAACGGACATGTGATCGCGCTCGGCACCGACCCGGGCACGTTCGTCGACTGGCGCTACCGGGCCCGCGACAACCGCTTCGGGCACTACGCGAGGGCCGTGCGGCGGGCCGGTGGTCTGGTCGTGCCCGCGCATCCGCACGCCACCTGCATCGGCTGCCACTGGAAGTTCGGTTTCGGCGAGGCGGACGCGGTGGAGGTGTGGAACGGGGCCTACACCCCGGAGGACGAGATCGCCCTCGCCGAATGGGACAACTCCCTTGTCGCTGCCGTCCGTTGTTCGAAGCCGTGGGTTCCGGCGATGGGCAACAGCGACGCGCACCGGGAGCCGGACAAGGTGGGACTGCCGCAGACCGTCGTCCTCGCCGACGAGCTGTCGCGCGGGGCGATCACGGCCGGGATCCGGGCCGGGCGCTCGTACATCGCCGAGTCGTCCGCCGTCACCCTGTCCTTCGGCGCCTCGGGCGGGCGCGGACTGCACGCCGGGATCGGCGAGCGGCTGCGGGTGGACGGGGACGGCACCCCGGTCACCGTGCGGCTGGAGGTGACCGGGGCGCCCGGCTGCACCGCGCACTTCGTCACCGACCAGGGCACGCTGTTCACGGCCGCGCTGCCGGAGTCGGGGACGGGGACGGTCCAGTGGCGTACGACGCCGGCCTACGCCGCCTATGTGCGGGCCGAGGTCCGGCACCCGGCGACGGTGCCGGGGCTGCCGGGGGCACTGGCGGCGCTCACCAATCCGGTGTTCCTGGAGAGTGAGGACGCGCCTCGGAAGTAGCTCCGTCCGACCGCCGGGCAGGCGGGACGTCCGACACGCGTCCCGGGTCCGTCGGTGCGGGGACGGGCCTGTGCGCGGCGGGCGGCGGGAGCGCGCGGAGCCGTCGCGCGCAGGCCCGCCCCTGGACGGCCGAGAAGCCCGCGACCAGCGTGCCCAGCACCAGCCAGCCCGCCGGTCCGGCCGCCATCACCACTCCGGTCAGCAGCGGCGGCCCGGCGGACTTCTGGATGGACTGGGACATCCCGGCCACCCCCAGATACGCGGCGCGGGCATCCCGGGGTGCGAGCAGGACCGCCAGCTCCCAGGAACTCACCGACCGCATCAGCTCCGCCAGGGTCACCACCAGCGCCGCGGCGAGCAGGGCGGCGGCGGCCGTCCAGGTCCCGCCCCGGGTGGCCGCCGCCAGGAGCACGCAGCACACGAACACCATGGCCCCGTACAGCAGCACCGCCCGCGTGGCCCGGCGCGGCCCCTCGGCCCGCTTGGACACGCTGATCTGCAGCACCACGACCATCACGGTGTTGATGACCAGGAAGGCCGGGACGAGGGCGTGCGGCGCCGAGGTGCGGTTCACCAGCCACAGCGGCAGGCCGACTCCGATGATCGAGTCGTCCAGGTTCATCGGAATGTCCAGCAGCACGAAGGTGAGATAGCCGCGGTCCCGCCACGGGCCGGACGTGCGGGCGGGCGGGCGCTCCCCGGCCGGCGCCGCGCCGGCCGGCGCCCCGGCCACCTCGACGGTCCTCTCCCGTGGCTCGTCCGTACGCCACACCAGCGCCGCGGCGACGGCGAAGGACAGCGCGTTGCCAAGGATCAGCGCCCGGTAGGCGTCGGTGGTTCCCACGGCCAGGCCGATCGCCGCGATGCCGGCGCCGAGGCCGAATCCCGCGTTGGACGCACTGCGGGACAGCGCCTGGTAGGCCGCGCGCCGCTCGCCCGCCGTCCGGGTGGCGAACAGCATCTCCAGCATCTTCGCCGCCCTGTCCCCCAGGTACGTGACGGCGACGACGGGCAGCAGCGCTTCGAAGCTGCCGCACACCAGGACCAGGACGATCGTCACCAGGCGCAGCAGATGGCAGCCGAACAGCAACGGGCGCAGCGGGAAGCGGCCGGCCAGCCGTCCGGCCAGCGGTGATCCCGCGATGCCCGCGACTCCGGCCACGCCCAGCAGCACGCCGATCTCTTCGGCGCTCAGCCGCGTCACGAAGGTCAGATACAGGACCGAGGACGCGGCCCACAGCCCCGAGCCGGTCCGGTCCAGGCTCAGCGCGAGCAGCATGACCCGCGCATTGCGCCCGCCCGGCGGATCGCGCAGCTGGGCCAGCAGCCCCGGTGCGCCCCGCTCGTCCCTCGGGGACTTCGCCTCCCCGCCGCCCCTGCCGCGTCGCGTCGCCCGTCGCATCCGCCCGCCCCCTCGGATCTGCCCCGACATCGAAAGACCAATGGATCAAGAGGGAAGACTGCCGGGAGGGTTTCTCGATGTCAAGATACTTGACATCGACATACTCGCTCCGTCCACACGGGCTCTCGGCGAACCCGTCCCCGCCCCGCCCGTCCCTGTGCGCTTCACGGCGGGCGGCGTCACAGTGGAAGAGGGGCACCGGGCGGGGCTGCCGGAGGAGGTGTCCGCATGGATGTGACCGGCGGGAACGACGACCGGCTCCGGGACCATCGCGGCAAACGGCACTTCGACGCGACGGCGGAGCCACGCGGTGACGGCGAGGGGGCGGGCGCGGCGCCCTGCTTCGTCGTGCAGATCCATCAGGCGCGCCGCATGCACTTCGATTTCCGGCTGGAGGTCGGCGGTGTACTGAAATCATGGGCGGTGCCGCGCGGGCCTTCGGAGAATCCCCGCGAGCGGCGGCTGGCGGTCCCCACGGAGGACCATCCGCTGGAGTACCGGACGTTCGAGGGCGTCATCACCAAGGGCGAGTACGGCGGCGGCACGGTGATCGTGTGGGACCAGGGCACCTACCGGCCGCTCAGCCACGACCGCCGGGGCAGACCGGTGCCGTTCGAGGAGTCCCTGGAGAACGGGCACGCGACCTTCTGGCTCGACGGCACCAAGCTGCACGGCGAGTTCGCCCTCACGCGCTTCAAGGCACGCGACGAGAGCGACGCGCCGAGCGGGGAGATATGGCTGCTGATCAAGGCAAGGGACGGGCGCGCCACCCATGACGGGCCGGGCACACCCGACCCGTACCGCGCACGTTCGGCCCGTACGGGGCGCACCCTGCAGCAGGTCGCGGCCGAGGAAGGGGGCGGGTCCCGGTGACCGCCCGCGGCACCGTGGAGGTTCTGCTCAGCCGTTACGGCACCACGTATGCCGCCGAGGCCGGCATCCGGTTGCGGAACGCTCCCCAGCCCCTGTACCAACTGCTCGTCCTCAGCGATCTGTTGAGCGCCCGCATCCGGGCGTCCGTGGCCGTGGCGGCGGCGCGTGCACTGTTCGCCCATGGCCTGCGGTCCCCGGACCGGATGATCGGGTCGACGTGGCAGGAGCGCGTCGACGCGCTCGGCGAGGGCGGCTACCGGCGCTACGACGAACGGACCGCCACCCAGCTCGCCGACGGGGCGGAGCTCCTGCTGGTCGAGTACGGGGGCGACCTGCGGCGACTGCGCGGGGAGGCCGACGGCGATCTGGACATCCTGCGGGCCGGGCTGCGCAGGACCCCGGGCATGGGCCCGGCCGGTGCGGACATCTTCGTACGCGAGGTACAGGCGGTGTGGCCGGAGACGGCGCCGTTCCTGGACGGAAAGGCACTGCAGGGCGCCGAGAAACTCGGTCTGCCCGCCTCACCGGCGAAGCTGGCGCGGCTCGCGGAGCAGGCCGGGGAAGCCGGAGAGGCCGGGCCGGACGAACAGGCCGAGCAGGCGGGCGACCACGGGCCCGCCGAGCTCGCGGCCGCTCTGGTGCGCGCGGCGCTGGACAAGCACGTCGTGGACGACGTCAGGGCACGGGCCGTCTGAGGCCGGCCCGACCGCCGACCGACCGTAACGCGCACCCGAGCTCGGGTCCGGGCACAGGCTCCGGCGGCCACCGTCGGAGCACGGGCCCGCGCTCCGGGACGCGTCCGTGGCGCGGGGCCGGCCGTCTACGCCCCCGCGGTGGCCGCCCGGCTGAGGAATGCCGGCCGGCCCCGGCGACGACGGACTGAGCGCCGCGCGCGCCCGGAGGCGTCCGGCCCTCAGTCCTCCACCACCAGCGCCGGAGTCTCCTTCGTCAGCACCTCACCGCGGAAGAACGCCGGGCTGCGGCGCTGCATCACCAGCATCAGCACCACCCCGAGCAGCAGCAGCCCGACACCGATCACGAAGACCGAGCCGACCCCGAAGACGGACGAACCGGAGCCGTACGCCGGGTCCCACATGTCGTAGAGGGTCTTGCCGAAGACCGCGGCGAGCAGGATGCCGCCGAGGACCGGGAAGAGGCCCTTGAAGACCAGGTCGCGGACCGAGCGGGTCAGTTCGGCGCGGAAGTACCAGGCACAGGCGAAGGCCGTCAGCGCGTAGTAGAAGCAGATCATGAGGCCGAGCGCGTAGATCGTGTCGACCAGCACGTGCTCGCTGACGAGGGTCATGACCGTGTAGAAGACGCCGGTCGCCACGCCCGCCGTGATGGTGGCCCTCCCCGGGGTCTTGAAGCGCGGGTGGACGCGGGCGTAGGAGGCGGGCAGGGCCTCGTACGTGGACATCGCCAGGACCGTGCGGGCCACCGGGATGAAGGTGGTCTGCAGGCTGGCGGCGGCGGAGGCCAGGACGGCGATGAAGAGCAGGACGCCGAGGCCGGGACCCATGATCGGGCCGGCGAGTGCGGCGAAGACGTTGTCGGAGGTGTCCGGGTTGGCGAGGCCGAGACCCGAGCCGCCGGAGCCGACGGCCATCTGGGCGGCGACACCGGTCGCCAGGTAGGAGCCGACGAGCACGACCATCGCGATGAGGGCGGCGCGTCCGGGGGTCTTCTCGCTGCCGATGGTCTCCTCGTTGGCGGTCAGACAGGCGTCCCACCCCCAGAACATGAAGATGGACAGCGACAGGCCCGCCGTGAACGTCGCGAACGACTTCACCGCGAACGGGTTCAGCCAGGACCAGGAGAAGTGCAGCGACGAGGCGAACTCCCCGCTGTGCGCCTTGTGCACGGCCATCACCACGAACAGCGCGAGGACGACGAGCTGAAGGCCCACCAGGGCGTACTGGATGCCCTTGGTGGCCGTCATCCCGCGGTAGCTGATCGCCGTGGCGACCGCGATCAGGACCAGACAGGTGAGGATGTGGACGGGCTTGTTGTGGTCCAGGGCGGCGATCGAGTCGCTGCCCGAGATCTCGCCCGCCAGCAGCCAGAAGTACGAGGTGGCGACGCCCGCCAGGTTCGACAGCACGATGATCGTCGCGATGACCAGGCCCCAGCCGCACATCCAGCCGACGCGCGGGCCGAACGCCTTCACCGTCCAGGTGAAGGACGTACCGCAGTCCGGCACGGCCTTGTTGAGTTCGCGGTACGCGAATGCGACGAGCAGCATCGGCAGGAAGCCGGCCAGGAAGACGGCGGGCATCTGCAGGCCGACCTCACCCGCGGTGGAACCGAGGGTGGAGGTGAGGCAGTAGACGGGGGCGACGGTGGAGATCCCGATGACGGCGCTGCCCATCAGGCCGACGGAGTTCCCGCCGAGGCCCTTGCCGCGTACACCGTCGGCCGGGGCGGTGTCCCGTACTGGGTCTCCGGCCTGCGGCCGCGCGTCCAACTGTGTCATGTAGAGGACGGTATGCGCTGCGATATCCACATTCGGAGGCTGAGACTCCGCCAACTCACCCTTTAAATTCAAGCAACATGACGGTTACGCAGGATTGAATTGAAGGCCAATTTCAGAAACCCCCTTCCGATGCGAGGTTGATGCCCGATCGCAACGCCATACGAGAATCGCAGCACTGTCCGTTTTGTGGTGATTCAAAATTTTCCCGTGAGTGTCCGCTCAGCGGACACTCACGGGGTGTGCCGCCTCAGCCCGGCCAGACGATCGCCTGGAGTTCGCTGTACGCGTGCAGGGCGTACGAGCCGACGTCGCGCCCGACACCGCTCTTCTTGAACCCGCCGAACGGGGCCTCCATGTTCCGGCCGATGGTGTTCACGCCGACCCCGCCGGCCCGCAGTCGCCGGGCCACCCGGAAGGCCCGTGCCACGTCCGAGGACCAGACGTAGTTGATCAGCCCGTAGTCGCTGTCGTTGGCGAGTGCGATGCCCTCCTCCTCGTCGTCGAAGGGGACGACCACGACGACCGGGCCGAAGATCTCCTCCCGGACGACGCGCATGTCGTTGGTGCAGTCGGCGAGGAGGGTGGGTGCGACGTAGAAGCCCCGGTCGAGACCGGTCGGCCGTTCGCCGCCCGTGACGATCCTCGCCCCCTCCTTCCGGCCGAGTTCGACGTACGACTCGACGCGGTCGCGGTGGGCGGCGGAGATGACCGGGCCGACGACCGTGCCCCGGGCCGTCGGGTCCCCGACCTTCAGATACCCCGCGTACGCGGTGAGCTTGTCGATCAGGGCGTCATGGGCGCCGCGCTGGACGAGGACGCGGGTCGGGGCCGTACAGATCTGGCCGCTGTAGAAGGAGAACGTGGTGCCGATGCCCGCCGCCGCGGAGTCGAGGTCCGCGTCGTCGAGAACGACGGCGGCCCCCTTGCCGCCCAGCTCCATCAACTGCCGCTTCATGGAACGCCCGCACACCTCGGCGATGCGCTGTCCGACGGCCGTGGAGCCGGTGAAGCTGACCATGTCGACGTCCGGTGAGTCGACGGCGGCCTCGCCCGCCTCCGGCCCCGAGCCGGTGACGACGTTGACCACGCCCGCCGGAACGCCCGCCTCTGCGAGCGCCTCGGCCATCCGGTAGACGGAGAGCGGGTCCTGCGGCGCGGGTTTCACGACGACCGTGTTGCCCATGGCCAGGGCCGGAGCGACCTTGCCGGCCGGGTTGGCCCACGGGTTGTTGTACGAGGTGACGCAGGTGACGACGCCGACCGGCTGGCGTACGGCCAGTGCCCCGAAGACACCGGCCCGCCCCATCGGACCGGCCTCGTTGATCTGCGGTGCGACGGCTTCCTCGACCGGCTCCAGAGCCCCCCTGGCGTACCGGCGGAAGCGGGCGGCGCCGACGGCGACCTGCATGCCCCTGGCCGTCCCGGTGGTGGCGCCGCTCTCCGCCTGGGCGAGCGCGGCGTTGCCGGCGAGGTCGCGCTGCATCAGGTCGGCGGCCCGGTCCAGGATGGCGGCCCGCTCCTCGGGACGGGTGCGCGACCAGTCGGCGAAGGCCTCGCGGGCCGCGGCCGCCGCCGCGTACACCTGCTCGCGGCTCGCCTCGGGGGCGAGGCCGACGACTTCCTCCGTGGCCGGGTTGATCACCTCGTAGTGGCCGTGGTCGGGTTCGGTCCACCGCCCGCCGATGAACAGACGCTGCTTCCCGTCGCGCGTCACGGTTCCGTCGCTCATACGGTGCTCACCGTCCGGGTGTCGCGGCCGGAGCGCAGCACCGTACCGGGGACCGCGCCGGTCACCTTGTCGTCGCGCAGGGTCTCCACGCCGTTGACCCGGACCGACACGATGCCGATGGCCTTGGAGTCGAGGCGGGGGCTGTCGCCGGGCAGGTCGTGCACGAGGGTGGCGGGCCCGGCGTCGATGCGCTCGGGGTCGAAGAGGACGAGATCGGCGTGGAAGCCCTCCTCGATCCGGCCGCGGTCGCGGAGCCCGAAGAGACGGGCGGGATCGTCGGTGAGCATCCGCACGGCCTGTTCGAGCGGGACGAGTCCGCGTCGGCGCAGGCAGTCGCCGAGGAAGCGGGTGGTGTACGGGGCGCCGCACATGCGGTCCAGGTGCGCGCCCGCGTCGGAGCCGCCGAGCATGACGTCCTCGTGCGCCCAGGTGCGGCGGCGCAGCTCCCAGGAGTCGGGGTCGTTGTCGGTGGGCATGGGCCACAGCACCGTACGCAGCCCGTCCTCGGCGCAGATCTCGACGAGGCAGTGGAAGGGATCCTGTCCGCGTTCGGCGGCGATGTCGCCCACGACACGGCCGCCGAGCCCGTCGTTGGCCGCGCTGTAGGTGTCCCCGATGACGTACCGGCCGAAGTCGGCGAGGCGGCGGAAGACACCGGCCTCCTTGCTGTCGGCTCGACGGAGCATTTCGGCGCGGGTGTCCGCGTCGCGCAGCCGCTCGATGCGTTCGGGGACGGGGAGGGCGAGGATGTCGCCCCAGCCGGGGATCAGGTTGAGCGCGCAGAAGGTGCCCAGTGACATGTTCATGGGCGTGAGGATCGGCATGGTGAGGGCGACGATCCGGCCGCCGGCCCGGCGGGCGCGTTCGCTGGGCACGAGCTGGCGCGGTACGCGCTCGGGCACGGCGGCGTCGATGGTGAGGACGTTCCAGTTCAGCGGGCGGCCGGCGGTGGCGGTCATGTCGACGAGGAGCTCGATCTCCTCGTCGGAGAACTGGTCGAGGCAGCCCGCGACGATCGCTTCGAGCTGGGTGCCCTCGTGTTCGCCGACGGCACGGGACAGGGCGAGGAGTTCCTCGGGGAGCGCGTGCCGGGAGGCGACCGGTTGTCCGTCCCCGTCGGAGTGGGTGGCGGACTGGGTGGTGGACAGCCCCCAGGCTCCGGCGTCCATCGCGTCGTGGAAGAGGGCGAGCATGGCGTCGAGCTGTTCGGGGGTGGGCTGTCCACCGATCGCGTCGGCGCCCATGACGTGCCTGCGCAGGGCGCAGTGGCCGACCATGAACCCGGCGTTGACGGCGATCCGTCCTTCGAGCGCGTCGAGGTATTCACGGAAGCTGGACCAGGTCCAGTCGACGCCCTCCTCCAGGGCCTTGAGGGCCATGCCCTCCACCCGCGCCATCATGCGGCGGGTGTAGTCGGCGTCCTCGGGGCGTCCGGGATGGAGCGGGGCGAGGGTGAATCCGCAGTTGCCCCCGGCGACGGTGGTGACGCCGTGGTTCATGGACGGGGTGGCGTACGGGTCCCAGAAGAGCTGGGCGTCGTAGTGGGTGTGCGGGTCGACGAAGCCGGGGGCGAGGACCAGGCCGGTGGCGTCCTCGGCGGTGACGGCTTCCTCGGTGAGCGTGCCCGGTTCGGCGATGACGGCGATGCGGCCGTCGCGGAGGCCGACGTCGGCGGGGTACGAGGGTCCGCCTGTGCCGTCCACGACGGTCGCGCCGCGGATGAGGTGGTCGAGCATGACGGGGGTTCCCTTCCGTGTTTCCTGTGGCAGGTGCGGGGGTGTGCGGCCGGGGTGCGCACGGCCGCGGTACGCACCCCGGCTCACGGAGCGGCGGTCCGGGAAGACGCCGCTGCTTCCAGCCCCGCCGGCAATTGAGGCGCGGGGTCCGGGGGCGGAGCAGAAAACCAGCCCCCCGGCCATTGAGGCGCGAGGTCCGGGGCAGAGCCGAAAACCAGCCCCGCCGGCGATTGAGGCGCGAGGTCCGGGGCAGAGCCCCGGTTACGGGAAGGGGCGGGTAGGGGAACAGGCCCGCCGCAGGCGCACCCACACCCCCACAGACGAACCCGCACCCGCACCACCACCGCCACGGACGCCCACCCCCTACGCCCCCGCCGCCCCCCGGAACCGCGAGGTCCGGTGCACCGGGTCCGTGTCGATCTTCGGGATCACGTGCTCGCCGATCAGCTTGATCGAGTTCAGCGTGTCCTCAGGGCTGATCCCGATCGGCAGCCCGAAGCTCAGCTGGTCGGCCCCCGCCTGCTCCCACCGCTTGCACTGCGCCAGCACCTCGTCCGGATCGCCGCAGATCATCAGCTCCTCGGCGATCAGGAGCTCGATGATCTCCTCGGAGTACTCCGGCAGCAGCTCGGGCCACTCCGGGATGCCCTCCGGCCGGGGGAACGTGTCGTGGTAGCGGAACAGCAGTGACTGCAGGTAGTTCAGCCCGCCGCCCACCGCGATCTCGACGGCCTTGGCGTGCGTCTCGGCGCAGATGGCCGTGGAGGTCACCATGACGTTGTCGTTGACGAAGTCGCCGACGGGTTCGGCCTCCTTGACGGCCGTCTTGTACGACTCGACGACCCACTCCATGTCGGAGACCTTCTGCACGCTGAAGCCCAGCACACCGAGCCCCTTCTTTCCCGCCATCGCGTACGAGGACGGCGAACCGGCCGCGTACCACATCGCCGGGTGCGACTTCCCGTACGGCTTGGGCAGGATCTTGCGCGGCGGCAGTGACCAGTGCTTGCCCTGGAAGCCGACGTACTCGTCCTGGAGCCACATCTTGGGGAACTCGGCGATGGTCTCCTCCCAGAGTTCCTTGGTGTGGTTCATGTCGGTGATGCCCGGCATGAAACCCAGGATCTCGTGACTGCCGGCCCCGCGTCCGGAGCCGAATTCGAACCGGCCCTCGGAGAGGTGGTCGAGCATGGCGACCTTCTCGGCCACCTTCACCGGGTGGTTGACAGGGGCGAGCGGGTTGAAGATGCCGGATCCGAGGTGGATGCGGTCGGTGGCGTGCGCGAGGTAGCCCAGGTACACATCGTTGGCCGAGAGATGCGAGTACTCCTCCAGGAAGTGGTGCTCGGAGGCCCAGGCGTACTTGAAGCCGGACTTGTCCGCCTGGATGACGTACTCGGTCTCCTCGATCAGCGCCTTGTGCTCTGCCTCGGGGTCGGTCCTGGCCCGCGCGGCGGGCACGTACCCCTGTACAAAGAGCCCGAATTCCAAGGGGATTCACCGTCCTCAATCGACTTCTGACACATCGTCAGATCGTGATGCGTCCGACTGTTCCACCGGCACCCGTACCCGTCAATACCTGACGCACCGTCAGGTATATTCAGAACAGACTCACTCCGGCCAGCCATCCGCCATCGATGACGAACGGCTGCCCGGTGATGTACGAGGAGTCGTCCGAGGTCAGGAAGAGCGCCAGCGCGGCCACCTCCTCCGGCTGCCCGATCCGCCCCAGCGGTACGAGCTTGCGGTACAGCTCGGCCACCGCCGCCCTGGACTCCTCCGGATCCGCGCCCGGGTCCAGCGCCGCCGGATTGGTCATCGCGGTGTCCACGGCCCCGGGGCACAGGGCGTTGACCCGTATCCCCTTCGCGGCCAGCTCCACCGCCGCCACCTTGGTCAGCCCGAGCACCGCGTGCTTGGTGGCGGCGTACGCGCCCACGAACGCCATGCCCGTCAGCCCCGTGTACGAGGCGGTGTTGACGATGGTCCCGCCACCGGCGGCCTCGATCTCCGGCGCGACGTTCTTGATCCCGAGGAACGCACCCACCTGGTTGACCTGCACCACCTGCTGGAACTCCTCCAGCGGCGTGGCCACCAGCTCGTTGAACCGGAGGATCCCCGCGTTGTTGACCAGCCCGTCGATCTTCCCGAAGGCGTCCTTCGCGGCGGCGACGGCGGCCCCCCAGTCCTCCTCCCGGCTCACATCCAGCCGCACGAACCGGGCCACGTCCTCCCCCAGCTCCTCCCGCAGCTCCTTGGCCAGCGCTTCGCCCTGTTCTTCGAGCACATCGGCGATCACCACCCGCGCACCCTCCGCGGCGAAGAGCCGCGCCTCCTGCTCGCCCTGTCCGCGCGCCGCGCCGCTGATCAGTACGACCCGTCCGTCCAGCTTGCCCATGTCCTGACTCCTACCTGTCGAGATGGGGTGCGACCTCGGCGGCGAACGCCGCCATCTGGTCGGTCAGTTCGCTACGGCTCCGACTGCGGAACCGCACCTGGATCTGGTGGACGCCCATGTCCCCGTACGCGCGCAGCGACTCGGCGACGGCCTCCGGCTTCCCCTTGAGGGTGCGCCGCCCCACGGACCACTCCGGCTCACCGACGTACAGCGGCTCGGTGATCGCACCGATGACGATCGGGTCCTCGATCCCGGCCGCCTCGCGCAGCTCCCTCAGCCGGGCGATCTGCGCGGGCAGCCTCTCCCGCGGATCACCCTGCGGCAGCCAGCCGTCGCCCCGCACCGCGGCCCGGCGCACGGCGGCGGGCGAGGATCCCCCCACCCAGACCGGCACCCGCTCCTGGGCCGGACGCGGCCGCTGCCCGAGACCGGCGAAGGAGAACCGCTCCCCCGCGAACTCCGGGTACTCCTCGGGGCCCAGCGCCGCCTTCAGCGCGTCGATGGTCTCGTCGAGGACCCCGCCCCGCCCGTCGAAGTCCGCCCCGAGCGCCCGGAACTCCTCGGGCACGTGCCCGGCCCCGACCCCGAGGATCAGCCGGCCGCCGCAGAGGTGGTCGAGGGTGGCGTACTGCTTGGCGGAGACCAGCGGGTGCCGCAGGCCGACGACGGCGACATGGCTCATCAGCAGGACCCGCTCGGTGATCCCCGCGAGAAAGGCGAGGGTGGCGACCGGGTCGTACCAGACGGTGCTCATCACCCCGGCCAGCCGCCGCGGGATCGCCACGTGGTCGCAGCTCGCCAGATAGGCGAAGCCGGTGCGGTCGGCGGTGCGGGCGATCTCGGCGAGGTCGGCGGGGGTGGCCTCGACCTCCCACCCCTCGGCGTAGATGGTGCTCTGCGACTGAATCGGGAGCTGCATCCCGTACGACAGCGGCCCGGTGGGCAGTATCGGCACCGAACGGCCTCCTTCCCGAGGGAATCTGACGCATCGTCAACTGACGGGCGCGGGGGCCATCGTCGTACCTGACGTCACATCAGACAAGAGGCGGGGGCGATCCGGTGCGGCGTCCGGCGCACACCCGGGCGGCCACCGCCACCAGGACGGCCGCCACCACGCCGGACACCACGCCGTCAGCCGCCCCGGTGACGTGCCGCACCCGCGGACACCACCCGGTGGGCGGCTGCGGCGGACCTGGTGGCGCCGCTCCAGGCGCCGGAGGAACGACGGTCCTCGGAGCTGGTGCGGCCGCACCGCCCGCCAACGAGGGCGACGGGAACGGGCACGGCGAAGGCCCGGGAGCGGATGGACGAGCTCTCCGCACACCGGCTCGGTCGACGCGGCGGCGGTCGCCGAGGCCACCGGACCGCGATGCGCAGGTGGCTCAGGAAGGGCTGTCCGAGGTCCTTTCGGGTTTCGTGTGGAGGACCTCGCGGGCCTGATCCGCGGCGCGGGCGATGCTCTCCGAGACGAAGTCGACGAAGCGGGCGATGTTCTCCAGGCGGGCGGCGGCCGGCGTGCCGTGGCCGAGGACGCCCACACCCTGCCGGGCGATCTCGCCGAGGCGGGCGGTGGACCGGGCGCCGGCCATCGTGGACTGGTACATGACGTCGTCGTCGACGACATAGCGTTCGCGGCGGCGTTCGTCGCGTTCCCGGCGGATGAGGCCCTGGCTTTCGAGGAACGCGACCGCCTTGGAGACCGATGCCGGGCTGACCTGGAGGCGCCCGGCGAGTTCGGAGGCGGTGAGGCTGCCGGCGTCGGTGGTGTAGAGGCCTGCCAGCACCCGGGCCGTCATTTTGGGCAGGCCCGATTGCATGAAGACGGTGGTGAACGTCTCCTCGTACTCGCGTACGGCCTCGGCATCGCGTCCGTGGGCCTGCGCGGGCGCGCCGGGGTCTCGGGGCGCAGCCTTTCTGCGACGGTGGGCGCGGCGTTCGGTGGCGCGGTGGGCGAGGTCGGCGCGGTAGGCGGTGGGGCCGCCATTGCGCATCACCTCACGCGTGATCGTCGAGGTCGGACGGTCGAGGCGTCGGGCGATCTCCGCGTAAGCGAGGCCGTCGGCCAGTCCCAGCGCGATCTGCTGGCGTTCCTGCTGGGTGAGCCTGCCTCCCGGCATCGCGGCCTCCTTCGTGTCCGTGGTGTCCCCACCATAGCGTTCACCGCCAATCAATTGCAACGCACAGACGTAGGGTTGTTGCATTGAATTTAACACCATTGCAATGATTGCCTGGGCTTCACCTGCCACGACGATGCATATGCGCAACGAATCAATTGCCCCATCCATGAATGCAACGTAGCGTTTCCATTGTCAGCAACATTCGGAACGCCGAACCACCGCGCGGCCTGTGGAAGGAGCCCCCCCCCAAGCGCGGCGGTCACATCCGTTCAGCTGAACTCCGTAACAGTCCCGAAGGAGCACACGACCATGTCCATCACTCTCACCGACCAGGACCGCCCGGAGCTGCAGAAGGCCATCGAGGAGATGGCCGAGTCCGGTTTCACCGGGGTGACGATGCGCGTGCACGACGAGCGGGGCGAGTGGGTCGGCAGCGCCGGGGTGCGCGAGCTGGGCGGGACCGTGAAGCCGCCGACGAACGGGCACGTCCGGATAGGCAGCAACACCAAGACCTTCACCGCGACCGTGGTGCTGCAACTGGTGGCCGAGGGCACGATCGGGCTGGACGCCCCGGTGGCCGACCACCTGCCCGGGTTCGGGCTGGACCCGAGGATCACGGTGCGGATGCTGCTGCAGCACACCAGCGGGGTGTTCAACTTCACCGGCGAGTACTACGACGACGGGACGTTCGCACCGGGGATCCCCGCCACGACCGCGGGCCAGGAGTGGGTGGGCAACCGGTTCAAGACCTACCGGCCGGAAGAACTGGCACGGCTGGCGTCGTCCAAGCCGGCGCGGTTCGAGCCGGGAACGGACTGGAGCTACTCCAACACCAACTACGTGCTGGCCAGGCTGCTGATCGAGAAGGTCACCGGCCACTCGCTCGCCGAGGAGATGCAGCGGCTGATCCTGGGACCGCTCGGGCTGTCGGACACCGTGGTGCCGGACACCAGTCCGGAGATCCCCGAGCCGCACCCCCATGCCTACTACCGGTACGAGGACGCCGGCCGACAGAAGACGGTCGACGTCACCCGCCAGAACCCCTCCTGGATCTCCACCGGCGGAGACATGATCTCGACAACCCAGGACCTCCACACGTTCATCTCCGCACTGATGGGCGGCAAGCTCCTGCCGGCCCCGCTACTGGCCGAGATGTGCAAGCCGCATCCCAAGGCCGGCTACGGCCTGGGGGTGTTCGTGCAGGACGCGGGCGAAGACGGCGGCATCGTCATCACCCACAACGGTGGCATGGCGGGCCATGCGGCGCTGATGTACAGCACGCCCGACGGCGGCAAGACCCTGACCGCCGCGCTGAACTATGTCGACGACGCCGCACTGTCCATGGCAGCGGCGTTCGGGAGCGCGACGCAAAGGCTCGTCAAGGAGGTGTTCGGCTGCGGGCAGGCGGGGCCGGCCGACGCGGCCGAGACGGCTCGGTAAGGGCCGAGCGGAGTGGACCCGTGCGGGCCGGGTCAGCCCGCTCATCCCGGCCGACGCCCGCGCACCGCGCGGCCGAAGCATGGCCGCGCGGTGCGGGTACGGGCACAGGCGTCCCGGGTCAGGCGCGGGCGTCCCGGAAGAGGAACTTGCCGTCGATCTCCACCCGGGTCGGGGACTTGCTCCCGTCGTAGCAGTTCACGTCCTCGCAGACCGCGGTCCAGCGCAGCCGGAAGCGGTCGCCGGCCCCGCCCTCGCACGGCGCCACCAGCGCGCGAACGCCGCCTCCCCCGGCGCCGGCCGACCCGGTGCCCTCGGGGCCGGTCTCCCAGGGCCGGTCCTCTCAGGGCCGCGACGGTGCGGATGCGCCCGACGGGCCCGGCGCACGGGTGGACTCCCGGTCGGCGTCGCCCTCGTCGTCGTCCCCTCCCGTCGCCGCGCTCTCGGGCCTCGCCGCGCCGCCCGGAGCCGTCGCGTTCCCGGGGCTCACCGCTACCTCGTCCTCTTCCTCCTCCTCGTCCGCCTGCTCGTCCGGCGCGGCCTGGACGCCCACGCCCTGCGAACTCGAAACGTTCTGGTCGATCGCGCCCCCGCCGCCGTCGTGGTCGCTGCCCGCCGTGCCCTTGCTGAACGGGCCCAGCACGTTGAGGGTCCGGTCCACTTCCAGCCAGGAGTCGGCGTTGGAGTTGTCGATGGTGACCAACGAGGGCCCATGGTGCGTCTCCATGCCGCCGTCGGGGGCGTCGGCCCAGGCGGTGCCGGCGGCCAACTGGCCCTGGCAGAGCGCGCTGAGGGCGACCACCAGGGCCGCGCGCGCCTTCGACGAGGTGAATCCCATGATCCGGCTCTTCCTTCCGGCCGCACGGACCCGGTCCGGGCACGGCCTGTTTCGTTGTGGCTCGGGTGCGCCGGGTCCCCGGTGACGCGTGAAGTGTGCCGCCGGGCCCCGGTGTTCGGGCGGCACCGTGACGCGCCGGGCCGCCCGCTCCCGGCGCGTCGTCCGCGTCGGAAGAGCGCGCCGGTGAAAACGCGTCGGAGGAAACGCGTCGAAGTGCGCGTCAGACGGACACGGGCTCACGGAGGGCGTGGTGCCTGCTGATGTTCTTCTCCAGCAGTTCCGTCGAACGCCGCACACCGATTCCGCCGGAGGGAGTGAACTCGGGAAGCCGCCCGTCGGACTGCTTGAGATCCGTGAGCGCGGCGTCGATGGCGGCGTGTGCGGCGAAGAGGCACGGGGTGCTGTAGATGGCCACCTGGCAGTCCAGATCCGTCAGTTCGGAGAGCGACAGCCTCGGGGACTTCCCGCCCGCGATCTGGTTGAAGAGCAGCGGCTTGTCCCCGACCACCTTGCGGATGCGCCGGATCCACTCGACGCTGCGCACCCCGTCGACCAGGACGACATCGGCGTCCGTCTCGGCCAGCGCCTGCGCCCGGCGGAGAATGTCGTCCTCCTCCGTGGCGTCCGTGCGGGCGACGACCACCAGATCGCGCCTGCTCTCCAGCACGAGGTTGAGCTTCTCCAGGTACTCCTCCAGCGGGAGCACCTGCTTGCCGTCCGCGTGACCGCACCTGCGGGGGCGCTTCTGGTCCTCCAGGATGATGCCGGACGCGCCGATCCGCTCCAGCCGCTGCACCACGTGGCAGGCGACCTCGGGGTCGACATAGCCGTCGTCGATGTCGACCAGCAGGTGGTGGGAGGGGAAGGCCAGCCGCAGCCGCTCCACGAAGGCCACCATGTCCGGCCAGGCGATGAAGCCGATGTCGGGGAGCCCGTAGTGGGAGGCGGCGAAGCCGAATCCGGACACGAAGAATCCGTCGTAGTGCCGGGCGACGACGGACGCCGAATACATGTCGTAAATACCGATGAGGGGAGTGGTTCCCGGGGATCGGACTTCTTCCCTCAGCGCACTTCCGTAACGCACAGCGTCTCCTTGCAATGGCTCGTTGATTCATGAATCGGCGCACGGCGCATCGCTGATGCGCCGAGCGGCGGCTCAATGAAGTGGAATCCGGTGATACCGGGACCGGGCCGGGACCAAGAGCCGCCGGAACACCGGGAGGTGAATCGGCGGCTCGCGGGTTCCGGCGGTTCAGCAGTCGGCTGATGCGGCGAGTGCGGGAACACCGGGAAGCGAAAACTGCCCTCTTTTACGAAGACGCGTATACCTATACAGACGTGACCGTCCCTTTACCCAGGGACACGCCGCGCTTGACCTTGCGTACGACACTTCGCGGGTATGTGCCGTTGACAGGTTGACGACGTCACGAAACCGGGACCGTTTCCCTTCGGATCATCGACATCGCCGATGCGGCGCACCTTCGGTAACCGGGGTGACGGTCCTGCTGAGGAGCGGGGCACGACGCCGGGCCCCGGAGCCGTGGCGGCTCAGCCGAACCGGTCGAACAGGCCCTGCAGGTACTCCTCCAGCCGTGCCGTGAGCACCTCGGCCGTCGGATCGGACCACCCCGGCTCCCGCCACGGGACCGCGATCTTCTCCGCGTCCGGGGCGCAGGCCGGCGCGTCCAGCAGCCGCCAGTACAGGTGGTCCGTCGCATCCCGCGCCAACTCCCCACCCGCGTCAGCGTATTTCGCAGGGAAGCTCATCCCGGCCGGGAAGCCGTGCAGCAGCGCCGACGCCGTCGAACAGTGGGCACGTGGAAGGGCTTGACGAAGGACCTTAGTACGAGCGAACGTCCGCCCTGCGGGCCGGAGACGTCCAGCCTGCGCATCCGCGAGGTCCACCCGCCGCGCAGCCGCTCCGAGCGGTCGATCCGCTCGCCCGGCGCGAGGCTCTCCTCCACTCAGGCGCGCGTCGTCGGACGGTTGAAGTCGTCCGCTGCCGCTTCGTCCATGCGTGGAGGGAAACTGGCCGGGCGGAGCGGGCCGCCCCGTGCCACCGGACGCGTTGTGTGCCGTGCGGGGAAGGCGAGTTGAGGTCGGTGACGCGGCCGACGCTCGGGCCGTACGCAGGGAACGTCAGCGCGTGGCGGGCTGCCTCGGCAGACGCGTCGGCCCCCGAGTACCTGAGCCGGCCCCTTCACGGGAGTACGGCCGGCGCGCGCCGGCGCGGTCGCACCGGTCGGGAACTCGGGGGCTGTGCGATGTACCGGAATGGACAGGAAGCTGCCGCAGCAGAAGGCGCTTCATCTGCTGCGGCAGCTACCACGGGGGACTGTTCCGGCCCCTACGCGGATTCCTGTTCGTTCCCCTTGTGGCTAGTCACTTCACGAACCGGAGGGGATGCAGACCGCGTAGGACTGAACGGTCTGCGGGGTGGCGCCATTGTTGTACGCCGAGACGTGCCAGGTGTTGGTGGAGGTGTCCGGAGAGCTCGCGGTCCAGATGATGTCCGGGTTCTGCAACTGGTTCACGGCACCTCCGCCGGTCACCACGGTTCCGGCGGGGCATGTCGCCGTGATGTCCTGAACGCTGCCTCCAGCGGGCACCAGCGTGGCGGCGCTGGTGGCGGTCTGGGACGGGCCAACAGGTCCCGTCGGACCGGTGGCACCCGTCGCACCGTTGGTACCGGCGGCACCCGTGGCGCCCGTCGGACCGGCAGGACCCGTCGCACCGTCCGCACCATTAGTACCAGCGGCACCCGTGGCACCCGTCGGACCGGCAGGACCCGTCGCACCGTCCGCACCATTGGTACCAGCGGCACCCGTGGCACCCGTCGGACCGGCAGGACCCGTCGCACCATCCGCACCATTAGTACCAGCGGCACCCGTGGCACCCGTCGGACCGGCAGGACCCGTCGCACCATCCGCACCATTGGTACCAGCGGCACCCGTCGGACCGGCAGGACCCGTAGCACCATTGGCCCCGGCCTCACCCGTGGCACCCGTGGCACCCGTCGGACCGGCAGGACCCGTCGCACCGTCCGCACCATTAGTACCGGCGGCACCCGTGGCACCCGTCGGACCGGCAGGACCCGTCGCACCATCCGCACCATTAGTACCGGCGGCACCCGTGGCACCCGTCGGACCCGTGGCGCCGTTGGCACCAGACGCGCCGGTGGCACCGGTCGCGCCCTGCAGACCCGTCGCACCCGTCGGACCGGCAGGACCCGTAGCACCATCAGCACCATTGGCACCGGCCGCACCCGTGGCGCCAGTGGCACCCGTCGCGCCCGTCGGACCCGTGGCGCCGTTGGCGCCGTTGGCACCGGTCGCGCCGGTCGCGCCCTGCAGACCCGTCGCACCCGTGGCACCAGTGGCACCCGTCGCACCCGTGGCGCCGTTGACACCGGTCGCACCCGTCGGACCGGCAGGACCCGTAGCACCGTTGGCGCCGTTGGCACCAGACGCGCCGGTGGCACCGGTCGCGCCCTGCAGACCCGTCGCACCCGTCGGACCGGTAGCACCGGTCGGACCGTGAGCACCGACAGCACCTGACGCACCCGTGGCACCGGTCGCGCCCTGCAGACCCGTCGCACCCGTCGGACCGGCAGGACCGGTGGCGCCCGTGGCACCGTTGGCACCGTTGGTGCCGTTGGTGCCGTTGGCACCAGTCGCACCCGTGGCACCAGTCGCGCCATGCAGACCCGTCGCACCCGTCGCGCCCGTCGGACCGGTAGAACCGTGAGCCCCCGTCGGGCCCGTCGGCCCCGTCGGGCCGGTGGGACCCGTGGGGCCGGTGGCGCCGCTTCCCGGGAAGTCGTCACAGAACGGAACCGTGGTCTGCGTCGTGATGTAGCGGGCGCTCATCCAGCCGCTGCCGTTGGACAGCAGGTACCACATCGAGTTTCCGTCGACGTTCTGGCCGACCACCTGGCAGGCGATGGACACCGTGCCGCCGGACGGCACGCTGCCCACGATCGCCGACGCGGTGGTGGGGCCACTGCGGATGTTCTGAGAGGTCTGGGAGATCACCGTCCCGGACACACTGGCCGCCACCCGGCCGGCCATCGCCCGGTTGGCCGCCTGCGTGCCCGAAGGACTCGGCGCTCCATGAGCGATGTCCATGGGGCACAGCGCCAGGGTCAGTCCCAGCGACATGGCGCCCAAGGTTGAACGGGACAGAATGTCCCAGCTTCTCGATTTGTGCATCTCGGATTCCTTACGGGATCTGCGTGCGTCGGAGCCGTGACTGTGACAGGAACAACACAGGAAAGGCATATGCGCCACGCCGCTGATCTACCGACTGGGTGCAGACAGCCCCCTGTGTGGAGGAGAAATCCTTCGGCCATCTGCCGCCAGGAAACGACTGGTTGATCCGCTGACCATTCCGGGCAGGCCACGCAGACAACCCCGTGTCGCGTCGCGGCCACCGGATTCCAGCGCACTAGCGTCGCTCTCCGCGGTGACCGGATCGGCTGATCCCGCACACTGCGCCAATTCCCCGTGGGGTGTTACTCCATCAAAGCCAGATCGGGAAATGTATATGACAAATCTGATCGACCGCTCCACTGAAGAACGGTCATCCGCACCGCATCACAAGCCGTCAATCTGCCTGTGCATGATTGTCAAGGACGAGGCGCAGGTCATCGAACGATGCCTGAACTCCCTCCGCGACCTGGTGGACGCATGGGTCATCTCCGACACCGGCTCACGTGACGGAACACAAGAACTGATCCGCGCCACGATGAAGGGGATTCCGGGGGAGCTCCACGAGGACCCATGGACCAATTTCGGCCACAACCGCACCCTGAACATCCAGCGCGCACACGGCAAGGCCGACTATCTCCTGCTCATCGACGCCGACATGGCCGTCCGACGGGACGGCCCGCTGTCCGAACTGTCCGAACTGAGCGCCGACTCCTACATGCTGCGCCATCTCGGCCCCCTTGAGTACCGCATCCCCAGGCTGGTCAGAGGGCACCTCCCGTGGCGCTACGAGGGCGCGACCCACGAGTACCTGACCGCCGATCAACAGCACACCGTCGCCAATCTCTCGGCGCTCAGCATCGAGCACTTCGCCGACGGCGGCTCGCGCGGGGACAAGTTCACCCGGGATGCCCGCCTGCTGCGTGAGGACCTCAAGCGCGATCCGGACAATCCCCGCACGGTCTTCTACCTCGCGCAGACTCTCCGTGACATGGGTGAGACCCGGGAAGCGATCGCGGCCTACGAGCGCCGGGCCGGCATGGGCGGATGGGACGAGGAGGTGTACTACGCCCTGCTGCAGGTGGGCGTACTCAAGGCCGACCGCGGTGACTGGCCGGACGCCATGGACGCTCTCACCCGCGCGTGGGAGAACCGGCCGCAGCGGTTGGAGGCCTGCTACGAACTGGCTTCCCGGTTGAGGAAGATGGGGCGCTATCAAGCGGCTCACGCCGTCGTCACCGCCGGCCTGGGCCGTCCAGCCCCCGAGGACTGGCTGTTCATGGAACCCTGGATCTACAGCTGGGGCCTGCTCTTCGAGCACTCCATCACCTCGTACTGGACCGGCGACCCGCGCGGGTCACTGACTTCCTGCGATCGCCTCCTCTCCCTGCCCGACCTTCCGGCCACCCATCGCGAACAGACCATCATGAACCGGACATTCGCGGCCGACCGTACCGCCGAGCTCTCCGCCCGGTCGACGCCCGCCACTTTTGCCCGCGCGCGGATCGCATGACAAACGCGCGGGACTGCCGGGAGGAATCCCGCAGAGGCCCGGAGGTCCGGTTCCGGTGACGATGTGCCGCCCCTGCGGTCACTTCCGGTACAGCGCCTCGATCTCCGCCTCGAAGTCCCGCGCGATCGCGTCGCGCTTCAGCTTCAGCGACGGCGTCAGGTGCCCGCCGTCCTCGGTGAAGTCCACGGGCAGCACGGTGAATGTACGGATCGACTCGGCGCGGGAGACCAGCCGGTTGGCCTCGTCGACCGCCCGTTGCAGGGCCGCGCGCAGCTCGTCGTCGCCGACGAGGTCCCGGATCGGCACGTCCTGCTTCTTCGTCATCCGCCGCCAGTGGGCGAGTCCGTCCGGCTCCAGGGTGATCAGGGCGCCGATGAACGAGCGGTTGTCGCCGACCACCATGCACTGGCTGATCAGGGGGTGGGCGCGCAGCCAGTCCTCCAGGGGTGCCGGGGTGACGTTCTTGCCGCCGGAGGTGATGATGATGTCCTTCTTGCGGCCGGTGATCGTGAGGTAGCCGTCCTCGTCGAGGGCGCCGAGATCACCGGTGGCGAACCAGCCGCCGTCGCGCTCCGGTACGGCCTCACCGCGTTCGGCGTCCCAGTAGCCCTGGAACACCTGGCCGCCGCTGAGCAGCACCTCGCCGTCGTCCGCGATCCGTACGGCGGTGCCGGGCAGCGGCCAGCCGACGGTGCCGAGGCGCGGTTTGAGCGGTGGGGTGACGGTGGCGGCCGCGGTGGTCTCCGTCAGGCTGTAGCCCTCGAAGATCTCGATGCCCGCGCCCGCGTAGAAGGAGGCGAGCCGGCGGCCCAGCGGGGAGCCGCCGCAGATCGCGTACCGGACGTGTCCGCCGAGTGCGGCCCGGATCCGGCGGTAGACCAGGGGGTCGTAGAGCGCGCGGGCCGCCCGGAGGACCGGGCCGGGGCCGGGGCCCGTGCCGTGTTCGGCGGCCTCGACGGCCTGTCCGTACCGCTGGGCGATCCGCGCGGCGCGGTCGAACGACGAGGCGCGGCCCATCTTCTCGGCCGTGGCGCGGCCGGTGTTGTAGACCTTCTCCAGCACGTACGGGATGGCCAGCAGGAACGACGGCCGGAATCCGGCCAGATCGGCGAGGAGGTCCTCGGTCCGGATGGACGGGGCGTGGCCGAGGCGGACCCGGGCCCGCAGACAGCCGATCGCGACCATGCGCCCGAAGACGTGGGAGAGGGGGAGGAAGAGGAGCGTGGACGCCGGGTACGTGCTGACCGACTTGAAGACCGGGTGGAGGAGCTCGATCGCGTTGTCGACCTCGGCGAAGAAGTTGCCGTGGGTGAGGACGCAGCCCTTGGGGCGGCCCGTGGTGCCCGAGGTGTAGATGAGGGTGGCCGGGGTCTCCGGTTCCAGCGTGGCGCGGCGGGCGGTGACCGCGTCGTCGGGGACGTCCCGGCCGAGCTTCTTCAGCCGGCCGAGCGTGCCCGTGTCGAACTGCCACAGATGGGCGAGGTCGCCGAGCTGCTTGCGTTCCTGGCTGATCAGCCGGCCCTGGTCCACGGTCTCGACGGCGCACGCGACGGCGCCCGAGTCCTGGAGGATCCAGCGGGCCTGGAAGGCGGAGGAGGTCGGGTAGATGGGGACGGTGACGAGCCCGGCGGCCCAGGCCGCGAAGTCGAGCAGCGTCCATTCGTAGGTCGTCCGGGCCATGATCGCGATCCGGTCCCCGGCGCCGAGCCCCTCCGCGATGAGGCCCTTGGCGACGGCGAGCACTTCGTCGGCGAACTCCGCGGCCGTCACGTCCTGCCAGCCGCCGTCCGGCTGCTTCCGGCTGAGGACGGCCTCGGCCGGTGCTTCGCGGGCGTTGTCGAACGGGATCTCGGCGAGTGAGCCGCGGCGGACGGGGGCCGCGAAGGGAGGTACGGAGACCTGTCGCACCGAGCCGTCCGCGGCTCTGACCTTGGTCGGCTCGACGAGGGCGGGGACGGCGTCGGAGGTGGGTGGCGTGGACATGTGCGGCTCCTGAACGTGGGGTCGGGTGGCTCTGCCGGGTCCGTCCGGCGGCCGTTTCGTCCGGCGGCCCGTGTCGGGTTTCCGGGGTGTCACGCGCGTTCGAGGATGGCGGTGACGCCTTGGCCGCCCGCCGCGCAGATGGAGATCAGGCCCCGGCCCGGACCCTCGCGCTCGGCGAGGAGCTCGGCCAGGGTGGCGACGATTCGTGCGCCGGTCGCGGCGAACGGATGGCCGGTGGCCAGCGAGGAGCCGGCGACGTTGAGCTTCGCCCGGTCGACGGGGGCCAGGCCCTGTTTCTCCCAGGCCGCGAGGGTGGCCAGCACCTGGGAGGCGAAGGCCTCGTGGATCTCGAACAGGTCGAAGTCCTCGATGGTGAGCCCGGCGCGCTCCAGCATGCGCGGTACGGCGTACGCGGGCGCCATCAGGAGGCCGTCCTCACCGCCCACGTGGAGGGGGATCATCTCGACCAGCTCCTGACTCTTGAGTAACCTTACTTTGGAGTAAATCTACGACCGAGCAGGGAGTCCGGACAATGGCCGACCGCTATCTGCACTTCACCGGCACAGCACCCGGCCGATTTCTGACCCGGCGGCTCGGCCTTCCGCAGCCCGCCCCGTTGCGCCGCTGGTCGCCGGAAACCCCGTCGCTGGACGGGCCATTGCTGCACCTCACCGCCGGGAACTCCGCCGTCACGGAGGAACTCGGCGCACTTCTCACGGCGACCGGACTCGACGTCACCGCACGCGCCGAACACCCTGCGGGGATGGTGGTGGACGCGACGGCCGTCGACACCCCGCGCGGGCTCGCCGACGTCCACGCGGCGCTGCATCCCGTGATCCGTTCGCTGGCGCCGGGCGGACGCGTCGTGGTGGTGGGCGTGCGGCCGTCGGCCGACGACCATCACCAGGCCGCCGCCCAGCAGGCCCTCGAAGGCTTCGTACGCTCACTGGGCAAGGAGATCGGCAGGGGCGCCACCGTACAACTGCTCCGTGTCGCACCGGACGCCCTCGCCTCGGCCGGGTCCACCCTCCGCTTCCTCCTCTCCCCCCGGTCCGCGTACGTCAGTGGTCAGGTGATCGAGCTGACCTCGGCCGCCCCCGATCCCGTCGCCGACTGGGAGGTCCCGCTCGCCGGGCGCACCGCGCTGGTCACCGGCGCCGCGCGCGGCATCGGCGCCTCAGTGGCCTCCGTGCTGGCGCGGGACGGCGCCCGCGTCGTCTGCCTCGACATCCCGCAGGCGAAGGACGAGCTCGCCCGTACCGCGGACCGGCTCGGCGCCGCGGCCCTGCCGCTGGACATCACCGCGGACGACGCCGCGGAGCGGATCGCCGCGGCGGTCCCGGGCGGTCTCAACGTCCTCGTCCACAACGCGGGCATCACCCGCGACCGCCGGCTCGCCAACATGCCGGCCGACCGCTGGGCCTCGGTCGTCGACGTCAATCTGGACAGCGTGCTGCGCACCACGGACGCCCTGCTCAAGGCGGGCACCGTCCGTCGCGGCGGCCGGATCGTCGCCACCGCGTCCATCGCCGGCATCGCGGGCAACAACGGGCAGACGAACTACGCGGCCGGCAAGGCGGGCGTCATCGGCCTGGTCCGTTCACTGGCTCCCCGCGCCGCCGCCGACCACGGCGTCACGGTCAACGCGGTGGCCCCGGGCTTCATCGAGACGAGGATGACCGCCGCCGTCCCTCTCTTCATCCGGGAGGCGGGCCGCCGGATGAACTCCCTCTCGCAGGGCGGCCTTCCGGTCGACGTCGCCGAGACGACCGCCTGGTTCGCCCAGCCCGCGTCGACGGCCGTCAACGGCCAGATCGTCCGGGTCTGTGGCCAGAGCCTGCTGGGGGCGTGACCCGTGCCGCATACGAACATGACCCTCGTACGGGCAGCCGTCACCTCCCCGTTCAAGCGGGGCGGCCGACCCGGAGCCACCATGCCCACCGGCCGTGCGGTGCTCCCGGCCGCGCCGATCGCCCCCGGCCCGCTCGCCTCGTACAACCGGATCTGCGGCTTCCGCGAGTCGGGCCCGCTGCCGCTCACCTACCCGCATGTCCTGGGCTTCCCGCTCGCGCTGCGTCTGATGGCCGCCCGGAGGTTCCCGCTGCCGGTCGTCGGGCTCGTCCACACCTGGATCGAGATCACCCGCCACCGGGTCCCGCACCCGGCCGATCTGCTCGAACTCACGGTGTACGCCGACGGTCTGGCCCCGCACCGGCGCGGCACCGAGGTCACGATGGTCACCGAGGCGCGCCGGTCGGGCGAGCTGGTCTGGGAGTCCCGCAGCGGCTATCTGTCCCGGCACGCGACCGGTGTGCCCGACGCGGCTCGTACAGCCGACGCGCCCGACACGGCGGGCACGGCCGACACGGCCGGGGCCCCGGGACCGGCCGCGGAGCTTCCCGTCGTGGCCGAGTGGCGGCTGCACGGTGATCTGGGACGCCGATACGGCGCCGCGTCGGGCGACCGGAACCCGATCCACCTGTATCCGCTCACCGCCCGGCTGTTCGGCTTCCCCCGGGCCATCGCCCACGGCATGTGGACCGTCGCCCGCTGCCTGGCCGAGGCGCCGGAACCCGATGAGATCCGTTGGGTGCGGGCCGACTTCAGGGCCCCCGTCCTGCTGCCGGCCACCGTCACCTACGCGGCGGACGCCACCGGCTTCCAGTTGCGCGGTGCGGGGCGCGTCCACCTCACCGGGACGACGCGCGGCGCTCCCGGCCCGCCGACGGGTTCGGCGGCTGCCACGGACGGCCGTTCATAAGGTTCTCCAGCCCCGCCCAGGCGAAGTTCATCAGGGTGGCCGCGGCTTCCTTCGCCGAGACGCCCGGGGTCTCGTTCGCCCACTCGGCGAGCGATTCCGCGGCCCCCACGAGCGCCTGCGCCAGCCCCGACACATCACGGTCGGGCAGGCCCGGATCGTGGTGCGCCTCGCGGGCCGCGGCCCCGATCAGACCCGTCACGAACGCAACGATCTCGTCCCGCATCACCGTGACCTCGGTGGCGAAGGGCTCCCCGTGCGTGCGCGCCTGCCGGTGCAGCACCGCCCAGCCGTCCGGATGTTCCGCCGTGTGCGTGAAGAACGCGCGTAGCCCGGCCCACAGTTGCCGATCGGCCGGAAGCCCCGGCTCCGCCCCCGCTTGCACCGCGTCGACCAGTGCCTTCGCCTCACGCCGGATACAGGCGGTGAAGAGCTCTTCTTTGGAGTTGAGGTACAGATAGACCAGCGGCTTGGACACCCCGGCCAGTTCGGCGATCTCGTCCATCGAGGCGGCACGGTATCCACGCTGCCCGAAGGTCTGCACGGCGGCGTCCATCATCTGCTGCTCACGCACGGCACGTGGCATCCGTTTGCTCTTCACAGCACCCACGTCGACTTCCTCCCACCCCCGCTGACCTGCTCCTCGGCAAGAGTACGGCGCAGGCCCCTCGCCCGTCGTACGGTGAGGGCTTCCGCGGCCGCGGAGCGGCCGGTCGCACCTCCATCGGAAGTCATGTCTCCCGGAACCCGGGATCCCCTGTCCCACCACGATGTGATCCCGGGACCCGGGATCCTCCTGTGGTGGGACAGGGATCCCCCCTGCGTGCGATGTTCCGGCACGGCCGGATCCGTAGCGTCTTCACCATGATCAGTCTTCGCAGCCGGGCCACGGCCACGGCGTTCACCCTGGCCGTCCTGCTCGCCTCGCCCACGACCGCGTTAGCCGCCCCGGGCCCCGCACCCCGCCCCGATGCGGCCCCTACGGCGCACGCCGTCACCGGACCGTCCCTCGAAGTCCCCCGGCCGACCGGACCGTACACAACGGGCCGGGACACCCTGCATCTGACCGACCGGAGCCGACCGGACCCCTGGGTCCCGGCGGCGGGCGCCCGGCAGTTGATGGTGTCGGTCCACTACCCGGCCCGGCCCGGCAGCGGCACGACGAACGCGCCGTACATGACCACGGACGAAGCCAGGCTCATGCTGGCGTCCCGCGGGCTGGAAGACGTGGTCCCCGCGACCACGGTCAGCGCCACCCTCACCCACGCGTGGACGGCCGCCCGCCCGGCACCCGGCCGGTTCCCGCTGGTGGTGCTCTCCCCCGGCTTCGGCACACCGCGGACGACGCTGACCGGCCTGGCCGAGGACCTGGCCAGCCGTGGATACGTCGTCGCGACGGTCGACCACGCCTACGAGTCCACCGGCACCACCTTCCCCGGCGGGCGCCTGCTCACCTGCGCCGCCTGCGAA
Source organism: Streptomyces sp. NPDC104309 (assembly GCF_055584025.1). NCBI lineage: Bacteria > Bacillati > Actinomycetota > Actinomycetes > Kitasatosporales > Streptomycetaceae > Streptomyces > Streptomyces sp. NPDC104309. The sequence continues at coordinate 101,644 of NZ_JBVJMV010000002.1, read as the reverse complement.
CAGACCGCGACGACGGGGATCGCAGCCGTGGCCACGGGGCGGGCCAAGGACCTCTCCTTCGTACTGGACCGGCTGACCGGCCGGCACCCGGCCTGGCGTCACGCCCGCATGATCGACCCGGACCGGATCGGCATGGCCGGCCATTCCATCGGCGGCAACGCCACCGCCTCGACGATGGCCGCCGACCACCGCGTGCACGCCGGGGTCGACATGGACGGCACCTTCTTCGACCCGGTACCCGCAGGCGGACTCGACGGCAGACCGTTCCTGATGCTCGGCACCGCCTCCGACCACCGTCCCGGCGGTGAGGACGAGAGCTGGGACAAGGGCTGGGCGCAGCTGGACGGCTGGAAGCGCTGGCTGACCGTCACCGGCTCCGGCCACTTCACCTTCACCGATGTCCCCGCACTCGGAGACCAGCTGGGCATCGTCGACCCCGAGGTACCGCTCTCCGGCGAACGCTCGATGCGGATCACCCGGGACTATGTCGCGGCCTTCTTCGATCTGCATCTGCAGGGCACGCCCCAGCCGCTCCTGGACGGCCCGACACCGGACAACCCCGAGGTCGAATTCCAGCACTGATCCGGCCCGGACGAGGCGCGCGCGTCACGCACACACGTGGTGCTCAGAGCCCGAGTGCCACGTGCGTGCGGTAGTGCGGGCACCGGGTGAAGTCGCCGTGCTCGCAGCCCAGCGCGCACTCGATCAGGTCCAACGATGCCTGCGCGGCAGCGATACGGGCCGCAGCCGCATGCATCGGCTCTATTGCAGCAGGAAGGGGACCGAGGCAGCCGACGACACCGGATCATCGGAATCATCGTCTTCACGCTCAGGGCGGGCGGGCTCGCCTTCGTGTCGGGGAGGGCAGGCCGACCCGAGTCACCAACAGCAGTGGGCCTCGTGCTGCTGTCGGCCTGGGGCTGCATCCTGCGGCTACCTGTCAACCAAGCAGCAGCTTAAAGCGCGGAGAAACTGTCACCCCAACGGAACGTGCCCAGCACCCGACCAAGGGCGCGGGGCACGTTCCGTACGAGCCTGGGGACGTCAGGCGGCAGCAACCACGGCCTGCGGCTCATCCACAGGAGACGACGCGGTCGCGTTGTACCTCTCACGGTCGAGGATCTTCTCCCGCGAAGCCACAATCAATGGTGTGACAACTTGCCCAGCAACGTTGGTGGCCGTACGCATCATGTCCAGGATCGGGTCGATGGCCATGAGCAGACCGACGCCCTCCAGCGGGAGGCCCAGCGTCGACAGCGTGAGGGTCAGCATGACCGTGGCGCCGGTGAGACCGGCGGTGGCGGCGGAGCCGATCACCGAGACGAACGCGATCAGGACGTAGTCGCCGACACCCAGCTGGACGTCGAAGATCTGCGCGATGAAGATCGCCGCCAGCGCCGGGTAGATCGCGGCGCAGCCGTCCATCTTGGTGGTGGCGCCGAACGGGACCGAGAAGGAGGCGTACTCCTTCGGGACGCCGAGGCGCTCGGTGACCTTCTGGGTGACCGGCATCGTGCCGACCGAGGAGCGGGAGACGAAGGCCAGCTGGATCGCCGGCCAGGCCCCCTTGAAGAACTGCAGCGGGCTGAGCTTGGCGACGGTGGCGAGCAGGAGCGGGTACACACCGAACAGCACCAGGGCGCAGCCGATGTAGACGTCGGCGGTGAACGTGGCGTACTTGCCGATCAGGTCCCAGCCGTAGTCGGCGATCGCATAGCCGATGAGGCCGATGGTGCCGATGGGGGCGAGGCGGATGACCCACCACAGGGCCTTCTGGAGGAGCTCCAGGACGGACTCGCTGAGGGTGAGGATCGGCTGGGCCTTCTCGCCGAGCTGCAGCGCGGCGATACCGGCGACGGCGGCCATGAAGACGATCTGGAGCACGTTCAGCTCGGTGAACGGGGTGATCACGTTGTCCGGGATGATGCCGGTGAGGAAGTCCAGCCAGGAGCCCGCGTGCTCCGGCAGCTTGCCGTCCTTCGGCGTGAGGCCGGTGCCGGACCCCGGGTTGGTGATCAGGCCGATCGCGAGGCCGATGGCGACCGCGATCAGCGAGGTGATCATGAACCAGAGCAGGGTGCGGGTGGCCAGCCGGGCGGCGTTGTTGACCTTGCGCAGGTTGGTGATCGACACCAGGATCGCGAAGAAGACGAGCGGCGCGACGGCCAGCTTGAGCAGCTGGACGAAGATGTGGCCGACCTTGTCGAGCGTGGTGTAGAGCCAGTTGATGTCGTACGTACGGGCGAGCCACCCGAGGACGACACCGAGGACGAGACCGGCGACGATCTGGGCCCAGAACGGGACCTTGGGTATACGGAAACCGGAGCCGGACGGACTGTCGGTCTCGGCGGTGGACGCGGGATTCGCGGACACGGACACACTCCTGATGTGACGCATCGGGGCGCACGGGGACGTTGTGCGGGGGGACGGGGGTGCGGCGCCCGCGTCAGGGGCGGCGCCGCTGCATGGTGCCGGTTCAGACGTTGCGGCAACAGACCGCGGACATACAGCGGCAGAGGTCGACATGCAGGCGCTCCACGAGCGCGACGCTCGCGGCGGCTCGGGGGCGCACAGCTGTCTCCATGCCGAACACGTTAACACTTGAACTTTGAGAACCTCAAAGGACTTCTTTGGGCTCGCCGGACGACAACGTGGACGCCGGGTGCCCGAAACCCCTGCCGGGAACGACAAAACCCCAGTACGGGAGCGACTGCTCCGGCACCGGGGTTCCGGGTTCGGCACGGAAAGCGTGCTGGGTGTGAGGAAACTTACGTGGCCCTTACGCCACCCTCACCCGTTCGTCACGAGGTGACGCGGTCCTCGCGGGTCCGGTTCGCTTCGAGCCTCGCCTTGGTGCGGTCGACCTTGGACACGATCTGCTCGGACATCTCGTCACGCTGCTTGCGCAGCAGCACGTAGCTGAGCGGCGCGGACAGGACCAGGGCGAGCAGAATCACCCAGATGAAGTTGGAATCGTGTGCCCCGGAGGGCAGCAGACCGAAGTGAACGGCCACGGCTGCGACGAAGAAGCAGCCGACGAAGATGCTGAGGCGCATCGCGGTGTACCGAATTGTCGCGCTCGGCCTGGCAGCGGACACAGTTGGCCTCTCTCTCTACGTACGACAGTCCTGCGATCCTGCCCGACCAGTGAAGCATGCCCCGGAATCGATCACTTCGGAGGGCTGCGTCAAAGCGGTTCCGACGGGGCCCCGGACCCGGCCCGCGGGGCGGGCCCGGGAACGCTCAGCCGAGCGGCAGCAGCATGATGATGTCGTCGCGGTCGTCCCCGTCGGCCACCCGGATCGCGTCGGGCACCCGCCCGACCTCCTTGTATCCGCACGACGCGTAGAACCGGTCGACGCCGGTGCCGCCCCGGCAGGTGAGCCGGATGGCCTCCACCCCTTCGAGCTCCCGGGCGGCACGGGCCGCGGCGTCCATCAGGTCGCGCCCGTACCCCTTGCCCTGGTGGCGGGGGTGGACCATCACCGTGTAGAGCCAGATCCAGTGCTTCATCAGCCGGTGCGTATTGAGGGCCAGGAAGGCCGTGGCGGCCACGGCCCCCTCCTCGTCGTGACCGACCAGCAGCCGGGTGCGCCCCTCGGCCATGGCGACGAGGTGCTTGACCAGCTCGGGCCGGACGTCGTCGGTCGTGACGGGCGGCACGAAGCCGACCGCCCCGCCCGCGTTGGAGACATCGGTCCACAGCTCGGCGATGCCGTCCCGCAGGGCGCGGTCGAACTTGGGGTCTCGCTCAAACGTAAGTGCCATAGGCGCAGATTAACTATTACCGAACCCTGGCCCCAAACCCTGTCCGGTACGCGAGAAAGCCCCGGCCGGCGGCCGGGGCTCTCATGGGGCATGGCGCTGACGGCGTGCAGGTCAGACGCGCATCGGCTGCGGCGACTCGCGCCGCTCGGCGTCCGGGCCCGGGTACTCGCGGATGATCTCGTACCGGGTGTTGCGCTCGACGGGCCGGAAGCCCGCGTCGCGGATCAGGTCCAGCAGATCCTCACGGCCGAGCTTGTTCGGCGTGCCGTAGTTGTCCGCGTCGTGCGTGATCTTGTACTCCACGACCGAGCCGTCCATGTCGTCCGCGCCGTGCTGCAGCGCGAGCTGGGCGGTCTGCACCCCGTGCATCACCCAGAAGACCTTGACGTGCGGGACGTTGTCGAACAGGAGCCGCGAGACCGCGAAGGTCTTCAGCGCCTCGGCGCCGGTCGCCATCGTCGTGCGCGCCTGGAGCTTGTTGCGGACCTTGCCGTCCTTCATGTCCACGAAGTCGTGCTGGTAGCGCAGCGGGATGAAGACCTGGAAGCCACCGGTCTCGTCCTGCAGCTCACGCAGCCGCAGCACGTGGTCGACGCGGTGCCGGGGCTCCTCGATGTGCCCGTACAGCATCGTCGCCGGGGTCTTGAGCCCCTTCTCGTGCGCCAGGCGGTGGATGCGCGACCAGTCCTCCCAGTGGGTGGCGTGGTCCACGATGTGCTGACGGACCTCCCAGTCGAAGATCTCCGCGCCGCCACCGGTCAGCGACTCCAGACCGGCCTCGATCAGCTCGTCGAGGATCTCGGAGGCCGACAGCCCGGAGATGGTCTCGAAGTGGTGGATCTCGGTGGCGGTGAACGCCTTGAGGGAGACCTGCGGCAGGGCCTCCTTCAGCGCGCTGAGCGAGCGCGGGTAGTAACGCCACGGCAGGGTGGGGTGCAGCCCGTTGACGATGTGCAGCTCGGTGAGGTTGTCGCCCTCCATCGCCTTCGCGAGCCGGACGGCCTCCTCGATGCGCATGGTGTACGCGTCCTTCTCGCCCGGCTTGCGCTGGAACGAGCAGTACGCGCACGACGCGGTGCACACATTGGTCATGTTGAGGTGCCGGTTGACGTTGAAGTGCACGACGTCGCCGTTCTTGCGGGTGCGCACCTCATGGGCGAGACCGCCGAGCCAGGCCAGGTCGTCCGACTCGTAGAGGGCGACGCCGTCCTCACGGGTCAGCCGCTCCCCTGCGCGGACCTTCTCCTCCAGCTCGCGCTTGAGCCCAACGTCCATGCGGCTGCCTCCCAGTCGTCGACGTGCTGTGCGTATCCCGGTGACAGGTGATACCGGGCGAAACCCCCGGTCCCCCGGGGGCCCCACCACGTTACGCCTACACCTCTTCGGGAAGTTCCCCGACCCGGTCCTCCCACTTGGTGGAGAGCACGATCGTGGTGCGCGTGCGCGAGACGCCCCTCGTACCGCTGAGCCGGCGGATCGTCTTCTCCAGACCGTCCACGTCACCGACCCGCACCTTGAGCATGTACGAGTCGTCGCCCGCGATGAACCAGGCGTCCTCGATCTCCGCGAGGTCCTTCAGCCTGCGCGCCACGTCCTCGTGGTCGGCCGCGTCGGAGAGGGAGATGCCGATCAGGGCGGTGACCCCGAGCCCCAGGGACGCGGCGTCGACGGTGGCGCGGTAGCCGGTGATGACACCGGCGGTTTCCAGCCGGTTGATGCGGTCGGTGACGCTGGGCCCGGAGAGCCCGACGAGCCGCCCCAGCTCGGCGTACGAGGCCCTGCCGTTCTCCCTGAGGGCCTGGATGAGCTGCCTGTCCACCGCGTCCATATGACTGAAACCTTCCATTGTTCAGCAGTACCGCGAGTCTACGTGTAGAATCTAAGGCATGCAGGCTTCATCGCCTGCAAAACTTCTCAAACACCTTAAAAACGCTTTCGAATCCTCAGGAGTGAGAACACCGTGTACACGATCGAGATGGCCTACGCCCGAATGCGCGAGCTGCAGGACCTGGCCAACCGCTCGCGTGCCCACCAGCCCGCCGCCGCGCACCGGGTCGACAAGACCCGCACCCCGCGCGCCACGAAGAAGCGCTGACCACAGGCTCAGCCCCCGGAGCCACGAGAGCCGCCACCGAGCTCTCCCTCCCACCGGCGGTACAGGTCGTGCGGAACCCCCGCCGCGTCCAGCACCCGCCCGGCGACGAAGTCCACCAGATCCTGGATGTGCGTCGCCCCCGCGTAGAACGCCGGAGAGGCGGGCAGCACCACGGCGCCCGCCTCGTCCAGGCTCACCAGATGCTTCAGCGTCTGCCCGTTCAGCGGGGTCTCCCGCACCGCGACGACCAGCTTCCGCCGCTCCTTGAGCGTCACGCTCGCGGCCCGCTGGAGCAGATCCTTCGAGAGCCCGAGCGCCACCCCGGCCACGCACGCCGTCGAAGCGGGCACGATCAGCATCCCCTTCGCCGGGTACGACCCGGAGGCCGGACCCGCCGCGAGGTCACCGGCCGCCCAGTGCCGTACGTCCTCGACGTCCACGTCGAAGGTGTGCGGCTTTCCGTCCGCCCCGCGCGCCAGCCAGCCGCGCAGGTCCTCCCGCCAGTGCGCGTCGCGGAACGCGATCCCGGTCTCGTCCAGCAGCGTCAGCCGCGACGCCCGGCTCACCACCAGGTCCACGCTCTCCCCCGCGGCCAGCAGACCGCGCAGCACGGCGGCGGCGAATGGGGTGCCCGATGCGCCGGAAACCCCGACAATCCAAGGCTGCCGCTGCTGCTGACTCACTGAAGTCCCGGAATCCACGCACCCGAGCCTATCCGGCTGCACGGAACCGGAACTGAGTAAGGTGCCTCAGGCGTTTTGAGGGAGGGAAACAGGGGCGACACGCAACGGCAGGGGGCATCGGTGGCCGCATCGTCGGATCGATTCGCATCGGCGTGGAGCACGGGCGAGCGCGCGAAGGCCGCGGCCAAGCTGATGGTGGGCTGGGTGGCGTTCCTCTGGATCCTCGAAATCGTCGACGTGGCGACCGGCCACTCCCTGGACGCGTACGGGATCGAGCCGCGCCGGCCCGGCGAACTGCTGGACGTGGTGCCCGCGTCCTTCATCCACTTCGGCTTCGGCCATGTCGCGTCCAACAGCGTGCCGCTGCTGGTCTTCGGCTTCCTGGCCGCGCTGGGCGGCATCCGCCGCTTCGCGGCCGTGGCCGCGCTGATCATCGTGGTCGACGGCCTCGGCGTCTGGCTGGTCGCACCGGACCACTCCAACACGGCGGGCGCGTCCGGGCTGGTCTTCGGCCTCTTCGGCTACCTGCTCGTGCGCGGCTTCGTGGACCGCAGACCGCTCGACATCGGCGTCGGCCTGGTGATCGGCGCGATATGGGGCTCGTCGATCCTGCTGGGGCTCTCCCCCGCCAACACCTCGGTCAGCTGGCAGGGCCACCTGTTCGGACTGGCGGCCGGCGTGGCGGCGGCCTTCGCCTTCCGCCGCCGGAACGCACCGGCAGCCGCCCGGCCGCTCATGTCCTAGGCCGCGGCGGCCCAGGACAACACTGCCCGGGACGACACGACCCGGGACGACACGACCCGGGACGACACGCCGACGGCACGGTCCGGGTACGGCTCTCGCTCAGACCGTCAGCCCCCGCACCAGCAGATCCAGCAGCGCGCACGCGAACAGCGCTATGCCGATGAACCCGTTGACCGAGAAGAACGCGCGGTTCAGCCGGGACAGATCGTGCGGACGCACGACCCGGTGCTCGTAGACGAAGGCGACGGCGACGATCACCATGCCGATCCAGTAGAAGAGCCCCGCCTCCGTGGCCAGCCCGAACCAGATCAGCAGCCCGGTCGTCACCGCGTGGCAGACCCGCGCCCCCCACAGCGCGGCCGGAATCCCGAACCGGGCCGGCACCGACAGCACCCCGTGCGCCCGGTCCGCCTGGACGTCCTGGCAGCCGAAGATCAGGTCGAAGCCACCGATCCAGATCCCGACCGCGAGACCGAGGATCACCGCGTCCCAGGACCAGCTGCCGGTCACCGCCAGCCAGGCGCCGATCGGCCCTATGGCCTGCGCGATCCCCAGGATGGCGTGCGGGTAGTGGGTGAAGCGCTTCCCGTACGGATAGACGACCATCGGCACCACCGCGACCGGCGCGAGCGCCAGACAGAGCGGGTTCAGCAGGGCCGCCGCCCCGAGGAAGACCACGACGGCGACGAGCGCCCCCGTCCACGCCGACTTCACGGACACCGCGCCGGTGACCAGTTCCCGGCTCGCGGTGCGCGGGTTACGGGCGTCGATCTCCCGGTCGATGATCCGGTTGCAGGCCATCGCGAACGTCCGCAGCCCCACCATCGCGATGGTGACGAGCAGCAGCGTGACCCAGTGGATGGACTTGTCCGCCTGGAACATCGCGGTCAGCGCGGCGATGTACGCGAAGGGCAGCGCGAAGACCGAGTGCTCGATCATCACGAGCCGCAGAAACGCCTTGACCTTGCTGTTCGGCTGTACGGGCCCTGAGCCCAGTGCTGCTTCGGCGGCGCTCACAGTCCGTATTCCTTCCACCGGCGGTCGACCTTCGCCGCCGTCTCGGGGTCGGACTCGACCATGTCCGGCCAGCCTCCGTCCCGCGTGTAGCCCTCCTCGGGCCACTTCTTCGTCGCGTCGATACCCGCCTTGCCACCCCAGAACTGCTGGTAGGAGGCGTGATCGAGATGATCGACGGGCCCCTCGGTGACGGTCAGGTCCCGTGCGTAGTCCGTATTGCCGAGCGCCCGCCACGCCACCTCGTGCAGATCGTGGACGTCGCAGTCGGAGTCCACGACCACGATCAGCTTGGTCAGCGACATCATGTGCGCGCCCCAGATGGCGCTCATCACCTTCTGGGCGTGCTTCGGGTACTTCTTGTCGATCGAGACGATCGCGCAGTTGTGGAAGCCGCCCGCCTCCGGCAGGTGGTAGTCCACGATGTCCGGCACGATGATCTTGAGGAGCGGCAGGAAGAACCGCTCGGTGGCCCGCCCCAGCGGCCCGTCCTCGGTCGGCGGCCGGCCCACCACGATCGACTGCAGCAGCGGGCGCTTCCGCATGGTCACGCAGTCGATGGTCAGCGCGGGGAACGGTTCCTGCGGCGTGTAGAAGCCGGTGTGATCCCCGAAGGGCCCCTCGGGAAGCATCTTCCCGGGCTCCAGCCACCCCTCGATGACGACCTCCGCCTGCGCCGGGACCTGCAGCGGCACGGTCTTGCAGTCGACCATCTCGATCCGCTTGCCCTGGATGAACCCGGCGAAGAGGTACTCGTCGATGTCCCCGGGCAGCGGCGCGGTGGACGCGTACGTCACCGCGGGCGGCGCCCCGAACGCGATGGCGACCGGCAGCCGTTCCCCGCGCTTCGCGGCGACCTGGTAGTGGTTGCGGCTGTCCTTGTGGATCTGCCAGTGCATCCCGATGGTGCGCCGGTCGTGACGCTGGAGCCGGTACAGCCCCAGATTCCGTACACCGGTCTCCGGGTGCTTGGTGTGCGTGAGCCCCAGGTTGAAGAACGAGCCGCCGTCCTCGGGCCAGGTGAAGAGCGCGGGCAGCCGGTCCAGATCCACGTCGTCGCCGGTGAGCACGACCTCCTGCACGGGCGCGCTCTCGGGCTTCACCTTCTTCGGCGGCACGTGCACCATCGAGCCGAGCTTCCCGAAGGCCTCCCGCACCCCCACGAAGCCGTGCGGCAGCTCCGGCTTGAGCAGCCCGCCGATCTTGTCGCCGATATCCGCGTACGACTTCAGCCCGAGCGCCTTGAGCAGCCGTTTGTCGGTCCCGAAGACATTCATGGCCAGGGGCATCGACGACCCCTTGACGTTCTCGAACAGCAACGCGGGCCCACCCGCCTTGTTCACCCGGTCGACGATCTCGCCGACCTCCAGATAGGGGTCGACCTCGGCCTTGATGCGCTTGAGCTCGCCCTCGCGCTCCAGGGCCCGGAGGAGGGAACGAAGATCGTCGTAAGCCATGCCGTCCAGTTTGTCATCACCACTGCCGATCACCTGGGGTGCCCCACCTCAGCGCCCCTCTGACGGAACAGGGAAGCTCCCGCACCACGGGGGCGCGGACGCGTCCGGACGACCGGCTTCGCCGGGGCTACGGCCACTGGAACTCGCCGTCCACCACGCCGCCCTCGAAAGCGGCCCACTCTCCCCCGTCGGACTGCGCACCGTGTCGCCCGGCCTGGCTCTGCTGAAGCCGTCCGCCCCGGCTCTCGGCGATCCGTAGCGCGTCGGTCAGGCACTCGGCCAACCGGGCAGCGGAAAACCGGAGTTCCGTCACTGTCGCATCGGCGGCGGCGATGATCGGCCTGGCACAGTCGAGCACCTCGGCCCCCATACCGAGTTGCACGACCTCCATCTGGTCCGCGACGCGCGACACATATCCATGGCCGCCGGTACGCAGGTAGCACGGCCCGCCATCCGGCCCGGCCCACGGAAGTAACCGGGCATCGAAGGAATGGAGTTGCTCTGGGGAGCTCACGAAACAGGAGACTGGACCAGTTGACCGGTCCAGTCAAGCTATTCGCCGCTTCTTCCGCCCATCGGGTAGTTGTCGACCTGCTCCCAGAGGTGAGCCGGAGTCACGCCTTCCTCGCACACCAGCACTCGTCCGGCGCTGTCGCTCGCCGCATGAAGGACGACCGCGACAGCGGTGGGCAAGGTAAGGCCCAGGTGCCCGGCCTCACTCTCGGACGCAAGACGTACCGACATGACATCCATCCCCTGAGCCGGGGACCTGCCGAACGTCCGGGCGATGTAATGCGTGGTCCCCTCGGCGATCGGCCCCTTCTGGGCGAGCTTCGGGCAGGCGTCGGCCACCTCCTCCGGGAACCAGGCGGTGACCAGGGACAGCGGTGTGCCGTCATCGAGCAGCATCAGCCGATCGCGGCGAAGGGCGACACCGCCGCTCCCCAGCCCGAGCGCCTCGACCACCCTCGCCGGCGGCTTCTCCTTACCGGGCGTACCGAGCCGCCGGAATGGACTGCCACCGGTTACGCGGGCCGAGCCGGCAGTCCGCCGCCCCGCCGGGCGGGCTACGGGAGTCTCGACGACCGTGAAGCCCGAGCCCTGCCGGGCCACGACGAGTCCGTCCCCGCGCAGAACGTCCATCGCCTTGATGACAGTGGCCCGCGACACCGACCACTGCTCGCACAGGTCGCGCCCGGACGGCAGGAGATCGCCCGGACCGAACTCCCCGTCCGAGATCCTGGCGCGCAGGGACTCGGCGATCTGCTCGTACTTGAGTAGCGGCACAGTGGCCTCCTGGTAACTGGACAGGTCAACCGGCTAGGTTAATCGAGGGACGAATACGCCGGGGCTTCGACCATGAACGGGACGGATTCATGACGACTCACCAAGTACCGCCGGGGATCATCGAGTTCTACACCTCCACGATCAACGAGGCGGACCGGCTGTCCGTCCCCGCCGACGGCGTCCTGGAGATGGTCCGCACCCAGGAACTCCTGCGCCGTCACCTCCCGCCCGCACCGGCGTCCGTGCTCGACGTCGGCGGCGGTCCAGGAACCCACGCCCGATGGCTCTCCGAGGACGGCTACCGGGTCCACCTCGTGGACCCGGTACCACGTCACGTCACAGAGGCCGAGAGCGCCGGGTGCAGTGTCGAGCTGGGGGACGCGCGAGCCCTGAGCGCCCAGGACAACTCGTACGACGTGGTTCTGCTCCTCGGCCCGCTCTACCACCTCGTCGACGCCGCCGACCGCCGGGCCGCCCTCGCCGAGGCGCGTCGAGTGGTCCGGCCCGGCGGGCTCGTCGCCGCGGCGGGCATCAACCGGTACGCCTCACTGTTCGAGCACACCGCCTTCGCGCACCTCGACCGCCCGGCTCTCCAGGACGGCATCGGCCGCATCCTGGCCACCGGTTCGCACGACGGGAAGAAGGGGTTCACCGAGGCGCACTTCCACACCGGCCCCGAACTGGAGGCGGAAATGCGCGAGGCCGGGCTCACCGACATCCGGGTGTACGGCGTCGAGGGCCCCGCCTGGGCCCTGCTGAAGGCGACCGAGCAGCACACCGGCGAATCACTCACCGGATCGCGGATGTTCGCCTCCGCGCTGGCCGCGGCCCGCATGGCGGAGCCCTACCCCGACCTGCTCGCCGCCGGTTCCCACCTGCTCGCCGTGGGACGCAATTGACACCGGCTACCCTGGGCCCGTCACCGGGGCGGGACAAGCCCCGCCATCTCTCCGCAGGGGGACCTTTCCACCATGTTCCGGGCCCTGATCTATCTCCTGCCTCTGGCGCTGACGATCTACGCGTTCATCGACTGCCTGAACACCCCCGAGGACGAGGCGAAGCACCTGCCGAAGATCGCCTGGGTCTTCATCATCCTGCTGTTCTGGATCGTGGGCCCGATCGTCTGGCTCGCCGCGGGCAAGATGCGCACCGTGCCCGCCGGAGGCCGTACGCCGTCGGAATGGCACCGCAATCACCGCTCGCAGTGGGTGGCGCCGGACGACAATCCGGAGTTCCTGAAGACGCTGAAGGAAGAGAACAAGAAGGACGAGTCGCTCCTCAAGGACTGGGAGGCGGATCTGCGCCGCCGCGAGGAGGAGCTCAAGCGCCGGGAGAGCGGGGAGAGCTCAAGCCCCTCCGGCGAGTGAGGAACGGGCGTCCGAGGATGACAGCGCCCCCGGCGACGGCGATCAGGAGCACGCACTCGTGAACGACAGCGCCATGCTCGCCATCGCCCTCGCCGAGGCCCGTTCCGGGCTCGCCGAGGGCGGTATCCCCATCGGTGCCGCGCTCTACGGGCCGGACGGCGGCCTCCTCGGCCGCGGCCACAACCGCCGCGTCCAGGACGGCGATCCCTCCATGCACGCGGAGACGGCGGCGTTCCGAGCGGCCGGACGGCAGCGCTCGTACCGGGGCACGACGATGGTGACGACGCTCTCCCCGTGCTGGTACTGCTGCGGTCTGGTACGGCAGTTCGGGATCTCGCGGGTGGTGATCGGCGAGGCGGAGACGTTCTGCGGCGGGCACGACTGGCTGGCCCGGCACGGGGTGGAGATCGTGCTGCTCGATGACGCCGAATGCGTCGCCTTGATGCGGGACTTCGTGCGGGATCACCCCCGCCTGTGGCACGAGGACATCGGCGTCGACTGATTTACGACCCCGCGTCCCTGATCGTTCGAAAATCTTCGCCTTCCCCCAACACCCTGCCGATATCCTGCTGTTGACGGTGTGACAGATCAGTTGGGACATCGGCGCTGGGGGTGCTGTGGAGAGAGAGCTGTACGGGCGCGAGGCGATCTTCGGCAACGACGGACTTGCGGCGCGTCTGGCAGGTCTCACCCCGTACGGCTCCGCCGGGGTCTCCTACGAGCACCGTGACGACCCACCGGTCGCCGTGCTGACCGGGGGCCGCGGCATGGGCAAGACGGCCGTGCTCAAGCAACTGCGCCATCTGTACCGGGAGATCACCCCGGTCGCCCTGGTCGACTGCGAGGCGGTCGTACCGCCCGCGGACCCGGGGCCCGGCTGGACCCCGGTCACCGCGGCGCTGCCGGAGCTCGCCACCCAGCTGACCGCGAAGGTGCGTGCCGCGCGGCCGGTGCAGTTCCCCCGGCTGAGCCTCGGCCTGGTGGCGGTCGCCTCGATCTCCTGGACGCGGGAGGACGAGACGCGGGCGCAACGGGACCTGCAGTCGCTCGGCCCGGTGCTGGCGACCGTCGACACGCGGGGGGACGCGGCGACGGGCTGGGTCACCAAGGTGCTGACGAAGCTGGCGGCGAGCGCCTTCGACTCCGTCGTGCCGCTGGCCGGGATGGTCGCCGAGGCCACGATCGAGACGGTGCTGGAGGAGTCCTTCAGCCGGTTCCAGCGGCGTTCGGCGGACTGGTACGGGAGCTATCCGCACGCGGGCGGCAACGGACGGATCGGGCTGCGGCAGCTGGCGGTCGATTTCGAGCGCGGTGGCGATCTGCGCCGCCGGGCCGAGGATCATCTGGTGCTCGCGCTGGTCGCGGACCTGGTGCGGGCGTACGGGGGACTGGCGCGCGGTGCCCGCCGGGGCCGCCCGGTGCTGCTGCTGGACAACGCGCACACGCTGCTGGGCCGGCAGCTGGTCGAGCCGGTGCTGCGGCAGCGGGCCGCCGGGGTGCGGGATCGGATCGCCGTGTTCGCCTCCTCGCGCGCCCGTGATCACGAAGGGCTGAGCCATGCGGTGCGCCGACGGCTGCCCGAGGTGGCGCACGGTTCGCACTGGGTCCGCGGGTCGGAGGTGACGTCCGGGATCCTGGCCGTGGAGCTCACCGCGCTGGGCCCGGCCCATGTGCAGGCGGCGTTCGACCGGCGTGATCCGGTGGGCCGCGCCCCGGCCGGCCTGGCACGCGGGGTGCACCGGCTGACGGGCGGGCGCCCGCTGGGCGTGGCGCTGCTGGCCCAGGCGGCGGGCGAGGCGTTGGCGCCGGGGCCGTCCCACGCGGGCACGCCGCGACTGGGCACGCCGGTGCCCGGCTCGCTGGTGCCGGGGACGCTGCTGGACCGCACGGTCGAGCTGCGCGAGGACCGGGCGCCGGTGCGGGTTTCGGACGAGTTGTTGGCGCGGCTGCTGCCGGGGCAGCAGCTCGACGTACTGAGTGTGCTGGCCGCCGCACACGGCGAGGACTCGGCGCGGCTGCTGGCCACGGCCCGGCTGCGCGGCCGGTCGCTGGACGGCGACGTGGCGTTGCGGGTGCGCGATGTGCTGCGGGCGCAGGACTGGCCGGTCGGGCCGGACCACTTCGTCGCCGATCCGCTGCTGCGCGCGCTGCTGCTGCACCGGCTGCGGTTCCAGGACGACGACCATCCGCACTACGCGGTGTGGCGTGCGGTGCACGAGACGCTGCGCACGGCGTACGCGCCCGGGGGCCGCTGCCCGAGCGTCCCGCACCGGCTGCACCAGGAGCTGGTGCTGGGCAGGACGAGGGACTGTGTGACGCATCTGCGGGAACGGTTCACCGAGCCGGACGTGACGGCGTGGCTCGGCTCGCTGCGGTTCATCGCCTCGGCCCCGTATCCGCGCCCGCCCGGTTACACCGGTCCCGATCCCCGGCGGGCGGTCGCGCTCGGCCGGGAGGCGTCCGCTTCGCTGCCGGACGGGGAGACGGGGCTCGCGGGGCTCGGCGAGCGGGCCGTGGAGCTCCAGCTGCAGCTGCGCCGGCTGCTGCACGCCGTATGGCTGCTGTCCGATCCGCTGGCTCTGCCGGACGAAGAGGTGATCGACAAGATGGCGCACGAACTGCGACAGCTGTCCGGCAGGCATCCGACGGGCAACAGCGTGCTGTGGGACGCGGCGACGCACTGGCCGCGGGACATCGGGGCCTGGCGGCAGCTCTCCATGCCGCCGGGGGCGTCGGGCACGGACGGACCGGACCCGGGCGGAAGCGGGCAACGGCGGGGGGACGGTGGTTCACATGCGTAATCCACTGCGATATCGCGTCTGGTACACGGCGAGGCAGAAGGTCGTCACCAGCGTGGTGGTGGGCACCCTGGTCATCACGTCCGGCTGGTACGGCGTCGGCCGGCTCACCGCTCCCGAGGACCGCTCGTGCGCGCCGGGGGTGGAGCGGCCGCAGGGCAGCGACGAGTGCGTGGGCGTCTCCGGCGACGCGTACGACTTCGGCCGGCCGAAGCTGACCGAGGTCGCCGCGGCCATCGCCCGGGAGAACGACACCCTGAAGCCCGGCCGGTACGCGACGGTCGCACTGCTGCTGCCGCTGACCTCGACGGACGAGGCCATGCAGACGAAGATGCAGCACGAGCTGCAGGGCGCGTTCGCCGAGCAGTACCGGGCCAATCATCTGTCGAACGATCAGGTGCCGAAGATCCGGCTGGTGCTCGCCAACACGGGGAAGAACAACCTGTTGTGGCGGCCGACGGTGGACCGGCTGAAGAGGATGACCGGGGCCCCGGACCATCTGCGGGCCGTGTCCGGGGTCGCCACCAGCAGTCCGGAGGTCAGCTCGGCCATCAAGGAGCTGACCTCCGCGCACATCGCGGTCGTCGGTACCACGATCACCGCCGACGACATCGCCAACGGGCCGGCCGGCGATCCGTTCCCCGGTCTGGCACGGGTGTCGCCGACCAATCGGGACGAGGCGCGGGCGCTGGCGCACTTCGGGAAGGTGAAGGCGGACAAGGCGCTGCTGGTGCAGGACACCCGTACCGGCGACCACTACACGGACACGCTGCGGGCCGCGTTCACCTCGCTGACGAGGGGCACGCGGTACGAGCCGCAGCTGTTCACCTCGCGCAACGACCCGAACGACGAGGGCACCACGGCCAATACGTTCCAGCAGATCACGCACCTCATCTGTGACACGGACGCGGAGACGGTGTTCTTCGCCGGACGCCACACCCAGCTGCGGCAGTTCATCAACGCGCTCGGGGCCCGGGGCTGCCAGAGCCGCCCGTTCACGATCCTGACCGGCGACGAGGGCTCGTACCTCGGCAGCGACAAGAAGCTCGACCGGGGCGCGCTGCGCCGCAAGGTGACGGTCCGCTACGCCTCGCTGGCGCACCCGGACGCCTGGGCCGCGGCGAAGGGCGGGGCGGCGACGGGCGGCTCCCCGGCGGACTACCGGAGCCTGCTGGATCTGCTGATCACGATCGGGAAGAAGCCCGTGGGGCCGGTCGGTCCGACCGGTCACCAGGAGCTGACCGACGGCCAGGTCATCATCGCGTACGACGCGATGTCGCTCGCGGTGCACGGCATCCGGCAGGCGACCCCGGAGGGCAAGCGGCTGCCGCAGCTCGCGGACGTGGGCGAGCAGTGGCCACGGGTGAAGGGGTCGCTGCGGGTGTCGGGGGCCAGCGGCTGGATCTGCCTGGACAACCACGGAAACCCTTACAACAAGGCGGTGCCGGTGGTGGAGCTGGCGCCGGAGGACGCCAGTCAGCGGTTCGTGACGATCGCCTGGCCGCAGGGCACACCGCCGGACGCGAAGTGTCTGCCGCCGTCCTCGGCACCGTGACGCCGTGTCAGCGCTCGGGCGCGGCGTACTCCTCGCGCAGCCCCGCCCACCGGACCGGGGTCCACTTGGACCAGTCGGCGGGGTAACCGTCGAGCGCGTCCACGAGGTACTGGAAGTGGTCGTGCCAGCCGGCGAGGCAGTCCAGCCGCAGCGCGTCGTCACCCCGGAACTCGTTGGTGAACCGCAGCAGCACATGGTCGCCGCGCGGTGGCTCCAGGTGGAAGCGGATACGGCCGTGGAGGCCTTCGAGGGTGTATTCGGCGACGCGCTCGATGTCCCAGGCGGTGACGGTGCCGGAGGCGACCGTGGCGTTTCCGTCCTGGTCGGTGTTCAGCCAGCGCAGCGTGACGGCTCCGCCGATGCGCGCTTCGAACGGGTCGGCGGCGGCGAGCCAGCCGGACAGTCCCTCGGAACTGGCAACGGCTGCCCACACCCGCGGAACGGGGTGGGGCAGCCGCAACGTGAACCGCAGGGTGTGCTGGTCACCGTGGGTCTCGCTGGTGCCACGCTCGATGACGGGGGTCGCATCGGTCATGGTTCCAGCGTGGCCCGGCGGTGTCCGATCCGCACCCGTACGGTCGGAGCGCCGGTCAGACGCCCGCGTAGGAGTGCTTGCCGGTGACGAAGATGTTGACGCCGTAGTAGTTGAAGAGCCAGCAGCCGAAGGCGATCAGCGCCAGGTAGGCGGCCTTGCGGCCCTTCCAGCCGGCGGTGGCGCGGGCGTGCAGGTAGCAGGCGTACGCGACCCAGGTGATGAAGGACCAGACCTCCTTGGGGTCCCAGCCCCAGTAGCGGCCCCACGCGTCGCCCGCCCAGATGGCGCCCGCGATGATCGTGAACGTCCACAGCGGGAAGACTGCGGCGTTGACGCGGTACGAGAACTTGTCGAGCGTCGAGGCGGCGGGCAGCCGGGAGAGCACGGAATGGGCGAACGAGCCGGGCTGCCCGCCGTTGGCGAGCTTGCTCTCGTAGCTGTCGCGGAAGAGATAGAGCAGGGTGGCGACCGCGCCGATGTAGAAGACGGCACCGCAGATGATGGCGGTGGAGACGTGGATCCACAGCCAGTACGAGTGCAGTGCGGGCACCAGCTGGTCGCTGGAGGTGTAGAGCACGGTGGTCGCGATGCCGAGGTCCAGCAGGACGGTGGTGACCAGGAGCAGCCCCATCCAGCGGACGTTCTTCTTCAGCGCGAGCAGGATCAGGTAGGCGCCGACCGCCACCGTGGAGAAGGTGATGGAGAACTCGTACATGTTGCCCCAGGGGGCACGCTGCACGGAGAGCGCACGCGCGAGCACTCCGCCGGCCTGGACGAGGAAGGCGAGCACGGTCATGGAGATCGCCATGCGTCCGTACAGATCGCCCTTGAACGTGCCGCCGGCCGCGCCGGGCCCGTCCGGGACGTCGCGGGAACCGGCTGCGGAGCGCGTGATGATCTTCGGGCGGTCGAGTACGGCGGTGCCGCCGCTCTTCTGTGCGACCTGGACCTTCACCGAGGCGCCGACGGCCCCGGCATCGGCCCCGGTCAGCGCGGCGGCGGTGCGGCCGACCTTGCTGCGGCTGCCGAACACCCACTCCGCGATGTGCGCGAAGAAGGCCAGGGTGTAGACGGCCATCGACGAATAGATCAGCACATTGCTGGTGTGCGCCAGGTTCTCGTTGGTTGCGGCGGCGAGATTCACTTCTCAGCCCCTTCGGCAGGTTCTACGGGGGATTCTCCGACGGAGCCGGCATCGGATCCGGGGTCGGTGTCAGAGCCGGGCGCCGTGGGCGCCACGTCATTGAGCGTGACCGCGAGACCGGCCAGCTCCTCGGGAAGCTTCGCGGACTCGCTGCGGCCGAGACCCGCCATTTCGACGACGGTGACGCCGTCCGCACCGCGCACGGCCCGCACCCAGACCCGGCGCCGCTGGATGAACAGCGAGCCCGCGAGTCCGGCGATCGCGGCGATGGCTCCGGTGAGCGCCCAGCCGCTGGCGGGCTGCTCGGAGATCTGGAAGCTGGCCCACTCCTCGACGCCCTCGAAGGTGATCGAGCCGGCGCCGTCGGGGAGCTTCATCGTGTCGCCGACCGCCAGGCGCTGCTTGAGCGGGTTGCCCTTGCTGTCCTTGAACGCCTTCATCTTGGACTTGTCCAGCTGGTACACGTTCTGCGGCAGTCCGGAGTCGACACCGAGACTCCCGTGGAAGCCGTTGAGGGCGAGTCGCGGGTTGTCGGCGGCCGGGAACTGGGAGAACATCGTGCCCTTGCCGTCGCCCGCGAAGGTCGGCACGAAGAACGCCTGGAAGCCCAGCTGGGTCTTCCTGCCGTCCTTGTCTCGGTAGCCGTCCATCACCTTGATCGCACCGGACGAGGTGACGTTGTTGTCGATGGGCAGCAACGGCACGGCGTTCCGGTAGACCTCCTTGCCGTCGGCGTCCTTGACGGAGACGACCGGTGCATAGCCGTGCGCGTTCAGATAGACCTTGGTGCCGTCGATGACGAGCGGCTCGTTGACCTTGATGACGGTCTTCTGCGGCTTGCCGTAGGCACCGTTCTCGTACGTCACATGGGCCTCGTAGGTCCGGGGCGTACCGATCTGGGGGCCGCTGCGCTCGTACGTACCGATGAACTTGTCGAGCTTGAAGCTGAACGGGGCGAGCGAGTCGGGGTCGAACAGCGAACCGGACTTGAAGTCGTCGTACTGGGTCTGCGTGTTGGAGAAGCCGTCGCCCTCGACGATCAGCTTGGCGCCCTCGGACTTGAAGAGCTGGCCCCAGGCGAACGCCACCAGCATCACGATCAGGGCGATATGGAAGACCAGGTTCCCGGCCTCGCGCAGATAGCCCTTCTCGGCGGCGACCGCGTCCCCCACGGTGTGCGCGCGGTAGCGGCGCCTGCGCATCATGCCGAGCGCGGCCTCGCGGACCTGCTCGGGCTCCGCCTCGGTGCGCCAGGTGGTGTACGCGGGCAGCCGGGTCAGGCGCTTGGGGGCGCCCGGTGGGCGGCTGCGCAGCTGGCCGACGAACTGGCCGGTGCGCGGCACGATGCAGCCGATGAGCGAGATGAACAGCAGGATGTAGATCGCGGAGAACCACACCGAGCTGTAGACGTCGAAGAACTGCAGTTTCTCGTAGATCGGCGAGACGGTGGTGTGGGCGTCCTTGAAGGCCTTCACCTTCAGTTCGTCCACGCTGTTCTGCGGGATCAGCGAGCCGGGGATGGCGCCGAGCGACAGCAGGAAGAGCAGGATCAGCGCGACCCGCATCGAGGTGAGCTGCCGCCAGAACCAGCGGGCCCAGCCGATGACGCCCATGGCCGGCAGATTGGCCACGGACTCCTCGCGCGGGGCGGTGGAGAGCTGGGAGCCGGCCGCACCGAGCTCGCGGGCGTTCTCCCGGTCCTGTGCGTCCCGGATCTCCCGCTCGTCGCGGTGCTCGCGCTGCGGGGACGGGTTGGACTTGGTGTTGCTCATGGAACTCAGATCCCCACCGTGAAGCCGTTGGACCAGCCCTGCAATGCCTGCATCATGGTGTCCCACACGCCGGTGAGCAGGAGCAGGCCGGTCGCGATCATCATGACGCCGCCGATCCGCATGACCCATGCGTAGTGGCGTTTGACCCAGCCGAAGGCGCCGAGCGCCTTGCGGAAGGCGACCGCCGCGAGCACGAAGGGCAGGCCGAGCCCGAGGCAGTACGCGACGGTCAGTATCGCCCCGCGCCCGGCGGTGCCCTGCTGCATCGCGAGGATGCTCACCGAGCTGAGCGTCGGGCCGAGGCACGGGGTCCAGCCGATCCCGAAGAGGGCGCCCAGCAGCGGTGCACCCACCAGCCCGGTCACCGGCCTCTTGTGGATACGGAACTCACGCTGTGTCATCCACGGCATCAGGCCCATGAAGAAGATCCCCATCAGGATCATCAGCACGCCGAGGATCTTGGAGAGCGTTCCGCTGTGCTCCTGGAGGGTCTGGCCGAAGAAGCCGAAGAGCGCGCCGCCGGAGACGAACACGGCGGTGAAGCCGAGCACGAAGAGCGAGGCGCCCGCGACCATCCGCCCGCGCCGGGCCTGCGCCAGGTCGGTGCCGCTCACACCCGTGACGTACGAGAGATAGCCGGGCACGAGCGGCAGCACGCACGGCGAGAAGAACGAGACGAGCCCGGCGAGTACGGCGACGGGCAGGGCGACGATCAGCGCCCCGTTCACGATGGTCAGGTTCTCGCCCTGGAGCGCGGCAAGGGTGTGCACGGAATCACTTCTCCGCGATCAGCGGGTCGATCATCTTGTGCAGCTTGTCGGCGTCGAGCGCGGTCAGGGTACGGGCGGCGATCTTGCCGTCCCGGTCCAGGACCACGGTCGACGGAATGGCCTGCGGACGCAGCGTGCCCTTGGGGAAGCGGAGCATGAGCTTGCCGGTCGGGTCGAAAAGGCTCGGGTAGGGGACCCCGTAGTCCTTCTCGAAGCTCTGCGCAGGGCCCTTCTGGGCGTCGCGCGTGTTGATCCCGACGAACTGGACGCCCTTGTCCTTCGTCTCCTTCGCCACCCGCGAGAAGTACTGGGCCTCCAGACGGCAGGGCCCGCACCACGAGCCCCACATGTTCAGTACGACGACCTTGCCCTTGTAGTCGGCGACGTCGAGCTGCTTGCCTTCGAGGGTCTCGCCGTCGAGCTTCGGGGCGGCCGCGCGGTCACCCTTGGCCACGGTGGAGATTCCGCCACTGCCCGTGACGAAGTTCGTATTGCCACCGCCACCCGTCTTGTTGTCGTCGCCACCGCACGCCGTCAGCGTGAGGGCGAGTGCGACGACCGCAGCGGGGGCGGCGAGCAGGGTGAAGCGGCGACGAGGTGCCCGGCCATAGCTCATGTGAAAAGTTTCGCATGGCGGTTCCGGCGATCTCGGGCACCCCCCTCAGTGCCCGTAAAGCCCGTTGTCAGGCCTGTTTAAAGAAGGCGTTCCAGCCGCCTTCGGGCGACTGTCCGACGCCCAGCGTGCGGAGCTTGTCGAGCACGGCCGGTGTCTGGACGTCGAGCCAGTCGACGAATTGCTTGAAGGAGACGAGCCGCACATCCGGCTTCCCGGCGATTTTCTTGAGCGCTTCCTCGACCGCGTCCATATAGATGCCGCCGTTCCACTCCTCGAAGTGGTTTCCGATATAGAAGGGTGCGCGATTCGTCGTGTACGCACGCTCGAAACCCGCGAGATACGACTTGGCGGCCTGCTCCCGCCAGCCCGGATAGCGCGAGGGCATGCCCTTGGTCGAATTCTGCGACTGGTTGGCGAGGATGTTGTAGTCCATCGAAAGGACTTCGAAGGTGTGCCCCGGGAACGGCATGCCCTGCAGCGGCAGATCCCAGATGCCCTGGCGCTTCTGGGGCCACACCTGGGTGCCGCCGGGCGAGCTGGCGTCGTAGCGCCAGCCCAGCTTGCTCGCCGTGGGCAGCAGATTGTCCTGGCCGAGCAGACAGGGAGTACGGCCGCCGACCAGTTCCTTGCGGTAGTCGAAAGGCAGCGGATCGAGGTCGGTCCAGCCGGTGTTGGTGCGCCATTCGGTGACGAAGGAGACCGCCTGATCGATTTCGCTCCGCCACTGGGAGGGCGACCAGCTGGCGACCGATCCGGAGCCGCCGCAGAAATGCCCGTTGAAGTGAGTGCCGATCTCATGTCCGTCGAGCCAGGCCTGACGGACGTTCTTCAGCGTCTCCTTGATGTGATCATCGGTCAGATAACCGATGTCGGAAGCACCGATCGGGTTGTTGGGCGGCCGGTACATGGACTTCTTCGACTCGGGAAGCAGATACAGACCGGAGAGGAAGAAGGTCATCGCCGCGTCGTGATTCCTGGCGAGTTCCAGAAAACGCGGGAAGAGCCCGTTGCCGACCTCGCCCGCACCGTCCCAGGAGAAGATCACGAACTGCGGTGGCGTCTGCCCGGGTTCGAGCGGAACCGGCGCCGAAGGCTGGTGCGGCTGCTTCCCGGTGTCGGCGGTGGAACCGTCCCCGATCTCCCGGACGTCCTTCTTCGCGGATCCGGTCCCCCGGGTGTGCCCGTCGGCACCCTTCTCCCCCGCGGTCCCCGTGTCCTGCCCCGGCCGACCGGTATCGAAGGAACCGCAACCCGCCAGACCGATCGTGGCCGTAGCCCCGAGCCCGGCTCCGAGCAAGCCCCTTCGACTGATCTCGCGCATGAGTTCCCCATCTGCGGTCGTTTTATCCCAAGTCCATACAAACTGCCGAAGGCTTAGATGATGGAATCAACACGGGGGTTCCGCGATTTAGCACATTTTTCTTTGCGTGACCAGACCAGTACGCGCACGAACGTATGACTGATAGCTCACCCGGGGGCGGTACGAGCTCCGCGCTGTCATCGGTCCCAGGTCGCGTTGTCCCCGATCGCGGGTCGAGCTGTCCTCGACCGCGGGTCATGCGGCGCCGGTAACGGCACGGCAGCGCGATCGCCGGATGGGCGGAAGGATCACGCCCGTCCGGCGATCGAGGGCGGCCCGGCAAGGGAAGACAGGGGCCGACGGCGGACCGGCGAGGGCCGGGCGCGGCGGCGGTGAGGGCCGGGCCCGGAAGACCGGTGAAGACAGGGGCCGACGGCGGACCGGTGAAGGCCGGGTGCGGAAGACCGGCGAGGACCGGAAGACCGGTCAGGCGCGGAGGACCGGCGGCGGTGAGGGCCGGGGCACGGCGGACCGGCAGGAGCCGGAGGACCGGCGGGAGCCGGAGGACCGGCGGGAGCCGGAGGACCGGCGGGAGCCGGAGGACCGGCGGGAGCCGGAGGACCGGCGGGAGCCGGAGGACCGGGGTGCGGCACACCGCACCCGGGCCGGCGGGGGCGCATACCGCGCCCCCGCTGGCCAAGGGCGCGCTACGCGCCGAACGCCTTCGACTTCCCCTTCACCGGCTTCGCCCCCGCCCGCAGATGCGCGGGCACCAGATCACGCGCCGGCTCCGTGTACCCGACCGACACGATCTTGTCGCCCTGGTACGTGAAGCTGGTCAGCGACGCGAGCGTGCACTGCCGCTTGCGCGGGTCGTGCCACAGCCGCCGCCGCTCCACGAAACTCCGCACGATCCAGATCGGCAGCTGGTGGCTGACGCACACCGCCTCATGACCGCGGGCCGCGTCACGCGCGGCGTCCAGGGCGCCCATCATCCGCACGACCTGATCGATGTACGGCTCCCCCCACGAAGGCCGGAACGGATTCGTCAGGTGCTTCCAGTTGTCCGGCTTGCGCAGTGCCCCGTCGCCGACTCCGAAGGTCTTGCCCTCGAAGACGTTGGCGGCCTCGATGAGCCGTTCGTCGGTGGCCAGGTCGAGGCCGTGCGTCTTGGCGATCGGCGTGGCCGTCTCCTGGGCGCGCTCCAGCGGGGAGGCGACGACATGGGTGATGTCACGGCCCTCCAGGTGCTCGGCGACCCGGTCGGCCATCTGCCGGCCGAGCTCGGAGAGGTGGTAGCCGGGACGGCGTCCGTAGAGCACGCCCTCCGGGTTGTGCACCTCTCCGTGCCGCATCAGATGGACGACGGTGATGTCCTTGGGGCCTCTGTTCTCGCTCATGCGGTGGCCTCCGAGGCGGCGCGGGCGGCGGCGGGCAGAGCGGCGGCAATGCGCTCGACGGCCTGCGTGTCGTGGGCGGTGGAGACGAACCAGGACTCGAAGGCGGACGGCGGCAGGTAGACGCCCTGCGACAGCAGCGAGTGGAAGAAGGCGGTGAAGCGGAAAGCTTCCTGCTGCTTGGCGTCCTCGTAGTTCCGCACCGGCCGGTCGGTGAAGAAGACGGAGAACATGTTGCTCGCCGCCTGCACGACGTGCGCCACGCCTTCCTTGGCCAGCGCCTCGCCGACCAGGCCGCGGATCTCCGCGGAGACCGCGTCCACCTTCGCGTAGGCCGCGTCGTCGAGCAGCCGCAGCTGAGCGAGGCCGGCGGCGGTGGCGATCGGATTGCCGGAGAGGGTGCCCGCCTGGTAGACGGGACCGACCGGGGCGAGGTGCGCCATCACGTCCGCACGCCCGCCGAAGGCCGCGGCCGGGAAACCGCCGCCCATGACCTTGCCGAAGGTCATCAGGTCGGGCCGCACTCCGTCGACGCCGAACCAGCCGGCCTTCGAGGTACGGAATCCGGTCATGACCTCGTCGGAGATGTAGAGCGCACCGTTGGCGGCGCAGAGCTCCTTGAGCCCGGCGTTGAAACCGTCCAGCGGCGGTACGACACCCATGTTGCCGGGCGACGCCTCGGTGATCACACAGGCGATCTCGCCGGGCTGGGCGGCGAACGCCTCCCGCACGGCCTCCAGGTCGTTGTACGGAAGCACGATCGTGTCGCCGGCCTGCGCGCCGGTGACCCCCGGGGTGTCGGGAAGGCCGAAGGTCGCGACCCCGGACCCGGCGGCGGCGAGCAGCGCGTCGACGTGGCCGTGGTAGCAGCCGGCGAACTTCACCACCTTGGCGCGGCCGGTGAACCCGCGGGCGAGACGGATCGCGGACATGGTCGCCTCGGTGCCGGACGACACCAGCCGCACCTGCTCCACGGGCTCGACCCGGGCCACGATCTCCTCGGCGAGCGCCACCTCGCCCTCACCGGGCGTACCGAACGAGGTGCCGCGGGCCACCGCCTCCTGAACCGCGGCGATGACCTCGGGGTGGGAGTGACCGAGGATCATCGGCCCCCACGAGCACACGAGGTCGACATACTCCCGGCCGTCGGCATCGGTGAGGTAGGGACCGGTACCGGACACCATGAAGCGGGGCGTGCCGCCCACGGCCCGGAAGGCACGGACGGGAGAATTCACGCCGCCGGGCGTCACGAGGGACGCGCGGTCGAAAAGCGTCTGCGAAACTGGGGCTTCATATCGATAAGGCAGTTCGGTCATGACCTGCGACTTCTCCGACTCCGGGGGTTAGTGACCTCCCCAGGGTAGGACAGCCCTCCCGAGCGGCCGGGAGCGGAAGATCCCGGCCGTTGAAAGCCCCACGAGCACATTGGTCGCGCGACGACCGGGCGTCAGCCCCCTCGCGTCTGCGAAACTGGTGACTTCAAGGGGAAAGCTCACACACGCCAGGGTGCCGGGGTCACGGACGGTCTTGCGGGCAAGTGTTTCACCGCACGCCCGCGGGGGAGGTCACTGACACGATGATCGGGTTGCGCGGCGGGGGCTGCGTCTCCTAAGTAGTAGTCGGGTGGATGAGATATGCATCGCGGTGGCGGAGTGGGCGAAGGGACCGACGACCTGGGGCCCGAGCCTGCCCGGCGGGGTCGGCACCGGCGTGAGGCGGAGCGCAGACAAGGCACACAGGCCAGTGGTGCGCAGGGTGGCGGAGCCGGAAGCAGGAGTGGTGGCCGGGTGGGGGTGACCTACAAGTACTTCGGGGCCCCGGACGGGGCCACGGCCGCACGCGTGCCCATTTCGATGCGTCCCGAGGAACTCGGCGGCGACGAACTGGGCATGGGCGGCATGTTCACCAAGATCAAGCCGGAGACGGTGGCGGCGATGGTCCTCACCGGCATTCAGGGCATACCCCTGCACAAGGTCCCCCCGCTGGAACTGGTCGTGCTGCACCCCGACTACGCGGTGGTCAAGCTTCCGATGACGGTCGTCGACCCGCTGCGCGGCGTGGGCGAGGAGTCGGTGGGCGCCGCGGCCTTCATCTGGTCCACGGTCCCGGACCGGGGCGGCCCGCGCGACGCGTTCAACGTCTACCAACTGCTGCACGAGTGGCAGGACTTCTCCCACCGGCTGCACGACGCGGGGCACCAGGCGTACTGCCTGGTCTGGCCCTGACCCGAGGCTTCGCTGGGTGCGTGCCGGGCTTTCGGGCCCCGCCGCCGCACATGCCCAGGGAGGTGGCCGACAGGGCATCGAACGCGTCCGGATGCCGGGGAACCTGTGGCCGTGCGGCGCACAACAGGCATGGCCACACTGGAATCATGGACGGTCCACCTCCCGCACAGGGTCCGCACGTGGGCGCCACGGAGCGGCGTGATTACGCGGGCGCCGTGTACGGCTCGCTGCTCGCCGCCTCGGTGGTGGTCGGGGCCGGATCGCTCGGCTATTTCCCACGGCTGGAACTCGTTCTCCTGCTGCTGGGCACCGGGGTGGTGTTCTGGGCCGCCCATGTGCTCACCCGGCTGCTCGGGGAGCGGATCATGTACGTGCCGTTGGACGGGAGGGAGATCCGGCGGGTGTGCATGGCCGAGTGGCCCATCGTCAAGGCGGCCGTCCCACCGGCCGTGGCGGTCGCCGTCACTCCTCTGCTGGGCCTCGGCCCGGAAGGGGCGTTGTGGCTGGCCCTGGGCGTCGCGCTGGCCGGTCAGGTCGGCTGGGCCTCGGTCGCCGCTCTGCGCGCGGGGGCCGCGGGCCGCATGGTGGTGGCCGCTGGGGCGGTCAACCTGGTGCTCGGCCTGCTCATCGTGCTCCTCAAGGTCGCCCTGACGCACTGACGCGTCCGTCGCCGCGGTCCGAAACGTCGATCAGCGGCGTCGATCAGCGGCGTTGCTCAGCCGTCGTACGCAGGTGGTCTCTCACAGCTGTGCCGCGCAAACCGCCCGGCTTCCGTGGCCGGCTCCGGAGCCGTCGGCACCGGAGCCGTCGGCACCTCCCGCCCAGCAGGCACACCCAGGCATCGGGTGCAACGCTGGAGATGGGTCCCCACCTCTGGAATGCGGAGAGGAGCGGACATGGAGATCAAGCCGCAGGCCGTCGTCATCCCCAAGGAGACCGACCATCTGGAACAGGGCAAGTACGGCCCCGTCTTCCCGAGGACTCCAGCCTGCTACGGCTTCAC
Source organism: Streptomyces sp. NPDC104309 (assembly GCF_055584025.1). Lineage (NCBI taxonomy): Bacteria > Bacillati > Actinomycetota > Actinomycetes > Kitasatosporales > Streptomycetaceae > Streptomyces > Streptomyces sp. NPDC104309. Next base: position 74,114 of record NZ_JBVJMV010000002.1, on the reverse strand, counting down.
CATCGTGGCGAAGGTCAAACCGGGCAGGGCCGACGCGATGCGGGAGTACGGCCGCGCCCTGGCCGAGGCGCTGGAGCAGGATCCGTATCTTCTCGCGCCGTTGAAGCTGCACTATCTGCGCTGGGTTCTCTTCGACGACGACACGCGCTTCATGTACCAAGGCACCTTCGACACCGACTTCGACAAGTACACGGAGGACGCCGTCGCGCTGTTCTCCAAAGCCGGCGTCAGCACCGCCTTCGAGAATCTCGAAGGGTTTCCCGCGGACTGGCGGACGAACCCCGAGGCGTTCGTCCGATTCGTACGGCAACACCACTGTCCGAGCTTCATCGAGTACGGAGAGTATCCGTACGTGACGTCGGACGAGATCAAGAAGGCTCTGCAGGTCAAGAACGCCCTGTCGGAGATGCTCGACCAGATGCAGTGAGACGATCAGTGAGACGAGCGAAATGAGCGAGGTCAAGACCGCGCGCACATACAACCAGAGGCACATTCCACGGGAGTACACCCCTGGTGGGCGGCGGGTGAGCATCTACGTCTCGTGGAGCTATCCGGCCGAGGCCGGCCGCAACACGGCCGAGCTGGACAACCGCTTCTCCACGATGACCGAGGTCAGGCGGGTGACATGGCCGGCCTACGAGGACCCCAAGTGGTCGGATCCGTATCGGTTCCAGCAGGGCATCGCGGGATCACTGGAGCTGTTCTTCTGGGCATGGGTGCCGTTCCAGGAGTTCGTCGAGGAGGTCACGGGGCATCCCGTGCCGGTGTATCAGCGCATCGACCAGGCGGGTTTCCACACCCCACTCGACGAGCGGGTGCTCGACGACACGGACGTCATGTTCGTGTTCGGGCTGGACCACACGGTCACCGAGCAGGAGGTCCGGCCCGGGGAGATCGAGGCCCTACGGGCGTTCCTCCGCCGGGAGGACGCCTGCCTCGTCCTGGGCCCGCACCACGACGTCGGCGCATCGGACGACCTGGCGGTCCGCGAGATGGAGTACCGCCATCACGGCGATCCCCTGGTGCCCCGGCAGCAGCGGTTCGCCACCTACGTCAGGGACTTGATGCAGGGCCTCGGAGTGCCGGTCATGAACCGGTACGGGCTGCGCCCGGCGACACGCGAGGGCAACCGGATCGCCCCTCTGTCCACGGTCGATGACCTGGACCCGAAGGGCTGGCTGGACGGGGTGACGAACTTCAACTTCCACCTGCATCTGCCGCATTACGACGTGACGACCGACGAGCCGGACGCCGTCCGCGTGCTGGCCAGGCAGCCGATCGACATGTCCAGGCCGCATCCGTTCACCGAGGCCGGCAACACGGAGTTCAACATGTTCCTGTGGATGCCTCCCGGCGGTGACCGCGCGGCCGACCTGCTGCTGGCGGACTCGACGATCTTCAGCTCCTTGTTCGGCGGGGACGAAAGCCTGCGGAACTTCTGGCGCAACCTCGTCGCCAAGTAGGGCCCGGGAGGCCAACCGTGAGCGTGCACACGGACGTCACGCTGGAGCTCGACGACATCCAGCGTGGGGTTCTCAGTCCCCGGCCGACGCCGTACGCGGCGACTTACCTCGCCTTCCGCATCGATGACCGGGGTCCCGGACGGGAGTTGATGCGGCGCGCGAGCACGGCGGTGACCTCCGCGGCGGACCCGGTCAGCCCGTTGGGGGACACCTGGGTGAGCGTGGCCCTCACCTGTCGCGGCCTGGAGGCGCTGGGGGTACCGCGCGCCTCGCTGGACACGTTCGCCTGGGAGTTCCGGCAGGGGATGGCGGCCCGTGCCAAAGCGCTGGGCGATGTGGGCGAGAGCAGCCCGGAGCACTGGGAAGCGCCGCTGGGCAGCCCCGATGGTCATGTGGTGCTCACGGCGGTCGCGCCCGACCCCGCACGGCTGAAAGCGGCCGTCGACCGCGCCCGCGCCGCATACGACGGGCTTTCCGGCGTGACGGCGATATGGCGGCAGGACTGCTACGCACTTCCCACCGAGACCGAGCATTTCGGTTATCGCGACGGGGTCAGCCATCCGGCCGTCGAAGGCAGCGGCATACCGGGATCCAACCAGTTGGAAGTGCCGCTGAAGGCCGGGGAGTTCGTCCTCGGCTACCGGGACGAGATCGGCGGCATCCAGAGCCCACAGCCGACCGCGCTGGGACGCAACGGCAGTTACGCGGTCTTCCGCAAGCTCCATCAGAACGTCGCCGAGTTCCGGCGCTATCTGAAGGACAACTCCACCGGGCCCCAGGACGAAGAGCTGATCGCCGCGAAGATCATGGGGCGTTGGCGCAGCGGTGCTCCCTTGGCGCTGACTCCGCAGCACGACGATCCCGCGCTCGGTGTCGACCCGCACCGCCGTAACACCTTCCTGTACGAGAGCGACGATCCGGCGGGTTTCAAGACGCCCGGCGGCTGCCACATCCGCCGGGCCAACCCCCGCGACGCCGCGGTGGCGGGAGAGGTGCGACTGCACCGCATGATCCGGCGCGGCGCGGTCTACGGTCCGCCGCTCCCCGAGGGGGTACTGGAGGACGACGGGGCCGACCGCGGCCTCATGTTCGCGTTCATCGGCGCGCATCTGGGGCGGCAGTTCGAGTTCGTCCAGTCGCAATGGATGAACGACGGCGTCTTCTTCGGCGCGAATGACGCCAAGGACCCCGTCACCGGATCCCACGACGGCTCCGCCGGCTTCACCATTCCCCGTCGGCCGCTGCGCCGACGCCTTGCCCCGCTGCCGCGGTTCGTCGTCACCCGAGGAGGCGAGTACTGCTTCCTGCCGAGCCTGACCGCCCTGCGCCGGCTCGGCGGCCTGCGCGACTGACAGCGCGGCGACCGGTGCCCCGGCACCGTCCCCCCGTTCTCCGCCGCCCGAAGGGAGACCGGTGGAGACCCTGCCACGAGGTACGACAAGCTCTCCGTCCGCTACGAGGCGACTGTGCTGGTCGCAGCCGTGAACGAGTGGCTGTGACCAGCGCCGTCGCAACGGTCCTCAGACGACGTCGAATTCGTTGCCCTCGGGGTCCTGCATGGCGGCGGCGTACAGCCCCATGTCCGGCTCATCCTTAATCCGCAGCACGGTGGCACCAGCTTTGACCAGCCGTTCCACCGTAGCCTTGACCTGCTGTGTGCGGACGTCCAGTGGGACGTCACGGCCCCCACCGACCTTCAGGTCGAAGTGCCACCGGTTCTTGGCGACCTTCGGCTCCGGAACCTGCTGGAACCACACCCTCGGTCCACGTCCCGCGGGATCGATGATCGACTCCGGAATATCCCCGGCACCGGCCGGCAATTCTGCCTCGGGCACCCCCACCGTCGCCCAGTATGCACGCCACGTGGCGTGCCCGCCCGGCGGAGGCTCAGGCACGTAGCCCAGGGCCTCGGCCCAGAAAGTCACCATTCTCTGCGGATCGGAGCAGTCGATCGTCAGCTGCACTGTCATCTCCATGCTCGGAGCATCCCAGGCAGGTCTGACAGACGATCCACTTTCGCAACAGGCCCCAGGGCTGTCCCGTAATCCGTGGCGGATCAGCGCGCGGCGACGGATGCGGTGCATCGCAAGGCGGAGGAACGTCCGCATCCTGGATGTGTGCGGACGTCCCGACAACGCGGCGAGGTGCCGTGGCTGTCGTCGCGCGGCCGCCAGGGATGACGGGACGGCCCTTAGGGTCTCTCGACAAGATGTTCCTTCAGGAAGGCGCCCGCGTGGGCCGCGGCCTCTTCCTTCGCGTCGAAGGAGAGGGATCCGTCGGTTTCGCCGCGTGTTCCGTCGGCCCCGTGCCCGGTCCACCGCCAGCCGCTCAACGACGGCTCCCAGTACAACTCGGCGGAACCGCCGAACAGTACGACCGTGCTCGGCTCCGGCTCGGCGGCCGTCGGCTTGCTGATCGCGCCGGGCCACTTCTTGCGGGCACCCTGCCTGGTTATCCCCCAGGCGGCTCCCATCTGCTCGTAGCTCGCGCCGTAGGAACCGGCGGTCCGTGCGGCATTCGCCGTCAGCCGCTCGACCGTCTCGTCCACCACCTTCCAGCAGTGGAGGATCGACAGCGTCACGTCGATGGGGTCGGCATCCCACATGTGCTGCGCGGGACGCCCGGTCTCCCGGGCACGCATGGCCGAGGCGAGAGGGGTCAGGGCGTCATAGAGGGCCTTCTCCAGGACTGCCACTTCGGCGTCGGTGGCCTGAGTTCGCGTCATGCCGACAACTTTAGTTACCGAACCTCGATTACGGAAACAAAAGTTACCGATTGGCATATGCCAATTTCGCGGTCACGGCGACCCACGACAGGATCCGCGACACGATCCGCGACCAAATCCCATGTCGGGATCATCCGCGACGCGATCCCGTGTCGGCCGGACCGCCCCTTCGGCGGGGTGGGGGTCAGCCCGCCCAGCGTCCCGCGAGAAACGTGACGGCCAAGACCGTCATCACCGGTGCCACGACAGTGAGATAGGCGGTCTTGATACGGGGACTTCGCAGGCTCCAGGCGGCGAGACCGGTCCACAGCGGCCACCACAGCAGGGTCGCGCGGGGGATGGAGGTGTACCAGTACGAAGTGCCCAGGGCCCACAGACTGAGGCCGATGTACACGGCCTCGGCCCAGCGGCGCCGCCGGAGCAGCAGGACGCACAGACCGACGCCGACCAGCATGGCGAGGAGCTCGGCCTGGAACATCAGGGCGTACCCGGTGGACTGGGAATGCCCGAACGCGGCGTGCCAGGTGTTCTGCCACGCTTCCCAGGGGGCGTGGAAGTCGCGGTACCAGCCGCGCTCCTCGGCGTGCTTCCAGGCCATCCAGTCACCGGTGTGCGTGTGCAGGTACCAGCTGTGGAGAAGGGGCGGGAGGGCGGGCAGCGCCAGCCAGGGAAGAGCGCGCCACTGGGCGGAGCTGCGGGCGGTGACCAGGAAGTGGACCGCGACGGCTGCGGCAAGGAAGAGGCCGCTGACACGGACGGTGGTGGCCAGGCAGGTCAGAACGGCCGCGAGCGGCCAGTTGAGGCGCTGGGCCGCCAGCCAGGCCGGCAGGGCCAGGGCGAGGAAGAGCGCTTCGGTGTACCCGGCCGCCAGGAATACCGCGCACGGGGAGAGCAGGAAGAACAGGGCCGCACGCTGCCCCGCGTCGTCCTGCGGCAGATGCAGCCGGGCGATCCGGGCCAGGGCCAGTACGGCGACGCCACCGGCGACGAAGGAGATCAGCGCGCCGGCCGCGGGCCAGCTCGGGACGACGGTGTGGACGGCCCGCAGCAGGAGCGGGAAGCCGGGGAAGAAGGCTTCTCTGTTGTCCCAGCCGGACGTCCAGGGGCCGCTCCCTCCCGGGAAGTAGCCGTCCTGGGCTATGTGCAGGTAATGCCACCAGTCCCACCGCTGCCACGGGGAGAAGAACGAGGCCGGGTGGTGGGCCTGGCGGTCGTCGGCGAACAGCCAGCGGGTGCAGTAGGCCGTGACCCAGATACCTGCCCGGGTCATCAGGTACAGCCACAGCACCTCGCGGTCGGCGGGCTTGAGCCGGAGCAGCAACCGGCCGAGGAAGCTCGTGTCCTGCGATGACAGGGCCTCATGGGGCGCTTGCCCGGAAGCGGTCCCGGTGGGGCTGGGCGGACGCTCGCGCTGCCGATGAAAGGAGGAAAGGCTCACAACAGGGTCTCCTGGGTCGGATGTGCGCGTGCCGGACCGGCCGGGCAAGCGCCGCTGGGGCACGGAAGGCATGGAGGTCAGCCGGGCAAGCTGTTGCTCGGCGTGGGTGTGGTCGATGCCCGCGACAGGCTCGAACCAGGGAAGGTCGTTGTCCCCGATGTGCTCCGGCCGGGAAAGGCCGGTGTCTCCGATGCGCTCCAGCCAGGAAGGGCCGGTGTCTCCGATGCGCTCCAGCCAGGAAAGGCCGGTGTCCCCGATGTGCTCCGGCTGGAGGAGGGGAGGCCCGTCGGCGACGGGCTGGTGCGGGGCGAGTCGGGCAGGGAGGACGCAGGAGAGGGCCGGAGCGTGAAGGGGGTCGTGGCCGGCACGGAGGTGTCCGGGCTCTCGGGCAGCAGTGAGGCCGCGGCCGCGCCCGCGCCGGAGAAGACCAGACAGGCTCCGACGGCCAGCGCGAGGATCCGGCGCCTGTGCACTCGCTCCCCGCGCTCGGTGATGAACGAGGGCGGAGCGGAAAGGGCGCGGGACTGGCCCGCGGCGGCGGCTTCCTTGAACAGTGACCGCAACGGGTCGTGGGTTTCAGACACAGGGCCCCTCCTCGGTACGCGGATCCTGCAGACGGTGCGAGAGCGTGGCCCGTCCCCGGGCGAGATGCGTCTTGACGGTGCTGGCCGCCAGACCGGTCTCCGCGGCGATCTGTTCGACGGTCAGATCGCATACGTAGTGCAAGGCCAGCGTGCGGCGCTGTTTGGGCGGAAGATCCCGCAGTACTTCCACGAAAGTCACCGAGTCCGGGCCGGGCGCCTCCACGTGGGGTGGGGCACCGCTGCGCTGCCAGGCGTCCGCCGTACGGCGCCGGCCGCGCCACCGACTCACCGCCAGGCGCCAGGCGACCGTGCGGATCCACGCCTCGGGCTGCCCGTCGCGGTCGAGCTGACGCCGTCGGTTCCAGCCCTTGACGAAAGCTTCCTGCACCACGTCCTGCGCCTCGTGCTGGTCGCCGAGCATCACAAACAGCTGCCCTGTCAGCCGGGCAGCCGTCTGCGCGTAGAACTCTTCGAATTCCTCGACGGTCAAAAACAGCTCCTGGATCTCTTCGCTCTACCGGGCATACGCCCGGCACCCCGTGTTCGGACGACACCGAACCCGAAGAAACCTGAGTGACGGTCATCACACAGGCCCCCGGACCGGCACACGCCCTTACCGACGCGACTCGTCCGTCCGCTCCGGCCCGGCCCGCCCCGGCCCACCGAAGCACCGGATCGCGCCGCGATCACCAGCAGGTCTCGGACAGCAGGTGTCAGGCAGCAGGTCTCGGACAACAAGTCTCGGACAACAGGCCGAAGAAATGATCGCCTGTGTATTCGGCGAGGGTCCCGGCCCCACCTCGAATCCTCAAGTGGCGGGCGCTGACGAACCGCAGCGGCAGCTGCCCGAGCGACGTCTCACGGGCGCCTCGGTCCACCGGCGGCCGGACTCGCGGGAGGACCGTTCAGGCCGGCAGCCACCGGGCGGGGCAGTCGCACCTCGCGTGGCCCGGCGGGAAGGAGTCGTGCCCGGCCGGGGGCAGATCGAGCCATCGGGCCGTGCCCGGGGTGATCACATGGGTGTGGCCTCCCAGCACGACCCGGACGGCCGGGTGGTACGAGTCGGGTACGGCGATCCGAACGCGCTGGGCGCGGAAGCTCAGGTCCACGTCCCAGTGCCGGCGGAATCTGACGCGTACCCCGAACTTCGAGAGCTGGGGCAGCGTGGCAGGCGCGAGCCACAGGGCGCGGTCGCGGGTCTCCAGCCCCGTCATCCCGCGCTGCACGAAATCGAGGGTGCCCGCCATCGCCCCCAGATGGATGCCTTCCTCGGTGGTACCGCCCTGGATGTCGGCCACGTCCCCGGTCAGCGCCTCCTCGCAGTACGTCCACGCCTCCTCGTGGTGCGCTCGGGCCAGCACCCACGCGTGGACCAGGGAGCTGAGCGTGGAGCCGTGGCTCGTACGCGCGAGGTAGTAGTCGACGGTGGCGCGCCAGATGTCGTCGTCCAGCACATGCCCGAGCCGCCGGAAGAGGCCCGCCAGTTCCTGCGGCGAGAAGAGGTAGCCGAGCATCAGCACATCGGCCTGTTTGGACGCCTGGTAGCGGTTGACGGTGTCGCCCTCCGCCTCCAGGATGCGGTCGAGCCGCCGGATGTCCTCGTACCGCCTCCGGTACCCCGCCCAGTCGAGCTCGGTCAGTTCCCCGTAACCGGCGAACTGGCTGATGACACCCTGGTGGTACGGCACATGCAGTCGGCGGGAGATGTCCTCCCAGCGTTCCGGTTCGTCGCGGCCGAGTCGGATCCCGTCGAGCAGCTGCCGTCGCCGCGCCTCGGGCAGGGTGCGGTACAGCTCCGTCGCGCGGGACAGGACCCAGGCCGCTGTCACGTTCGTGTACGTGTTGTCGTCGAGGCCCGCGGCCCCGGTGTCCGGATAGGCGTCGTGGTACTCGTCCGGCCCGACGACACCGCGGATGCGGTACCGGGCCAGCGACTCGTCCCACTCGGCGCTGTCCGCCCAGAACCTGGCGATCTGCACCAGTATTTCCGCGCCTTTGGAGTGCAGGTACTCCGTGTCCCCGGTGGCCTGGCAGTACTGCCACACGTTGTACGCGACGGCCGAGCCGACATGGTGCTGCAGCCGCGAACGGTCGGGCAGCCAGCGCCCGGAGTGCGGATTGAGATGGAGTTCCTGGGTCTCCTCACGTCCGTCGTCGGCGCTCTGCCAGGGGTACATCGCCCCGGCCCTGCCCGCCTCCTGTGCCGCGCGACAGGCCGCGGGCAGCCTCCTGTAGCGGTAGTCGAGAAGCCCTCGGGACACTTCCGGAAGATGCAGGTTCAGGAACGGCAGGACGAACAGCTCGTCCCAGAAGACATGGCCCCTGTACGCCTCGCCGTGCAGCCCTCTCGCCGGTACACCCACGTCGAGTTCGGCCGTGTGCGGGGAGAGCGTCTGCAGCAGGTGGAAGAGATGCAGCCGGAGAACGCGGCCCGCTTCACCCGGGACCTCCAGCCGGACCTGCTGCCACAGCTCGGCCCAGGCCCGCTGGTGCGAGGACAGCAGACGTGAGAACTCAGGGGCGCCCCGCACCTCGGCGACGGCCGCCCGCAGCGGGCTGCCGATCGCGGGGTCTCGGGTGGTGTGAAGGGCCACCGTCTTGTCGACGACGGCGTCGGAGTCCGGACTCAGCGGCAGCACCAGCCGCCGGAAGACCGCCTTCTCCGTCTGCCGGAAGCGGGGGGCGGGACCGGGTTCGTGGCCGAGGCCGCGTTCCTGGCCGAGGCGAGGACCCGGTCCCGGGCCAGGACCCGGTTCGGTTTCGAGGCCGGGGCCAGGGTCGGTTTCGGAACCCGGTTCGGGTTCCTGGCCGAGGCCGGAACCGGGGCCGGGGAACTGTCCGCCTTCGCCATCGCACCCGGCCAGCGTGCGGGCCGCCAGCGCGACACCGACGTCCGACTCCACCGTGCGGCACCGCAGCGACACCACACCGTCCTCCTCCGTGCCGGTCACCCAGCCGGTGAGGTGCCGGTTCGACAGGTCCCGGTACCGCGCGACGCCGGAGTTGCGGACGTCTCCGTCGATCCCCGCCTCCACCTCGATCACGCCCGTCCATCCCTCCGCCCGGAACACCGTGTGCAGCGCGGCGAGATGCGGATCGCCCATGTGCACCAGACGGCACTGCTCCACCCGCAGGCGACGGCCCGCCTCGTCCTCGTAGACGGACCGACGGCGCAGCGTGCCCCCGCGCAGATCAAGTGACTGACCGTGCTCCACGAGGTGCGGGTGGTCCGGGGTGAGCCATGGCCCGGGGGCCGTGCCCGCAGGGTGGATGCGGTAGCGCAACGGCAGCCAGTTCGGCAGGTTGACGAGGTCCTCGTTCTCGACCTGGTGGCCCCGGACCGACGAGGTCAGCCGGTTGTAGCAGCCCGCCGCATAGGTGCCGGGGTAGTGCGAACGGCCCTCGGACGTCTCGGGTGCGGCCCCACGAGTGGCGAAGCGGCCGTTGCCGAGTGTGCAGAGCGCCTCCCGCAGCCGTTCCTCCTGCGGGTCGTACCCCTCGTACGACCAGGTCCAGGCCCGTGTCATCCGCCGCCCCCGGCCGTCAGCAGGTCCCCCGGATCGGACACCACGACATCGGCGCCGCGACGGCACAGTTCGGCGGCGTGGGCGGAATCACCCGTACGGTCCACGGCGACCACGAGGCCGAAACCGCCGCGGCGTCCGGCCTCGACCCCGGCCAGCGCGTCCTCCACCACAGCCGTGTCCCCGGCCGGGACCCGCAGACGCCTCGCCGCTTCGACGAAGAGCGCGGGGTCCGGTTTCCCGGCCAGCCGCAGCCGACGGGCCTCGTTCCCGTCGACCACGGCGTCGAACCGGTCGTCGAGACCCGCCCGCGCCAGCAGTTCCGCCGCGTGCCGGGACGCGGAGACGGCGGCGCAGGGCACCCGCTCGGCGCGCAGCACGTCGAGGAGGCGGACCGTGCCGGGCCAGACGTCGACCGGGCCGGTGCGCAGGCTCTGTGTGAAGAGCTCGTCCTTGCGGGCGGCGACCGCCCACACCGAACCGGTTCCCGGTGGGTCGTCGGGGCGGCCCTCGGGAAGGTCCAGCCCCCTCGATCGCAGGAACGCCGCCGCGCCGTCCCTTCGCGAGCGGCCGTCGACAAAGCGCAGATAGTCGTCGACGTCGTCGAACGGCCGCTGGCCCTCGGCGGCCGACAGGCAGGCGTCGAATGCCCTCTTCCAGGCCGCGGCGTGGCGCCGGGCGGAGTCGGTGATCACTCCGTCGGTGTCGAAGACCACGGCCCGCACGGAACGCAGGCACGGTGCCAGGGGCGGTGCGGCTGCCATGACCGGGCGATCCCTTCGTCAGGGGCTCTCCTTCATGGCACCACGGTTCAGGCCCACGGGCGCGGCGTGAATGGGGGATTCCGTCCGGCCACGGGACGGCCCACTGCGCAGGAGCACGGGACAGCCCACGGCGCAGGAGACCGGCGGCGGACCAGCCAAAGCCACAAACGGGCCAGCATCGTCATGAGGAGACCAGCATGGCTGCGAGAACACGAGCAGGGCCATGAGAGGACAGGCAAGGCCACAATAAAAGGTCACAATAAAGGGACAAAAACCCCATAGCGCCACGGCGCTATCTGGTCCATGCTGACATGCTGAAGAGACCATCGACCGTTCCCGACCTCCGGGAGTTCCGATGCTCAGCCAGTCACTCGACGACGCGACGCTCTCCGGCCTCGTCGCCGACGCCGGCGCCGCCCCGTCCCTGCACAACGCCCAGCCCTGGCGGTTCCGCTACACACGCGCAGGCCGCACCCTCACGCTTCTGGCGGAATTCGACCGCGCGATACCGGAGGCCGACCCCGCGAAGCGCGCACTGCACGTGGGCTGTGGCGCGGCTCTGCTGAATCTGCGGGTGTCCGCCGCCCACCGCGGCCTGGACACGGTCACCACGCTGCTGCCCGTACCGTCGGACCCGGCGGTACTGGCCACCATCCGTCTCGGGATCCGCCCCGACACCGCGCAAAGGCCCGAGGACGGAGCTCTCGCCGCTCTCCACCGCGCGATCCGGGACCGGCACACCAGCCGCTATCCGTTCGATGAACAGGTGATCCCCGAGAACGTCCGCGCGCGCTTCGCCGAAGCGGCCCGTATCGAGGGCGCGGACTTCACGTTCCTGGCCCCGCCGCATCTGGAGACCGTCGTCGAACTGATCCAGGACGCCGAGGGATACGACCGCGGGGACCCGGAGCGGAAGGCGGAGCAGGAGCGGTGGACCCGGAACACGAGGACCGAGGCGCCCGTGGACGGAATCCCGGACTACGCCTTCGGCCCCCGCGACACCTCCGAACGGGCGATCACACGCGATTTCGCGCGGACCGGCGCGATCCCCGGCCGGGCACGCATCCCGTTCGAGAAGCAGCCGCAGCTTGGCCTGCTGAGCACCCCGGGCGACCGCGCAACGGACTGGTTGAGTGCCGGTCAGGCGCTGGAGCGCGTCCTGCTCACCGCCACGATCCACCATGTGTCCACCTCGTTCGCCACGCAGCCCATCGAATGGCCGGACCTGCGATGGCTCCTGCGCGACCCGGTCTTCGGCACGGGGTACGCGCAGATGATCGTCCGCATGGGATACGGGCCCACGGGACCGCGCACACCGCGCCGCCCGTTGGACCACGTGCTGACGATCGATCCGTAGAAACGCCCCGGCGTACGCCGGAACGATGCGCCCGAGCCCGCGGTGGAGCGAGCACCCAGCACGGAAGGCGGTGGGAGCGATGCCGCTCCCCGTAGTCGTCGGAGTGGACGGATCGGAGGGCAGTCTGCGCGCCCTCGACTGGGCAGCGGCCCAAGCGGCACGCTCACGGCTTCCCCTGCGCGTCGTCCACGCGTCGCTGTGGGAGCGCTACGAAGGCCTGCGCCCCGACTCCGACACCGAGCGCCCCACCGAGCAGGTCCTGGCCGAGCATCTTGTCGCCACCGCCCGGGAACGCGCGCAACGGCTCGACCCCGAGCTGTCCGTGGTGACCGAGGTGCAGCCCGAGGACCCGGTGGCCGCGCTCGTCAAGGAGAGCCACGAGGCAGCCCTGATCGTCCTCGGCTCCCGCGGCCGGGGCCGGATCGCCGGGATGCTCCTGGGATCCGTCAGCCTCGCGCTCGCCGACCGCTCCCACTGCCCGGTCGTGGTGGTCCCGGCGAGGACGCCGAGCACCCCGCCGCGGTCCGGCCGCGTCGTCGTCGGGATCAGCAGCGCCGAGAAACCGTCGGCGGCCACCGTCTTCGCCCTCGGCCAGGCGGCAGCGCGCAACGGCGAGCTGATCGCCGTACGGGCCTGGCGCTGCCCCGCCCACGAGGCCATGAGTCATCCGCTCCTCTCGGGCTCCCCTGCTGCCGCGCACCGACAGCGGGCCGAGGAGCACCTCGAAGACGTCCTGGCGGGGCTGGACCGGACCGGCTCCCCCGACGTCGTCATCCACCGCTCGGTGGTACAGGGTCCGGCTCACCAGGAATTGCTCGAAGCCGCCGAAGGTGCCGAACTACTGGTCGTCGGCACACGGCGGACCGGCGGCCGGCACGGCCTTCACCTGGGCCCGGTGAACCACGCGATGCTGCACTACGCGCCCTGCCCGGTCGCCGTCGTCCCCGACACGTACGGCCGCCCCGGACCCGATCCCTACGCGGGCCCGGACTGACTCCGACCGGGCGGCACGGCACCCCGTCCGGCACGGGACAGGGCTCCGCCCACCACGGGAGCAGGCCGGCCGACGGCCGTTTCCGGCGACTCGCTGATGAGTTCCGCGCGCCATAGGATCGCCGCCATGGCCGGTCCGCGACGTAACACCCGAGGCATCGTCGACGCCTCCGAACTCTTCGCGCAGGTGCGTTTCCGCCGCCACGAGCCCTGCCCGGAACTCCGGCCGTACCTGGAGCACTACTGGCTCATCGACTGGGACCTGCGGGAGCCTTACTCCTCCCATCTGGTGCCGCACCCGTCCGTGAACCTGGTCTTCCAGCGGTACGAGGACGGCCGGGGGCACGACACCGGGTTCGCGGAGGTCTCGGGCATCGGCCTGGAGCTCTTCACGCAGAAGCTGGAGGGCCGGGGGCGGGTCTGCGGGGTGCAGTTCCGGCCCGGCGGATTCCGCCCGTTCGCACCGGCCCGGCCCGTCTCCCAGTGGACGGGGCGACGGCTGCCCGCGGACGAGGTGTTCGCCCCGTACGCCTCGTTCGTCCCACCCACCTCGTCCGCCGCACCTGCATCGCGCACCTCGCCGTCGACCGTGCTGGACCCGGTGGACGAGGACGCACGAGTGGCAGCTCTCGACGCATACCTGTTGGCGCTCGCCCCGGAACCGGATCCACTGGCCGACCGCGCGATGGCCCTGGTCGACCTGGTGCGTACGGACCGTACGGTGCGCCGTGTCGACCGACTCGCCCGCGCCGAAGGGCTGTCGCCGCGCTCGCTGCAACGGCTCTTCGCCGCGTACGTCGGCGTCGGGCCCAAGTGGGTCATCCTCCGCTACCGCATCCACGAGGCACTGGAGCGGGCCGAGTCGGACCGCGGGGTGGACTGGGCGGCACTCGCCGCGGAACTCGGCTACAGCGACCAGGCCCACCTGGTCAGAGACTTCACGGCAACGGTCGGCGCCCCTCCGACGGCGTTCGCCCAGCACTGACCACCAGGGCCCCGGACGACCGCCGACAGAACCGTCCGGCCGCCGAGTCGGCCCTCCACCCCCCGAGTCGACCGCCCGACCGCCGAAGGCGCCGCCCGAGTGTCGGTGCCGCGTCCTGGTGTCAGTGCCGCGTCCTACAGTTTCGGCATGGAACGCACCGCTTCATCGTCCGTACGGATCGAGGCCTGGTCGGACGCCGACCTGGAGCTGCTCCGCCGTGCGAACGCACCGGAACTGATGGCCCATCTCGGCGGCCCCGAGTCGGAGGAGCAGCTCATAGCGCGCCACGAGCGCTATGTGGCGATGAGCGCGGGCCGGACGGGCGGGGGCAGGATGTTCCGCATCGCCCTGACCGGCCGGGACGAGGCCGTGGGCACCATCGGCTTCTGGGAGCGGACCTGGCAGGGGCGGGAGGTGTACGAGACGGGGTGGGCCGTCCTCCCGGGACACCAGGGCCTGGGCATCGCGACGGCCGCCACGAAAGCCGTCGCGGAGCAGGCCCGTGCCGAGCACAGGCACCGCTATCTGCACGCCTATCCGTCCGTCGACAACGGCCCGTCGAACGCCGTGTGCCGCAAGGCGGGCTTCACCCTGATCGGCGCCTGCGACTTCGAGTACCCGCCCGGCCATGTGCTGCTGACGAACGACTGGCGGCTGGATCTCACCCCGGACGGGACGAGCTGACCCCGGAACCGAATCGAGTCACTCCGGATCAAGGGTCTTGTCGAAGTTGAACGCGACGATGTTCAGCCGTTCCCGCAGATAGAAGCGGTGGGCTTCGATGCGCTGCGTGCCCGAGTCCAGATTGAGGTGCAGACAGCCGGCCTCCCTGGCCCGTTCTTCGAGGTGCCCGAGAAGCCGACGGCCGACGCCGGTGGAACGGGCACCCTCCGCGGTGACCAGGTCGTCGACGTAGAGCATCCGGATCTGGCTGGTGTTGTCGATGACGCGCCAACCGGCTACGCCCACGCAGACGCCCTCGTCCTCGTAGGCGGCGCTGAACCGGAGCCCCTGCGCGTACCCCCTCTCGTACACCTCACGGAAGAGGTTCTCGGTGAGGTGCGGACGGAGTTCACGCAGGACGGGAAGCGCGTCTGCGGCCAGTCGGGCATCGCCGGGTTCGAGGTCGAGGATCTTCATGCGGGAACTGTAGGCGCCGGGCCGCTCGGCGCACGAGGGCGACCGGCGCGGGCGGGCACGTCACCACGCACTGCCACGTCGCGCCACAGCCCTCCTTCGGGCTCGCCCGGAGCTCATTCCCGCGCTCATCCCCGAGTCCGCCTCGGAGCCTGTTCCGGAGGCCGTCCCCGAGACCGTCCCGGAGTCGGTCCCGGAGCCTGTCTCGGAGGCCGTCCCGGAGGCCGGCGGAAAACGTTTGACGAGCGACGCCCCCTTGAGGATATTTATCTGCGCCACACAGCTTATGCACATCGCAGGTAATGACACCTCGGAGGAGACTCACCCGTGCCCACTCTCGTCACCGGATGCCGCGGACGCGTCGGCGCCACGCTCGCTTCTCTCCTGCGCCGCGACGGCCACGCCGTACGCGCCGCCTCACGCAACCCCGAAGAACTCACCCGACGGCACACCGAGGGGCCCTCCGCGGGACCCGGCCGCCTGCCCACCGGTGTACCGGTCGTAGCCCTCGATCTCAGTGATCCAGCCACGTTCGCAACCGCTCTCGACGGGATCGACTCCGTCTTCCTCTACGCCGAGGCGTCCGCCATCGACGCCTTCCTCTCCGCGGCCGAATCCGCCGGGGTCGGCCATATCGTGCTGCTCTCCTCCAGTTCCGTCCTCGCCCCGGACCCCCACGACAACCCGATCGCCGCCTCCCACCACGCGGTGGAACAGGCTCTGATGACCTCGTCCCTCACGACGACGCTGCTCCGACCGGGCGCCTTCGCGAGCAACGCGTACCAGTGGGCGGAGTCGGTACGGACCCGCGGCTCCGTCGATCTTCCCCACCCCCTCAGTCACTCCAGCCCGATCCATGGGACGGACATCGCCGAGGCGGCCCTGGCCGTTCTCACCGACCCTCGGCTGCAAGGCACGGCGTACCACCTGACCGGGCCCGAATCACTCACAGCCGCTGAACAGGTCGGCCTGCTGGCGGCAGCATCCGGGCGTCCCCTCACCATCCACACCGTGACCGCGGCGGCCTGGAAGGAGTCGGTGGCGCCCTTCGTCCCGGAGCCGGTCGCCGATGCCCTGCTCGCCTACGCGGCCGCCACGGACGGCACGCCGGCCGAGGTGACCGGCGACACGGAGAAGCTGACCGGCCACCCGGCCCGTACCTTCGCCGCCTGGGCCGAGGAACACGCGGCCGCCTTCCGCCCCTGAGCCCACGCCCCTGCGCCTCGCACCCCCTGTACCCCGCGCCTCTCTGGGCCGAAAGCCTGAGCCGCGGCCCCGGCAGCGAACCCCCGGCGACGCGTCCGGCACCGAATTCCCTGGCCGAGGCACCCCGCCCGATGACATCCTGGCGAGGTGAACGGACCGGAAATCCATCTCGAAGTCGCCCCCGAGCTGCGGCTCTTCGTCGCCCATGAACGCCGCCGGGGGCGCTCGACCGTGGCCACCGACGGCTTCTCCACGCTCGGCCATGTCGTGGAATCGCTCGGTATCCCGCTCACCGAGGCCGGACAAATCCTGGTCGACGGCCGCCCCGTAACCGTCTCGCACATCCCGGGGGCCGGCGAGCTGGTCGAGGTGCGCGCCGTGGAACGCCCCCAGCGCGTCCCGGGCGCGCCCCTGCGCTTCCTGCTCGACGTCCATCTCGGCACGCTCGCCCGGCGCCTGCGGCTGCTGGGTGTCGATGCGGCGTACGAGAGCGAGGACATCGGCGATGCCGCGCTGGCCACCCGGTCGGCGGAAGAGCGCCGCGTACTGCTCTCCCGGGACCGCGGGCTGCTGCACCGGCGGGAAATCTGGGCCGGGGCGTACATCTACAGCGACCGCCCCGAGGACCAACTGCGGGACGTGCTGGAACGGTTCACACCGAGCCTGGCGCCCTGGACCAGATGCACCGCCTGCAACGGGCCGCTGAAGGCGGCCGACAAGGACTCCGTCAGCGGCCAGCTGGAGCACGGCACCCGGCGCTCGTACGACGTGTTCGCGCAGTGCACGGAGTGCGACCGCGTCTACTGGCGGGGCGCCCACCACACCCACCTGGACGCGATCGTCACGAAGGCACTCAGCGACTTCGCGCCCACTCCGCCGGACACCGCCTGAGGGAACGACCGGGACGGCGAACCGTCAATCCCGCCCGGCGCCCTCGGGATCTCCGGGGCTTCCGGGGCCTCCGGCACCACTGCGGCCGGAGACTGAGGGGCCGGACTCCCGCAGCGCCGCGACCTGCAGCGCACTCAGCTCGACCGTTCGCTGCATATGGGCGATGAGCAGGGCCACTTCGTCGTCGTCGTACGCGTCGAACATCGCCGCCCACGCCCCGCCCAGCCGCTCCCACACCGCGCCGATCTCCGCCATCCGCTCCGGCACGGTCGCGACGAGCACCCGCCGCCGGTCGACCGTGTCACGCTCGCGCGTCACATAGCCGCCCCGCTCCAGCCGGTCGACCAGCCGGGTCGCCGAACCCGTAGTGAGCCCGGTCAGCTCCGCGATACGGCCCGTGGTGACCGGCACCGTCTCCAGACCGAGCAGATTGAGGCACTGCAGATCGGTCGGGTGAAGCCGCAGATGGTCCGCGACGGCCTGGTTGAAGAGGGCGTACGCGGCCATGTAGCGGCGCGACTCGACGGTCAGTTCGGCCATCAGCGCACTGCGCCGGGCCGAGGACTTCTGCGGCATGCGGAAAGTCTACGAAGCGGATACTGCCGGGCATCGCGCGTCACCGGCCCGGCGCAACGCACCCCACCCCGCACCGCGACGTCACGCCCGCACTTCCCGCTCCCGCTCCCCCGCCTGCGCGCTACGGCTGCTCGGCGGTCAGATAGCGCTGGATGGTGGGTGCGAGCCAGGCGATCACCTCCTCGCGGGACATCGAGACCGCGGGCGGGAACCGCAGGACGTAACGCGCGAGCGCCATCCCCAGGATCTGCGAGGCGACGAGGGCAGCCCGGTGCGACGCCTCGGCCGGGTCGGGGCAGACGCCGACCGTCATCGCACCGAGCTGTTCGGCGAAGACCGCCCTCATCCGCTCGGCGCCGGCGTCGTTGGTGGCACCGACCCTGAGCATGCCCGTGAGCACGTCGTCGTCCTCCCAGCGGTCCAGGAAGTGCGCGACGAGCACGGCACCGATGTGCTTGCTCGGCATCGCCCCCAGCTCCGGTATCTGCACGTCGATCCTGGACGCGGCGGCGAACAGACCCTCCTTGTTGCCGTAGTAGCGCATGACCATCGACGGGTCGATGTTCGCGTCACGGGCGATGGCCCGGATGGTGGCCCGGTCATAGCCGTCGGTAGCGAACCGCTCGCGCGCAGCGTCGAGAATCGCGGCTTTGGTGGCATCCGAGCGGCGGGACGCGGCGGGCTTCATCGTCATGCCAACAACTGTAGGCCAACAGGCGTTGACACGCCAGCCGGGCCGTGACTATCGTTGCCAACAAGCGTTGACCAACATCTGTTGGCACGAACGTGACCGCTGATGACGGGCCCAGGAGGCAGAAATGACCACCAACCCGAGCACCGCACCCGACACCGTCGACGTACTCGTCGTGGGCGCAGGGCCCACCGGCCTTCTGCTCGCGGGCGACCTCGCCACCCAGGGCCTTTCGGTCACGCTCGTGGAGCGCCGCCCGCGCGAGACCAGCAACATCACGCGCGCCTTCGCGGTACACGCCCGCACACTCGAACTGCTCGACGCCCGCGACCTCGCCGACGAGCTCGTCAAGACGGGCACGCCCCTCACCACCCTGCGCTTCTTCGGCAAGCTTTCGCTCGACCTCTCCCGGCTGCGGACCCGCTTCCCCTTCGTGCTGATCACCCCGCAGTACGAGGTGGAGCGCCTGCTGGAGCGGCGTGCCCGCGCGGCGGGCGTCCACTTCCGGTACGACACGGAGCTGACCGCGCTCCACCAGAGCAGCGCGTCGGACACCGTCACCGCTGAACTGAGCGAGGCGGACGGCAGCCCGACGAAGCTCAGCGCCCGCTACCTCGTCGGCACCGACGGAGTTCACAGCCGCGTCCGACAGGCACTCGGCCTCCCCTTCCCAGGCGAATCCGTCATCCGGTCGATCGTCCTCGCCGACGTCCGGCTCACCGAGGAGCCCACCGACCTCCTGACGGTCAACGGCAGGGGAGACGCCTTCACCTTCATTGCCCCCTTCGGTGACGGCTGGTACCGCGTGATGGGCTGGCACCGCGCGCACCAGTGCGCCAGCAGCGATCCCGTCGACCTCGAAGAGCTGCGCGAGATCACCCGCTGCGCCCTCGGCACCGACCACGGCATGCACGACGCACGCTGGATCTCCCGCTTCCACAGCGACGAACGCCAGGTGCCCGCCTACCGGACCGGCCGGGTCTTCCTCGCCGGGGACGCCGCCCATGTCCACTCACCCGCAGGCGGCCAGGGCATGAACACCGGCCTTCAGGACGCGGCCAACCTCTCCTGGAAGCTCACGGCCGCACTGCGCGGACACACGGCCGACCCGGAGGCGCTGCTCGACAGCTATCACGCCGAACGGCACCCGGTCGGCGTGATGGTGCTCCGCTCCAGCGGCGCACTCGTCCGCCTCGCCATGGCCGGCACACCACTCCAGCGGACGGTCCGGTCGCTCATCAGCAAGACGCTGTCCACGATCCGGCCCGCCTCCGACAAGGTCCTAGGTCTGGTCTCCGGCATCTCGATCGCCTACGCGGCCCCACACGGCGCCCATCCCCTCACCGCGAAGCGCGCCCCTGACCTGAGCCTGCGGGAGGGCCGCCTCTACCAACTGCTGCGCGACGGCACGTTCGTCCTCGTCACCTCCGTCGGCGCCGCCACTCCGGCCACGCCCGCCCCCCTGGTGCACGCTCACTGGACGGGCGACCGCACCACCACCCTGCTCGTCCGCCCCGACGGCTACATCGCCTGGGCGAGCGACCACACCGACCCGGCCGCCCTGCAGGCCGCACTCACCCGATGAGTACGCGCCCCGCACCTGCGGCGCCCGCACCACAGGCCACCGCACCACAGGCCACCGCGCGTCAGAACACGTACTCGTCCCCGGTGGCCAAAGCCAGCACCTCGTGGTCGTTGTTCTTCGGGTTCCGGTCGGTCGCGCCGCCGTTCCACAGGGTGTCGACGCGGACAACGACCTCGTCCGGCCGCCCCGCCAACTGCAGTTCGAGGGCGAGCTGCAGACCCTCCTCCGCATCCGCGCGCAGCGCACCCGTCCGGCACAGCACGGTCAGCCGGTCGGCCTGCAGACAGCCCCCGGAAAGTTCCTGCCGCCCGGAGAGCGGCACCGACGTCCGCACCCGCACAGTGACACCCGGCACGTCCGACGGGCCGTGGTTCCTGCTCCGCACCCAGACCCCGAGCCCCGTACCCCACAGCGAGACGTGCCCGTGGAGCGACACATCCGCCTCCGGCGCGATGGCCCCATACGCAACGCCGGCGGGTCCAACGCCAGCAGGTGCAACGCCACCCAAGACAACGCCACTCGGGGCAACGCCGGCAGGTGCAACGCCACTCGGGGCAACGCCGACAGGTCCAACGCCGCCAGGCGCATCACCCTCGGGCGCAACGCCCCCGGCCGCCACAGCCGCGCCGCCCGACCCCAACCCCAGCACCACAGCCGCCACGACGACCGCAGCCGTCGCCACCACCGAGGCGGCGGGCACCACCGGCGCAGCTCTCCGTGTCACTACCATGCCCCGAAGATACAGATCGCCCCGAATTATCCATATGTACCGACCGGTTCGGCGCGCCTCCGCATCGCTCCCCTCACGGACTCGCAAGGGTCGGGCCGGGCGAGCAGCACCGCGCTCCGGTCCGCGACGCCGCCCCCCATGTGCCGGTCGGTCTTGCTCCTGATTCCTGCGAACCTCGTTCCTGCGGGCCTCGCCGTTCCGCCGCGGCAGCCGGTGCCCCTCCCCCACGCTCCTCGCCCCATGACAGGCTTCGCCCATGGTCGTCGCCCGCTCTGTCGCTCTGTTCGTCGTCGCCGCCCTCTTCGAGATCGGCGGCGCCTGGCTCGTCTGGCAGGGCGTGCGTGAGCACCGCGGCTGGATCTGGATCGGCGCGGGCGTCATCGCCCTCGGCGCCTACGGCTTTGTCGCCACGCTTCAGCCTGACGCCGAGTTCGGCCGCATCCTCGCCGCGTACGGCGGCATCTTCGTCGCGGGCTCGATCGCCTGGGGCATGGTCGCCGACGGCTACCGCCCCGACCGCTGGGACGTGATCGGTGCGCTGGTCTGCCTGGCGGGAATGGCCGTGATCATGTACGCCCCCCGCAATCACTGACCGTCCGCCTGCCTATCCTGACCCCGTACCGATCAGCTGCCCGAGGAGTCCGTCATGGCCGCCACCCCGATCGCCGTCATCACCGGAGCGAGCAGCGGCATCGGCGCCGCGACCGCCCGACAGCTGGCCGTCGCCGGCTACCGCGTCGTTCTGACCGCCCGTCGCAAAGACCGCATCGAGGCGCTCGCCGCCGAGATCAACGAGGCGGGCCATCAGGCAACGGCCTACGCCCTGGATGTCACCGACCGCGACGCCGTGGACGAGTTCGCCACGGCGTTCCGCACCCTCGCCGTCCTCGTCAACAACGCGGGCGGCGCACTCGGCGCCGACCCCGTCGCCACCGGCGACCCCGCCGACTGGCGCCAGATGTACGAGACGAACGTCATCGGCACGCTCAACGTCACCCAGGCCCTGCTCCCCGCCCTCACCGCAGGCGGGGACGGCACGGTCGTGATCCTCTCCTCCACTGCGGGCCTCTCCGCCTACGAGGGCGGCGGCGGCTACGTGGCCGCCAAGCACGGCGAACACGTCCTGGCGGAGACGCTCCGGCTGGAGATCGTCGGCACCCCGGTCCGCGTCATCGAGGTGGCCCCCGGCATGGTCAAGACAGAGGAGTTCGCCACCACCCGCTTCCGCGGCGACACCGAGAAGGCGGCAAAGGTGTACGCGGGCGTCGAGGCCCCGCTCACCGCCGACGACGTGGCCGACACCATCACCTGGGCCGTCACCCGCCCCAGCCATGTGAACATCGACCTCCTGGTGGTCCGGCCCCGCGCCCAGGCCTCCAACTCCAAGGTCCACCGCACCGCCTGACCACCCGGCCACGCCGCACCGCCCAACCACGGCGCCGCGCCACCGCACCGCACCACCGCGCCGCCCAACCACACCACCGCACCACACCGCACCGCACCGCACCACCGCGCCGCCCAACCACACCACCGCACCGCACGCCCGCCCGCGCCGAAGCCCCGAAACCGCCGCGGACAACGCCACCCAGCCGGACGCGGACACCGCCCCGCAGCCGGACGTCGAAGAGCCCCGGACGCACCACCCGCGTCCGAGGCTCTCCGGTTCAGAGGTCCTGCCGCCCGGCGGCCCTCCGTCCAACCGTGAGTGAGGGGGCTCAGCCCTTCACGCACACGACCTGCTTGAGCTTGGCGACGACCTCCACCAGGTCCCGCTGCTGCTCGATGACCCGCTCGATCGGCTTGTACGCGGCCGGAATCTCGTCCACGACGCCAGAGTCCTTGCGACACTCCACGCCCCGCGTCTGATCCTCCAGATCACGCGTCGAGAAGCGCCGCTTCGCGGCGTTCCGGCTCATCTTCCGGCCGGCGCCGTGCGAGGCCGAGTTGAAGGACTTCTCATTCCCGAGGCCCTTCACGATGTACGAGCCGGTGCCCATCGAGCCCGGGATGATCCCGAAGTCACCGGAACCCGCACGGATCGCGCCCTTTCGCGTAACCAGCAGGTCCATGCCCTCGTAACGCTCCTCCGCCACATAGTTGTGGTGGCAGGAGATGACCGGTTCGAAGGTGACCTTGGCCTTCTTGAACTCCTTACGGACGACGTTCTGGAAGAGCGCCATCATGATGGCGCGGTTGTACTTCGCGTACTCCTGCGCCCAGAACAGGTCGTTCCGGTACGCCGCCATCTGCGGGGTGTCGGCGATGAACACGGCCAGGTCCCGGTCGATCAGGTCCTGGTTGTGCGGCAGCTTCTGCGCCTGTCCGATGTGGAAGTCGGCCAGTTCCTTGCCGATGTTCCGCGATCCGGAGTGCAGCATCAGCCAGACCACCCCGGACTCATCGAGGCAGAACTCGATGAAATGGTTGCCCGATCCGAGCGTTCCTATCTGCTTCGTGGCACGTTCCTGGCGGAACTTGACCGCATCGGCCACCCCGTCGAACCGCCCCCAGAAGTCGTCCCAGCCCGGCGCCCGGAAGCCGTACACATGGTCCGGGTCCACGGCGTCGTCGTGCATGCCGCGGCCCACCGGAATGGCCTGTTCGATCTTCGACCGCAGCCGGGACAGGTCGCCCGGCAGGTCATTGGCCGTCAGGGAGGTCTTCACCGCGGACATTCCGCAACCGATGTCCACACCCACCGCCGCCGGACACACCGCACCGTGCATCGCTATCACCGAACCGACCGTCGCCCCCTTGCCGAAGTGGACGTCCGGCATCACGGCGAGCCCCTTGATCCAGGGCAGGGTGGCCACGTTGCGCAACTGCTGCATCGCAACGTCCTCGACCGAGGCCGGATCGGCCCACATACGGATCGGGACCTTCGCGCCCGGCACCTCTACATACGACATAGCCCCTCGATTCCCCCGAAAATTCTGAAAGCGCAAAACCGGTGCCAAGGTCGGCAAATGAGTCGGTCGACCGGCATTCACAGCGGCGCGTGCGATACACATTGTGTCCACCGGTCGCCATCGAGCGGCAACCGTTTTTCGCACGAAGGGAGCCCAGGACCGTGCGACGAATGGCGTACGTACCCGGCACCGCGCTACTGGCAGCGCTCGCCGTCGGCTGCAGTTCAAGTACCGGAACCGGTAGCTCCGCCGCCGACAGCAAGCCCGGCGAGGCAACCGTCGCCGCGGCGGCCCCCGGTAAGTACCGCACCCTTCCCGACCCTTGCCGGGCCATTACGTCGTCCACGCTGAAGGACGTACTCCCGGGCGCGGCCGAACTCCCCGAGGACCAGCAGAAGAAGGTGTACGAGGGCGCCGCCAGCGTCACCTACGACACCGACCGCCGGGTCGGCTGCCGCTGGAAGTCCGAGGCCCCCGACTCCTCGCACACCCTCTTCGTCGACTTCGAGCGTGTCGTGTCCTACGACCCCTCGGTGAGCGACGACGACCGCGCCCGCGAGGTGTACACGAAGAAGGAGACCGCCGCCGGACTGGTCTCGCCCTCCGCCTCACCCAGCAGCACGGAGAAGGAGGAGCCCCCTTCCTCGGACTCCGCGTCGGGCTCCGCCTCGCACGCCCTGTCCGGCCCGGCCTCCGAGGACAAGACCTCGGGCAAGAGCGACAGCGGGAAGAGCGACAGCGGGAAGAGCGACAGCGGGAAGAGCGACAGCGGGAAGAGCGACAGCGGCAACACCGACGGCGGCACGCCCAGCGGCACGTCCGACGGAGCCGACGAGAGCGTTCTGCCCCGCACGCTCGACGACCTCGGAGACAGTGCATTTGTGGACGATCTGCTCACTCGGGCAGGTTCCACCGCACAGCACCGCACGGTGAGCGTGGTCTTCCGCACATCGAACGTCATCGTGACCGTCGAGTACACCGAGCAGCCGGCCACCTCCACCGCCGTTCCCGACAGCAAGGAACTGCAGGACACGGCCGCGGCGCTGGCCCAGAAGCTGGTCGACAAGTTCAGCGAGTAGCCGTGCGCGGGGCGCCCCCGGCAGGGCGGCGTCCACGCCCACCGAGTGCCGCACCCGGCCGCCGTCCGTCGTACCGTGGCCCTCCGGAAGGCCCTCCGAAGCCTTCCGGACGCCCCCGAACAGCCACCGGAACACCGACCGCCCGCGCCAGCCCGCCAGCCAGCCCGCCAAGACCACCAGGCACCTCGCAGACCCGCCGCCCCCGACCACCAGGCAGCCCGACCACCTGGCAGCCCGACCCCCCGGGCAGCCCGCCCGCCGCGCCACCGAGTGAAGGAACCATGCACCGTTCAGCCCCGCGACTCGCCCGCATACTCGCCTGCGCCGCCGTTCCGGTGATGCTCGTCGTCGCCGGCTGCTCGTCGGACTCCGGCGACAAGAAGGACTCGGGTTCGCCCTCGTCGTCCACGGCTTCGCCGGACGCCAAGAAGTCGGAACCGAGCGTCGAGCCGGCGAAATTCACCGCGCTGCCCGACCCGTGCAAGTCGATCAGCAAGAAGGCGGTCACCTCACTGGTCCCCCAGGCGAAGACCCCGGGCGGCACGCCCGCCGGCTCCAGCGACACCGCGTACCGCGCCGGCTGCTCCTGGAACGGCCTCGACGACAACGGCGTGAAGGGTTCCCAGTACCGCTGGCTCGACGTCGGCTTCACCCGCTTCGACTCGGACCAGTCCCTGGGCAGCGGCGCCAAGCGCGCGCAGCAGGACTACGCGAAGCAGATCACCAAGGTCAAGGCCGCCGAGGGTGCGAAGAAGCTCGCCGAGGCACCCGTCACCGGCATCGGCGAGCAGGCCACCAAGATCACGTACGACCTGACCAAGACGAGTGAGGACTTCAAGTACGCGACGATCGTGGCCCGCACGGGGAACGTCGTCATCACCCTCACCTACAACGGAGCGGGCTACGCGGGCGCGAAGACTCCGTCCGCCGACGAGATCCTGAAGGGCGCCGAGAAGGCGACCAAGGAGACGGTGGCCTCGGTCGCCACCGCCGGGACGAAGCCGGACGCACCGAGCGGGTCGGCCAAGCCCGACGAGTCGGCGAAGAAGGATGAATCACCCAAGTCGGGTGCGTCACTCAAGGCTGACGAGAAGGCCACGGACAAGAAGACGAGCTAGGGTCTTCCGTTCGGACGAGGCCGGATCACGCCGGGTCACGCCGGATCGGCGAGCGGGGCCCGGCGTGCCCCGACGCCCCTGTTTGGAAGCGGAATCACGAAGCCCGGTACTCCCCCGAGTACCGGGCTTCGCCCCTCCCCGCGCAACATGCCGCGCCCTCATGTGCCAGGCTGTGCCCGCCAGAAGTCGAAGCAGGACGTCGCAGCGAGACGTTGGAGCGTGACGCCGAACCAAGGCGTCGAAGCAGCACGTGGACGCAGAACGTCGGCGCAGAACATCTGCGCAGAACGTAGGCGCAGAACGTCGACGCGCGACGTCGGATACGGGAAACGGGGAGGGGAACGCGGGTGGCCGCAATGCAGCTGACACGCACCCACCGGATACTCATCGGTCTCGTGGTCGCCGGTGCGGTGCTCATCGCCGCGATCGGCTTCGCGGGTTCGTACGCGGCGGTGCGCGAGCTCGCCCTGCAGAAGGGCTTCGGGAACTTCTCGCTGGTCTTCCCGATCGGCATCGACGCGGGCATCTGTGTCCTGCTCGCCCTGGACCTGCTGCTGACCTGGATGCGCATCCCGTTCCCGCTGCTGCGCCAGACGGCCTGGCTGCTGACCGCCGCGACGATCGCCTTCAACGGCGCCGCGGCCTGGCCCGACCCGCTCGGCGTCGGCATGCACGCGGTCATCCCGGTGCTGTTCGTGGTCTCCGTCGAGGCCGCCCGGCACGCCGTGGGCCGGATCGCCGACATCACCGCCGACAAGCACATGGAGGGCGTGCGGCTCACCCGCTGGCTGCTCTCCCCCGTGCCGACGTTCAAGCTGTGGCGGCGGATGAAGCTCTGGGAGCTCCGTTCGTACGAGCAGGTCATCAAGCTCGAACAGGACCGGCTGATCTACCAGGCCCGCCTCCAGGCCCGCTTCGGCCGCAGCTGGCGCCGCAAGGCACCCGTCGAGTCCCTGATGCCGCTGCGCCTGGCGAAGTACGGCGTCCCGCTGGCCGACACGGGTGCGGCCGGCCTCGCCGCCGCAGGCATCGAACCGGCCCTGCTGCCGCCCGCCCCGGCCCTGGTCGCCGCCGAAGCCGACGAGTACCAGCCCGAGTTGCCGTACGCCGGGGCCCACCCCGAACAGCAGCACACGCAGCAGCACGAGCAGTACGAGCCGCACCAGCAGCAGCACACGCACCCCTCCGACCCGGCCGCTGCCGAGCAGTGGCCCCAGGAGGGCCCCGGCTCGCACGAGAGCCCGTGGTTCGCGGCGCCCCGGACGCCCGACGACGCGTACGAGAGTGCGTACGACCCGACGTACGTGGAGGGCCTGGAGCCCACCCCCGTCATGGTCCCGCTGGGCCCCGGCGGCCGCACCCGCCCCCTGGGCAGCGTGGGCACGATCGGCGCCGTCCCGAGCCCCCGCGCCGCGGAATCCCAGCCGGCGCCCCGTACCGACGAGCAGCAGCCGCAGGAGCCCCGGAAGGATCTGGCGCAGAACCCGTCCCAGGACCCTGCGCAGAATCCGGCTCAGGACCCTGCTCAGGACCCGGCCGAGTGGGCGCAGGAGGACGCGGAGTTCGGCGAGATCGCGTACGAGGCGTTCGCGGCGTTCGTGAACCAGCACCACGACTTCCCGAGTGTCGAGGCCCTGGACATACACGTCTCGGACGGCCACAACATCAGGCACCCGCGCAGCGCGGCACTGATCCGCCGCCTGATGCCGGAGTTCAAGAACCGCTACCACGCGGAACTCGAAGCGGACCACATCGCGTAGTCACGCGTCACGCCTCACCACGCCGCCCGTCGGTCCCGCACCCGAGAACGGACGGAACGGAACCGGCAACGACGGAGGGCCGTCACCCGAATCACCGGGTGACGGCCCTCCGTGCGGGAACCCCTACGCGCCCAGCAGCTTCCGCACCCGGTCGGCCCCCACGGCCAGCAGCAGCGTGGGCAGCCGCGGCCCCGTGTCCCGGCTGACGAGCAGCCGGTACAGGAGCGCGAAGAACGACCGCTGCGCGGCCTTCAGCTCGGGCGTCGGCTTGGCGTCCGGCTCCAGGCCCGCCAGGATCTTCGGCACGCCGTAGACGAGCGTGGTGAGTCCGTCCAGCGACCAGTGCGAGTCCAGTCCCTCCAGGAGCAGCCGCAGCGACTGTCGGCCCTGCTCGTCCAGCGAGCCGAGCAGTTCCTTGTCCGGCTCGTCGCGGACGATGGTGCGGGCCTCGGCCGGGACCTGGCTGGTGATCCAGTTCTCGGCGCGGTCGAGACGGGGCCGGGCCTCGTCCAGCGAGGCCAGCGGGTTCTCCGGGTCCAGCTCGCTGAGAATGCGCAGCGTCTGCTCGTCGTGTCCGGCCGTGATGTCGACGACCGAGGCGAGCGTGCGGTACGGGAGCGGGCGCCGCGTACGCGGCAGCTCACCGGCGGCCGTACCGATGGCCCGCGCGTAGGCGGCGGCGTCGGCCGACAGCACCGAGTCGTCGGCGACCTTGCGCGCCAGCGAGTCCCACTCGTCGTAGAGCCGCTGGATCTCCTGGTCGAAGGCGATCTTGAAGGACTGGTTGGGCCTGCGGCGCGCGTACAGCCAGCGCAGCAGGGGCGCCTCCATGATCTTCAGCGCGTCGGCCGGGGTCGGCACGCCGCCCTTGCTGGAGGACATCTTCGCCATGCCGGAGATGCCGACGAAGGCGTACATCGGGCCGATCGGCTGCACGCCGTCGAAGATCTCACGGACGATCTGGCCGCCGACGACGAACGAGGAGCCCGGCGAGGAGTGGTCCACCCCGCTCGGCTCGAAGATCACGCCCTCGTACGCCCAGCGCATCGGCCAGTCGACCTTCCAGACCAGCTTGCCGCGGTTGAACTCGCTCAGCCGGACGGTCTCGGCGAAGCCGCAGGCCGTGCAGGTGTAATTCAGCTCGGTGCTGTCGTCGTCGTACGACGTGACGGTCGTGAGGTCCTTCTCGCAGTTGCCGCAGTAGGGCTTGTACGGGAAGTAGCCGGCCGAGCCGCCGCTGCCGTCGTCCTCACCGGCCGCGCCGGAACCCGCCTCGGCCTCCAGCTCCGCCTCGTCGGCCTTCTTCTGCTGCTGCGGCTTCTTGCCGCCCTTGCCGCCTGCCGCGCCCGCCGCCGGGTCCTTCTTCGTCCGGTACCGGTCGAGGACGGCGTCGATGTCGGCGCGGTGCTTCATCGCGTGCAGGATCTGCTCGCGGTACGCGCCCATCGTGTACTGCTCGGTCTGGCTGATGCCGTCGTACTCGACGCCGAGCTCGTCCAGCGAGGCGGTCATGGCGGCCTTGAAGTGCTCCGCCCAGTTCGGGAACGTGGACCCGGCCGGGGCGGGCACCGAGGTCAGCGGCTTGCCGATGTGCTCGGCCCAGGACTCGTCGACACCCGGGACGCCGTTCGGAACCTTGCGGTAGCGGTCGTAGTCGTCCCAGGAGATCAGGTGCCGGACGGTGTACCCGCGGCGGCGGATCTCGTCGGCGACCAGGTGCGGGGTCATGACCTCGCGGAGGTTGCCCAGGTGGATCGGGCCGGACGGGGAGAGGCCGGACGCGACGACGACCGGTTTGCCAGGCGCACGACGCTCCGATTCGGCGATGACATCGTCCGCGAAGCGGGAGACCCAGTCGGTCTCGGTGCTGCTCTGACTCTGAGCCACGGTCTGCACGTCCTTCTCTCTTGTCTGCCTTGTGGGACTCGTAGGAACGACCCTTGTGGGACTGGTAGGGGCACCGCCCATTCTCCCAGGTCCCCCCGGCAGCGCGAAAACGGCTTTACCCGCCGTGGAATACTGGGTGTGATCCTTCGCAGCTCTGTGCTGCGGCCCTGAACCCCTACGGAAACGGCAGCCAGCCCATGGCCTCGGTCAATTCCCTCGCTTCCACGCTCCAGCAGCAGCTGACGGACGCCCTGACGGCAGCTCTGCCGGAGGCCGGCGCCGCGGACCCGCTGCTGCGACGAAGCGACCGGGCCGACTTCCAGGCCAACGGCATCCTGGCCCTGGCCAAGAAGCTCAAGGGAAACCCGCGCGAGCTGGCGTCCCAGGTCACGGCCGCGATCCCGGCGGGTGGCCTGATCAAGGAGATCGAGGTCTCCGGCCCCGGCTTCCTGAACGTCACGCTCAGCGACCGGGCGATCATCGAGACCCTCGCCGCGCGTGACGCGGACGACGAGGGCCGGCTAGGTGTGCCGTACAACAGTGCCGCGGGTACGACGGTCATCGACTACGCGCAGCCGAACGTGGCCAAGGAGATGCACGTCGGCCACCTCCGTTCCGCGGTGATCGGTGACGCGATGGCGCAGATCCTGGAGTTCACCGGCGAGACCGTGGTCCGGCGCCACCACATCGGCGACTGGGGCACCCAGTTCGGCATGCTCATCCAGTACCTGATCGAGCACCCGGGCGAGCTGAACCACAAGGGCGACGGCGGCGCGGCGGACGGCGAAGCCGCCATGTCCTCCCTGAACCGGCTCTACAAGGCCTCGCGGGTGCTCTTCGACTCCGACGAGGAATTCAAGGCCCGCTCCCGGGACCGGGTCGTGGCGCTCCAGGCCGGTGACGAGGAGACGCTGGCCATGTGGCAGCGCTTCGTCGACGAGTCGAAGATCTACTTCTACTCGGTCTTCAACAAGCTCGACATGGAGATCCGCGACCTCGACATCGTCGGCGAGTCCGGCTACAACGACATGCTGGAGGAGACCTGCCGCATCCTGGAGGAGTCGGGCGTCGCCGTCCGCTCCGAGGGTGCGCTCTGCGTGTTCTTCGACGATGTGAAGGGCCCGGACGGCAACCCGGTGCCGCTGATCGTCAAGAAGTCCAACGGCGGTTACGGCTACGCGGCGACGGACCTCTCCGCGATCCGCGACCGGGTGCACAACCTCAAGGCGAACACCCTGGTGTACGTGGTGGACGCGCGGCAGGCCCTGCACTTCAAGATGGTCTTCGAGACGGCCCGCCGGGCCGGCTGGCTGAACGAGGACGTGAAGGCCGTGCATCTCGCCTTCGGCACGGTGCTGGGCAAGGACGGCAAGCCGTTCAAGACCCGTGAGGGCGAGACGGTCCGGCTGGCGGACCTGCTGGACGAGGCGATCGACCGGGCGTCCACGGTCGTTCGCGAGAAGGCGCAGGACCTCACCGACGAGGAGATCGCCGAGCGCGCCACGCAGGTCGGCATCGGCGCGGTGAAGTACGCGGACCTGTCGACGTCGGCCGCCCGCGACTACAAGTTCGACCTGGACCAGATGGTGTCGCTGACCGGCGACACGAGCGTGTACATCCAGTACGCGCACGCCCGGTCCCGCTCCATCAAGCGCAAGGCGGGCGAGCTGAAGTCCCAGCCGCACCCGGAGCTGGAGCTGGCCCCGGCCGAGCGCGCGCTGGGCCTGCACCTGGACCAGTTCGCCGAGGTCGTGGCCGAGGTCGCCGCCGCGTACGAGCCGCACAAGCTGGCCTCGTACCTCTACCAGCTGTCGTCGCTCTTCACGACGTTCTACGACCAGTGCCCGGTGCTGAAGCCCGAGGTGCCGGGCAATGTGGCCGAGAACCGCCTCTTCCTCTCGGACCTCACCGCCCACACCCTGCACCGGGGCATGGAGCTGCTCGGCATCAGGACCCCCGAGCGCCTCTGAGCCCCGGCCGCACCCCTACGCATCCGGCCCGGTGGGTGACCGTTGCTCGGTCACCCACCGGGCCGTGTCGTGCTGGTAGGTGTACTGCGGCCGTGCCGTGATGCTGCTCGTACGGAACGGCTTCCCGCCGTCGTCGATGCGCAGCGTCCCTGCACGGCCACTGCTGCTGAAGTGGCTTCAGAAACCGGAGCAGGAGCAGGAGCTGGAGCAGGCACGGCAGACGCAGAAGCGGACTCGGGAACGGAAGCAGGACGCCGTCTCGCCGCATCGGCCACGATCCACCGCCGGTGCAACTCCACCAGTTCGTCCGGACTCGCCGCGCACAGCCGCCCCAGCCGCTCCACCGGCGCGTACTCGTTGGGCACGGCGTCACCGTTGCAGTACCGGTGGAGCGTCGACGCACGCGTACGCGTTCCGGCGTCCCCGATGGCCCGATCGGCGTTGCGGACGGAGCACCACCATGCGCAGCGACCGCATCCGCACCACCGCCCTCGCCGCGACCGCTCTCCTGGCCGCCAACTCACCGTCCCCCACAGGCAGTAGACCGTAGAATTCGGAGATCGGGACCTGAGGGGGACGGCGTGCGGACGACGAGTGGTGACAGGCCGGCGGCATCGGGCATGCGGGCCGCGGCGGCGGCCACCGCGGCTGTCGCCGCAGCGGTGTCGCTGGTGCTGGTCACCGGGTGCGGCAAGGTGGCGGATCGCCACGCGTCGGACACCGGATCCAGCAGCCCGTCCGCCTCCCCGACCCCGAGCGTGAACCCGTCCTACGGCACGGAGTACCTCGCCGAGAACGAGTGCGCGGCCCCCGTGTCCGGCAAGCGGGGGGCCTACCGTGAGGTTCCCTGCAAGGATCCCGAGGCCGTCGCCAAGGTCACCGACCGGGCGGACATCGGCTTCTCCGAGCCCTTTTCGGCCACCGCGTGTGCGGAGCACACCGACTTCGCGATCAATGTGCCGATCAGTCTCGCCCTTCTGGAGGACACGCCGGTGACGGGTGAGGGCTACGCCTGCATGCGCAACCTGAAGCCTCCGCACCCCGGCGACCCCGGAGGGGGCGGCGGCCCCAGGGTCGAGATCGGCGACTGCGTGCGCGGTGGATCGAAGACCGGCGACGCGGTCGAGGAGGTCGCCTGCCGGACCAAGGGCAAGAAGGGCGGTGCGACCTACAGGATCACGAAGATCCTTGAGGACATCCCCCTGGGCGGCTTCAGCGATCCGTGCGACTACAAGGCCGATGCCGTCTTCACCGAGAATCCGCTCTTCGACTCGAACAAGGTCAGGAACGACCGCGTCCTCTGCGCCAAGAAGCTCTGACCCGGCCCCGCTGCCCGAAGAGCCTCGAAGACCTCGAAGACCCGTTCCCTGAAGATCCTCGAAGGTCCTCCGCTCAGTCCCGGTAGTCCGGAGCCACCCGGTCCAGCAGCCGCAGCATGGCCGCCCACGCCAACTCGTAGGCGACATCGTCCTGAAGGTCCGTGTCCGCGTCCGCGTCGCCCGCGAGCTGTCGGGCGGTGTATTCGCAGGTCTCGGCCGAGGGAAGGATCAGCGGTCCGCCGCCCGCCTGGGCGGTGACCTGGATCTCGCAGGCCTTCTCCAGGTAGTACATGCGCAGGAAGGCCTGGGCCGCGCTCTCGCCCACCGTGAGCAGACCGTGGTTGCGCAGGATCAGCGCCGGGTGGTTGCCGATGTCGTCGACCAGGCGCTTCTGCTCGTCGAGGTTGAGGGCCACGCCCTCGTAGTCGTGGTAGCCGACGCGGTTGTAGAACTCCATCGACATCTGGTTCAGCGGCAGCAGCCCGTCGCGCTGAGCGGCGACCGCGCAGCCGGCCTTGGTGTGGGTGTGCAGGACGCAGTGCGCGTCCTCGCGCGCGGCGTGGATCGCGCTGTGGATGACGAAGCCCGCGGGGTTGACGGGGTGGGGCGTGGGCTCGACCGGCCGGCCCGACAGGTCGATCTTGACCAGGTTGGAGGCGGTGATCTCCTCGAAGAGGAGGCCGTAGGGGTTGATCAGGAAGTGGTGCTCGGGCCCCGGCAGCCGGAGCGAGATGTGGGTGAAGATCAGGTCGGTCATCCGGAAGTGCGCCACGAGCCGGTAGACGGCGGCGAGTTCGCGACGCAGCCGGGTCTCCTCGACGAGGCCCGGGTCGGGGTTCGAGTCGAGGCCCGAGTCGGTCTCGCAGGCGAGGTCCGGGGCGAGGTCGGCGGGCGGTGCGGTCATGAGGCGGCTCCTTCGAGCGTCGGGTCGACCACGGGGGTCAGCGGGCGCCCGGTGCGGTGCCAGGCGATGACGTTCTCGGCGGGCGCGCACACGTACGCCCGCTGCGAGGTGTCGGACAGGTAGGCGCTGTGCGGGGAGAGCTGGATGCGCGGGTGGGTGCGCAGCGGGTCGTCCGGCGCCGGAGGCTCGACCGGGAACACGTCCAGGGCCGCGGCACGGAGCCGTCCGCCGTCCAGCGCGGCCAACAACGCGGCGGTGTCGACGAGTTCACCGCGGGCGACGTTCACCAGGTAGCCGCCGGGCCGCATCCGGGCGAGCAGTTCCGCGTCGACCATGCCACGGGTCTGCTCGGTCAGCGGGGTGTGCAGCGAGAGCACGTCGCAGGCGGCGATCAGTTCGTCCCGGCCGAGCCGCTCGACGCCGGGCGGCCACCCGGCCGCGTCGGCGTGCGGGTCGTACGCGGCGACGCGCCCGAAGACCGGGCCCGCGATCCCGGCCAGCACTCGGGCGATGCGCCCGAACCCCAGGAGGCCGAGCGTCAGCTCACCGGCCCGGCGCGGCAGTTCGGCGAACTCGGTGTTCCAGCCCCCGCCGCGCACAGTGGCGTCGGCCTGGGGCAGCGCGCGTACGAGGGAGAGCGCGGAGGCGAGCGCGTGAACGGCGACGTCCTCGGTGGCGGCGTGCGGAAGGTTGCTCACCCACACGCCGCGGCGGCGTGCCTCCGCCGTGTCGATCATGTCGTACCCGGCGGACATGGTGGCCAGCATCCGTACCCCGGGGAGGCGGTCGAGCAGCGCGGCGTCCACCGGCGCGTAGCCGACGATCAACGCGACGGCGTCGCGCGCCGCCGCAGCGATCGCGTCCGGCTCGCGACTGCCCACGACCCGGGTGTCGAATCCCGCCTCGGCCAGCAGCCGCACCCCCGGACCGACGTCGAGTTCCTCGGGGTCCGTGAACACCACCAGGGGCCGGCTCATCCCATCCTCCTCAAGCTTCACAAGCTCTTCTGAACCTTCAGCGACAATGAAATGCCGATTCGTTTGCCGTGGTCGCGCCGAACCTACGTTTCATCCGGCAGAATTGTCCAGGGGTGGCGATGCGTACGTCAGTGACGCGCGTCACTCGGCCCGCACCTCGAAGCCCCGGAGCCCCGGTGGTCAAGAATGGGCCCCGCCCCGGGTGCGCCCGCCCCGGACAATCGAGCCGAGGGGAAGCTCCCAGGTGGATCTGGACCGGACCGATCTGGCCGTCGTCCGCGAACTGCAGACGGACGGCCGCCTGACGTACGAGACGCTGGCGCAGCGCGTCGGACTCTCCCGCCCCGCCACCCGCGCCCGCGTGCAGCGGCTGCTCGCGGGTGGCGGTGTGCGCGTGGTGGCCGTCGTCCACCCCGCCGTACGCGACCTGACCGCCTCGGCCCATCTGTCGATCGGCGTGAGCGGAGCGGCCGAGCCGGTGGCCCGCGCCATCGCCGCCATGCCGCAGGCGCCGTTCGTCACCCTCACCGCGGGCAGCCGCGCGATCATGGCGGAGCTGCGCACCGAAGGGCTGGCGGAGCTGGACCGGGCCATCGAGTCGATCCGCTCGCTGAACGGCGTCGACCACATAGACCCGCTGATCTCCCTCCAGCACCTCAAGGACCCGTACCTGCTGGCGGGCCGGCCCGCCATACCGGAGCTGGACGCGACGGACCGGCTGATCCTGGACGAGCTGGAGTGCGACGGGCGGCTGCCCTTCGCCGAACTCGCCGAACGCGTCGGACTCTCGCCCGGCGCCGCCCGCGCCCGCACCCTGCGTCTTCTCGACGGCGGTGTCGCGAAGGTGCTCGCACTGGTCCGCCCGGAGCTGCTGGGGCTCGGCTTCCTGTGCGGGTTCGCCGTACGCCTGGACGGCGAGCGGGACGCCGTCGCCCAGCACATCGGCGGATGGGACCGGGTCTCGTTCCTGTCCGCCTGCATGGGACGCGCGGAACTCGTCGGAACGATCAGCGCGGAGTCGCTCGCGGCGGTGCGGGACACGCTGGAGAACATGCGGGCGTGTGAAGGCGTGCGCGCCGTGGAGAGCTGGGTGCACCTGGAGCTGGTCAAGGAGCGGTACGACCTCACCGCCCCCACCCCCTGAGCACCACAGGGCGGCCGCATCGAACGATACGTAAGTGAAAGCCGACGTAATATTCCGAAAAATTTGTGAGCAAAGGGTCTAGGCAAGACATCGTCTGCTGCATATCGTCCATGCGAACGAATCAGCCGTCACGGACTCTCCGTGTACACAGGCTCCCGTCCGCGCGGACCGTACCTACGGCCTCCGTGTGGACGGGCTCCCGTACCTACGGCCTCCGTGTGTACGGGCTCCCGTGCGTACGGCCTCCCCCATGGACGTCCCAGGTCGAAAGCAGGCCCCACTCATGCACCACCCCCTCGACGACGCCGACCGCACGCTCCTGGTGACCGGCGCGGCCGTCGCCGCCCCCGGCACCGCCGAACGCGCCGAGGCACTGGCCGTCCGCGGCGGCCGGGTCGTCCACGTCGGCACCGCCGACGACGCCCGCGCCGCACTCGGCGGCCGGGCCGACGACGTCCTCGAACTCGACGGCGGACTCGTCCACCCCGGCTTCGTCGACGCCCACTGCCACCCCGTGATGTACGGACAGGCCCTGGCCTGGGTGGACTGCCGCCCCGAACGCGTACCGGACATCGAGACGCTCGTCGCCGTCCTGAC
The DNA here is from genome assembly GCF_055584025.1 of Streptomyces sp. NPDC104309. Lineage (NCBI taxonomy): Bacteria > Bacillati > Actinomycetota > Actinomycetes > Kitasatosporales > Streptomycetaceae > Streptomyces > Streptomyces sp. NPDC104309. The sequence goes on along the minus strand of NZ_JBVJMV010000002.1, from coordinate 37,801 downwards.
CGAAGCGGCCCGCGAACTGCCCGCCGGGGTCCCGGTACGCGGTTTCGGCTACGAGCACCGCCGCCTCGCCGAACGCCGCCACCCCACCTGCCACGACCTCGACCGCGTCGCCACCGACCGCGAGGTCTACGTGATGAACGCCTCCGGCCACGGCGGTGTCGTCAACTCCCACACCCTGCGCAGCTGCGGAGTCACCGCGGGCACCCCCGACCCCGAGGGCGGCAGCATCGGCCGGTCCGCCTCCGGCGAGCCCGACGGCCAGCTCTGGGACGCCGCCTGCGACCTCCTCACCGGCCCCGGCGGCGTGAAGATCGGCAACCACGGCCCGAACTTCCACCTCTCCGAGCCCGACGCCATCATGGCCGACCACCTCCAGCGCGCCCAGGAGGTCTTCCTCGCCGCCGGAGTCACCACCGTCGGCGACGCCCAGGCGTCCCGCCGCGAGATGGAGACGTATCTGCGCGCCCGCGCCGACGGCTCACTGCGCCTGCGCGTATCCGCCTACCTGACCTCCGCGCTCCTGGACACCGCGCTCGAACTGGGCATGGTGAACGGCTTCGGCGACGACCTCTTCCGCGTCCAGGGCGTCAAGTTCTACGCCGACGGCACCCTCGGCGGCTGGACCGCGTACTTCCCCGAGGGCTACGCCGCCGACTGCTGCCACCACGGCCAGCTCTACCACTCCGCCGAGGAGTACGCCGAGCTCGTCGGCCGCGCCCACCGCGCCGGTCTCCAGACCGCGACCCACGCCCAGTCCCCGTACGCCATCGGCATGGTCCTCGACGCCGTCGAGAAGGCGCAGGCCGACCGGGAGCGCCCCGGCATCCGCCACCGCATCGAGCACTCCGGCCTGCCGACCGACGAGCAGATCGCCCGCATGGGCCGGTTGGGCGTCGTCCCGGTCATGCAGCCCCAGCACCACCTGCGCACCGGCGACGGCACGCTGACCGCCGTCGGCGACCTCGGCCACCGCTACAACCCGGCAGGCACCTGCCTGGCCGCGGGCGTCCCCGTCGTCTTCAGCTCGGACGCGCCCGTCGCCCCGCCCGCCCCGCTGGAGGCCGTCTCCGCCGCCGCGACCCGGCGCACCGTACTCGGCACCGTCCTCGGCGACGCCTCGCTGCGGATGCCCGTCGCGGACGGGCTGCACGCGCACACCGCCTCGGCCGCCCGCGCCCTGCACCGCGAACACGCCGTCGGCGCCCTGGCCCCCGGCATGCTCGCCGACTTCGTGGTCCTGGCCGGCGACCCGCTCACCACCGACCCGGCCGAACTCGCCTCCATCGGCGTACGCGAGACCTGGATCGGCGGCACCCGCGCCTGGGCAGCCCCCGGCCGCTGACCACCCACCCTTCCGCGTCCCTTCCGCGTCCCTTCCGCGTCCCTTCCGCGTCCCTTCCGCGTCTCTTCCGCTTCTTCCCCTCCCCTTCCGCTGCCCCTCCCGCCCCCGGAGGCACCGTGTCCCCGTCCCCGTCCCCATCCCCGCAGTCCACCACCGGACAGAGCCCGTACAGAGCCGCCGTCGCGGCGCTGGCAGGCACTTCCATCGAGTGGTACGACTTCTACGCGTTCGCCACCGCCGCGGCGATCGTCTTCAACGACGTGTTCTTCCCGCCGGACATGTCGCCGTACCTCCGCACCCTGTCCGCCTTCGCCACGTTCGCCGTGGGCTTTCTGCTGCGGCCCCTCGGCGGCATCGTCTTCGGACACATCGGTGACCGCGTCGGACGCAAGAAGACCCTGGTCATCACGTTGGTGATGATGGGCGTCGCGTCCTTCGCCATCGGTCTGCTGCCCACGTACGCCCAGGTCGGCGCACTCGCCCCGATCCTGCTGATCCTGCTGCGACTGGTCCAGGGCATCGCGATCGGCGGGGAGTGGGGCGGCGCGGTGCTGATCGCCGTGGAGAACGCCCCGCGCGGCAAGGCCGCGTTCTTCGGCTCGTTCGCCCAACTCGGCTCATCGGTCGGCGCGTTGCTGTCGACCGGCGCCTTCAGCCTGATGAACCTCTTCGGGCACGACGCGTTCATGAACTGGGGCTGGCGCGTGCCGTTCCTGGCCTCCTCCGTGTTGGTGATCGTGGGCCTGGTCGTCCGGGTCAAGCTGGAGGAGTCCCCGGTCATGGAGGAGGTGCGCAGGGAACAGCAGGCGAAGCAGGCCGAGGGCGGGGCGGAAGAGGCCAAGCTGCCCGTGGTGGAGGTCTTCCAGAAGGCCTGGCGGACGGTTCTCATCGGCGTCTTCGCCCTGGCCACCGCGACCGGCGGCTACTACGTGGTGACCAGCTTCCTGCTCTCGTACGGCACCGGCGACGACCTCCATCTGTCGGAGTCGATGCTGCTCAACGGCCTCACCCTGGCGGCCTTCCTGGAACTCCTCGTCACCCCGTGGCTGTCGTGGCTCGCCGACCGGGTGGGCCCGCACAAGGTCGTCATCGCCGGCCTCGTCGGCGTCATCGTCCTGTCCCTGCCCCAGTTCATGGTGCTGGGCACCGGCAGCGTCTTCCTCATCTGGCTGATGATGCTGGCCATGCGTCTGGTGATGTCCGCGCTGTACGGGCCGATCGCGTCGATCCTCGTCGAGGGCTTCGCGCCGCACGTCCGCTACACCGGCATCTCCCTCTCCTACCAGATCTGCAACATGATCTTCGGCGGCCTCGCGCCCCTCGCCGCGGTCTCCCTCGCGGCGGCGGCGGGCGGTCACTACTGGCCTCCGGCCGTCATGCTGATGGCCATCTCGGCGATCGGCATCGTGTGCACGGCCCGCCTCCACCGGCTGGGCAAGGCGCAGGCACAGGCGTCCGACGGACCGACCAAGCCCCCGATGACGCACAAGCCGGTGCCCACCGCTCTGTGACATCCGCGGACACGGCCCGCCGGTGCGTGTACCCCCTCCCGTCAAGGACCACGGGTGGGGGTACACGCATGCGCGGAGCCTGAAGCGCCGATCCCGACCGGCGCTTCGGGCTCCATCGCGTCCGCACTCCCGACGCCGCCACCGCGTCCAGGACGTCCCCGCCCCGTCGCCGAGGAGATGGACCGGCGCGTCCTCAAGCACATCGGGCTGCGCCACACCTACTTGCTGCCGCCGTGGCCCCAGTAGACGCCGCCGCACGACAGCGGCATGCTCACGAGCCCCAGTCCGCAGCGGGCGCCGGAGCCGAAGTATTCGGCGGGGACGGTGGTACGCATCTGGGCGAGCTGGGGCGCCGGGAGGCGGCCGGCCAGGAGCGCGGTGAAGAACCGGTAGAGGTCCGCTCGCGGCTTCGGCTTCGGCTTCGGCTTCGGCTTCGGCTTCGGCTTCGGCTTCGGCCGGATGAGCCGGGACTCAGCCTGGTTCGCCTTCGGACGTCGCGACGTGCTGGAGTGTGGCCGCGAGTTCGGTGAGGTCCTGACCACGGAAGTGGTCGATGAGATGTCGTCGCACGCTGACCAGAAATGCCGGCCAGGCCTGTTCGAGCCGGGCGAGCCCGGCGTCGGTCAGGACCGCGTTCCAGCCGCGCCCGTCCTGGGCGCATTTGGCGCGCTCGACCCAGCCCTGCTTCTCCAGCCGGATGACGACACGGGTCATCCCGCTGAGGGAGAGGTTGCAGGCGGCGGCGAGCTCGCTCATCCGCATCGCCCTTTCCGGCACCTCGGACAGGTGCATCAGGGGCGTGTACTCGGAGAGCGGCAACCCCGCTTCGCGCACGATGTCGGCGTCGACCGCACGTGGCAGCGCCAGCATGACTCGGCTCAGCTCCCGTACGAACGCCTCCTCGCTCGGATCGAGGGGCTGTGATGACTGCTGGTCGGAGGGCATTCCCCCACTGTAGTTCCTTGACGGAGCAAGGAACTACACCCGCGAGTCCACCTCGCCCCCCACGCCCCCTCACCCACCAGTCCTTGACACGTCAAGCAATCCTGCTGTGTACTTGCTCCGTCAAGCAGTTGCTTGACGGAGCAAGCACTTGTCGCGCTGTTCAGGAAGACGCCCTGTTCAGGAAGAACAGAGAGGACCGCTATGACCAAGATCGGCATCATCCTCGGAAGCACCCGCCCGGGACGCAACGGTGCGGCCGTCGCCCGCTGGGTGCACGAGAACGCCGCCCAGCGCACCGACGCCGAGTTCGAACTCGTCGACCTGGTGGACTTCAAGCTCCCGCTGCTCGACGAGGCGTACCCGCCGTCGATGGGCCAGTACGCCCAGCCGCACACCCAGGCCTGGGCGGAGAAGATCGCCTCTTTCGACGGCTTCGTGATCGTCACCCCCGAGTACAACCGCTCGGTGCCCGGAGCGCTGAAGAACGCCATCGACTTCCTCTACGCGGAATGGACCAATAAGGCGGTCGGCTTCGTCAGCTACGGCGCGACCGGCGGCACCCGCGCCGTGGAGCACCTGCGCCTCATCGCCGGCGAGCTCCAGATGGCCGACGTGCGCTCCCAGGTGGCCCTCTCGCTCTTCAACGACTTCGAGAACTTCAGCGCCTTCAAGCCCATCGACGCGCAGAGCGACGCCCTCACCACCACCCTCGACCAGGTCATCGCCTGGACCAACGCCCTCGCCCCGCTGCGCACCAACTGACCGCGCGCCCTCGCGACTCATCCACCAGGAGTTCCGCATGACCTCCAAAAAACCTCCCGAGGCCGTATCGGCCCCCGCGCCCAGCCGGCGCAGGGCGATCGGCACCATCACCGGCCTCGGCACCGCCGCGGCCCTCGTCACCGTCGCCACCCCGGCCGAGGCGCAGAGCCAGGGATCACATGGCGCCTCGTCCGGATCCCACCTCTCGCCGAGGAAGGTCGCCGCGGCGTTCTACGCCGCCTACAACGGGGACCTGGCCGCCGGTTTCGAGCGGTACATCTCGAAGGACCTGGTGCTCCACGGGTTCGACGGCCCCAACGAGCGCTCGGCCTGGGTCGCGGGCGACCTCGAACTGAAGGCATCACTCACCGGCTACCGGCTGGACGTGCTCGACCAGATCGCGGAGGGCACCAAGGTCGTCACCCGCTGGAGCCTCGGCGGCGTCCACACGGGGACGATCCTCGGAATCCCCCCGTCCGGCCGCGAGGTCCACCTCAGCGGCATCTCCATCGACCGCGTGGTGGACGGCCAGTCCGTCGAGCACTGGTCGGAAGGGAACTTCGGCAGGTTCCTCCAGATACTTCGCGGCGAAACTCCCTGACGCATCGCCATCCACCAAGTCCTGTGCGGGGAAAGCGCAGGACGTCCTTGAAGAACCGACCGGGAGGCAGCACATGACGGAGTCCATCAGCCGACGCGGGCTGGTCGGCGGCGCTCTCGCCGGGGGCGCCCTGGCGCTCGCGTCCGGCAGCCCGTCCTTCGCCGAGAACGGCAGACCGACGAAGGGCATAGTGAAGGCGTTCTACGAAAGCTACGGCCGGCGGGACCTGCCGACGTCCTGGGACCTCTACATCCACCCGGACGCCGTGATGCACGTCCCCGGGTTCGACCGGCAGTCCTGGCTGGAGTTCGACAGCAAGCTGGTCGCGGCGTTCGACGACCTCACCATCACGGTGTTCGACCAGGTCGCCGAGGGCGACAAGGTGGCGACCCGCTGGCTCCTGGGCGGACACCACACCGGGCAGTTCCTCGACATCCCCCCGTCCGGACGCTACGCGTCCTTCACCGCGACCACGGTCGACCGGGTCGAGCAGCAGAAGATCATCGAGCACTGGTCCGACGCCGACTTCACGGCCTTCCTCCAGAAGCTGGCCGCATAGCGCCACAGCGCGATCACCGGTGGGCACCGTCCGGCGCCGTCCAGGATGGATGGCGCCCACCAGGCAACCGTCCGGGCAACCAGCCGGGCAGGATCCGAACGACAGGCCCCGGATCAGCCGCTCGGCTGCGTTCCCCCGGGCAAGGTGTGCCGGGCCGAAGGCTCCGTCCACGGACGGAGCTTCTCCGGGTTGCGGACCGCCCAGATGCGAGTGATGCGGCCGCCGGTGAGGCTGAACGCCGCCACGGTCAGGGTGACGCCGGCGTGCTGGGCGACCAGGCCGGGCCGGCCGTTGACCGTCCGCTCCAGGAGCGTCAGCCCAGGGGCTTTGCCGGCGATGTGGATCAGGTACTGGGCGATGCGCTCGCTGCCCTCGACCGGACGGAGGACGGCACCGGCCAGTCCGCCACCGTCGGCGATCATCGTGGCGTCGGGGTCGAGCAGACCGACGAGGCCCTTGATGTCCCTGGCCTCCCACGCCTCTTTGAAATGCCGCACCAGACCGGCCTGCCCGGCCGTCGGAACCGCCGGAGTCTGCGCGGCGCGGATACGTCGACGGGCCGAGGACGCCAGCTGCCGGCAGGCCGCCGGCGTCCGGCCGACGATCTCGGCGACCTCGGCGAAGGGGTACCGGAAGACGTCGTGCAGGATGAACGCCACACGTTCGGCCGGCGTCATCGACTCCAGTACGACGAGGAAGGCCATGTTCACCGACTCGTCCAGGGTGACCCAGTCGGCGGGGTCGGCCGGCTCGGCCCTGCCGCCGCCCGCCGACCCGCTGATCCACTCCGTGCGGTCGGGCAGCGGCCCGGGTATCCATGCGCCGACGTAGCGCTCGCGCCGCACCCGCGCCGAGCCGAGCAGGTCCAGGCAGATGCGGGTGGCCACCGTCGTCAGCCAGGCGCCGGGCGACTCGATGGCCTCCTGCCGCTGCCGCGACATCGCGTACCAGCGGGCGTAGGTCTCCTGCACGGCGTCCTCGGCCTCGGCCAGCGAACCGAGCAGCCGATAGGCGAGATTGATCAGCTGGCGCCGCTCGCCGACGACCGCGCTCAGGTCCGGCTCGGACCGGTCGTGCGCCGGCTCGGATGGGGTGCTCATGGTCGAGACCGCTCCCTCGTCGTCTTCGTCCGCTGCCGCTCTCGCCACTTCGACGAAACACCGCGCCGGACTGTGAGGTCGGCCGTTGGCCTCACATTTCTCGGGCCCATGTCGTCGGACTGGCGAGACATTACCGATCCACCGCCGCGAGGCAGAAGAGGGGACCGCGCCATGGCCGCACAGACGACGGCGGAACAACGCAGCTTCACGTTCGTGCACGTTGCGATCGCCCTGCAGACCTTGGCCATCTTCTTCCAGGCGGTCACCGCCGGACTGTTGCTGTCCTCGTCCCAGGGCGAAATACTGCACGGCGTCGGAGCGCGCGTGATGTACGGCGCATCGATGCTGTACGTGATCGCCGCGATCCTGGCATGGCGGCCGGGCGGCGGAGCGCCCCGCCCCATCCTGTACGCGTCCGGTTTCCTCGTACTCGCCTCGGTGCAGGTGGTGCTGGGTATCGCGCACATACCGTCGCTCCATGTCCCCCTGGGCGTCCTGATGTTCGGCCTGAGCGTGCTGGCGCTGGGCCAGGTGCTCTCCGTCCGCTTGTCGAAGCGCCCCGGCAGTCGTTCGTGACCGCCACGCGGACCACGGTCGCCGACTCCACGAACCGCCGCCGCTCGACGAGTTGCGCGGCCGGATGGCACAAGGGTCGGCTGGACAGACCGGTCGAGGAAGGGTAGGCAGGCACGCGACGCTCCTGGGAGGCGTGGTGACCTCGGTCGAGAACCCGCCCACCGGGAACCTCGCCACTTCGTACCGCCGCCGCCGGCAACGCCCCTCCGCCGTCGGCTTGGAAAGGGATCAGCAATCGACATGCCTCAGTCACAGACCCGGACCCTCAGCAAGAAAAATGGACGCTGGATACCGTACGTCGTATTCGGAGTGACCCTTGCATGGGTCGGTGGGGTCATGTTCGAGATTTCCCGTGAAGCGCCTTCCGGGGCGCCTTCACAGAGCGATCTCAAAACTCGGGCATGGGAATACATAAACGAGGGAAACTCAGACGCCCTGAATGATCTGTTCACCGAGAGCAGCGTCGGCGACTCCTACACGAAAGACTATTTGGCATACCTTCAGGACGCTAAGCCGAATCGACTGGAAGTGTCCATCGGCGACCACCAGGGAGTTCATGTACTGACCCTTTCAGGAGCAACGAAAGAGGGAGGAAAGGTCTGCACTTCGTGGCGGGTAAAACAGAAGGGTGGCCGATGGTTTTTGGACTCGGCGCCCCTCGTCCGACCCAACCCATGCGACGCCACACCCTGACCACGCCCCTTCTCCGGCCTAGGGCCTCTCGCTTGGATCAGGCGAAAGACCTAGTGCTGTGGCCGGAAAGGTTCACCGGCTCGCGAACCTTTCCGGCCACAGCACTAGCCGCACACCCGGTCGACAACGCGTCCACCGAACCTCGCTGTCGCACCAGCCAGAAACCGGCCAAATTCGGATGGCCAGAAAGTAACTGTCAAGAGTGGATCTTCCATGGTTTTGTTTCGTGAGCCTATTTGCGAAAACATGGAGGATCGCTCAATGAAGAAGACTCTTTCCCTCGTGGCGGCAATCGGTATGAGCACCATCGCTTTCACCGGTAGCGCGCACGCCGTCGACGTCAAGCCGCTCACGGCCACCGGCTGCACCGGAAATGCCGGATCCACCGACGGCTCCGGATCTGTATGCATAACCGTCACCGGGACGGGCCTGAAGGTCGACAGCGTATCGCTGAGCAAGAAGTCGAATAACCGGGCCTGGACGGATTATGCGCGGGTTGATTTCACCGACGGTTCCGGCGGATACATGGGCGCGACGGTGAGCGCCGCACGGGTCGAGACCAAGACCATCAGCTTCAAGTGGGGCCTCAACGCCGCGAACAACAGCAAGGTCTGCGGGTACTGGAACAACTACCCCGGCACCAAGGCCTGCGTGACGATCCACAGCTGACGGACCCGACGGGGGGCCGTACCGCACCCCGCGCACGCGCGGGGCGGCCCCTCTCCTCACCCCTCACCCAGCCGGGACCGACCAGCCACGGAGTCCCCTCCGAAGGCGGTGGGCCGGCCGAACGCGCACCACACGATCTCGCCGGGACTCCGCTCCCCCGCCCCCACCGGTCGGTGGCTCTGTTCACTTCGAGCGACAGCGTTTGTCGGCCCGTTCGAGCAGCAGGCGAGCCCTGGCGCGCGGGCGAATGTTCAAGAGATTTGACGGCACGGTGCCCATGTCGTTGGCCGGATGTCGTGATCGCTCAGCGGCCTCGCGCCCCGGCGCACCATCCGGCGACCACTGGCCGCACCGCGACCGCGTGACCAACTGAAGGGACCCGGCATGCGCAGACTCGTCCACTACATCGCCACCACTCTCGATGGCTTCATCGCGGGCCCGGACGGCGCGGACCCCACCGGTCCGAACGGCTTCTGGCCCATACCGGCGGACTACATCCAGCATCTCGTGGCCGAGTATCCGGAGACGCTGCCCGTCCAGGCTCGGCAGGCACTGTCCGTCACTGCGGGGGGCACGCACTTCGACACGGTGCTTGAGGGGCGGCGCAGCTACGAGATCGGCCTTGCGGCCGGAATCACCGATGCCTACCCCCACCTGCGTCACCTGGTATTTTCCCGGACCCTGACCGTGAGCCCGGATCCGGCCGTCGAACTGGTCGCCGACGACCCCGTGGCGACCGTGCGCGAGCTCAAGCAGCAGGACGGCAAAGACATCTGGCTACTCGGTGGCGCCGAGCTGGCGGGCTCCCTGTACACCGAGATCGACACGCTGATCCTCAAGATCGGCCCGCTGACCATCGGCGACGGAATCCCGCTGTTCTCCCGCAAGGCCACCTTCGACCCGCACACCTGGACACTCACCGACCACACCGTCCTCAAGAGCGGCGCGGTGTTCCTCACCTACACGCGCATCAGCAGCTGAGCGCTCCGGGCGGGCGGCGCCGGCGAGGCCGGGCGCGGGCGCGCTCAGAGCGTCACGCAAGCGCCGCCGTGGCCGCAAGCCATGGCCTTGGGGCTGCAAGTGAGTACATCGGGGGCGACCCGGGCCGGCCGCGTGCGGTTCTACCTTCGTCATCTGCGGCACGACCAGGCCCTCTCACCGGGAACACCGCGATGTCGTCCTGGCAAGCACCCCACCGCTGTCAAAGCACACGACTCGTGAACAAAGCCACTCCATTGATCTGCGCGCTTCCGTGCGGCCTCCAGGAGCAGGGACTGTCAGCAGTCGTAGCGATACGTCCATGGAGTGCCGGGACAGGCAGGGCAAATGAAGAAGTACATGCCACCGAGGTCGCCCATGTCCATCCCGTGCCCGATGGCGTCCTCAACGGCCGGGTCGGCCACGACCCGCCACAAAGGCACCTGAAAACCGCCTTGTTGCTCGTCCTCGGGAAGCCACCGCCCGCCTCCCGGCTCCGTGGCAGTGATGCTGAGCAGGTGCTCCATGCGCCGTCCGCAGTCACAGTCAGGCCAGTCGGACGGCTGGGTCCAGCCAGGGTAGCCCCCGACCTTGCTCTGGATGGTGGTGGCCATGTCGTAGTAGGAGCAGCCGAATTCCGCCTCGATCTCGTCAAACCGGTCCCCCAGAGTCTGGGCAAGACCTTCGGGCATGTCCCAGTTCGGGTACTCCTTGACCAGGGTCGGCGAGACCGTACAGGAGCGGGGGACGAAGTCCCCGTCGTACGCGTACGGCACCGGGGGTTCCAGCAGGACGCCGATGGCGATGACCTCGGCCTCCGTACGCCAGTAGAGGTGGGGAAGCGCGGTCCACTGATCCCGGTCTTCGTGGATCAGTGGGCACCATACGATCTGAAGGACGTCACGCCCCCTGGGGAAGGGGAGCTCGGGGACGTCCCTGGCGTAGAGCTGGACAACGGGCACCATCGCCACCGGCTCGGGGCCGGCCACTGCGGTGGGCTGGCGCAAGGGTTTGTAGTGCTCCGGGTCCGTGCACTGCGGCCAGGGCTCGTCGACCGGCCAGGACAACGGCCCACCGATGGAGCTCTCGTGGACGTGCGGCGCCCCGCGACGCGGGTACAGCAGCGTGGTCTCCCGGACCAGACCGGCCAGCTCAGGTATCAGATCCGCAATCTTGAACGGTGACGACGGGACGTTGCGGGCCACGGTGCACTCCTCATCAGGAGCAGCTGCGCCACCTGCGGGCGTGTGCTGCACTCCCTGGGATCTTCCTCCAGGTCCTGCCGCTGAACAGCCGGACCCACGCCGGAGTCGACGGCTCTTTCATCCTGCTGGAAACACCGGACTGCCAGCACGTCGCGTACTCCGAAACACAACGCGGCAGCCTGCTCGTCTCGGACCCCGACGAGGTCAGCATCCTCGCCCGGAAATATGCGATGCTGCGAGCTCAGGCCCTCAGCCCCGAAGACACCGTGGGCCTGTTGGACCGTCTGCTGGGAGAGCGATGAGCACTGCACGTGAGTGGTTCAAGTCCAGCTACAGCGGCAGCGAAGGCGGGCAGTGCGTCGAGATCGCCGCCCACCCCGCCGCCGTCCACGTCCGCGACTCCAAGAACCCCGACGGCCCCACGCTCACCGTCGCGCCCACCACCTGGACGGCCTTCGCCGGCTTCGCCGCCGACCGGCTCCTCGGCTGAGCCCACACCTACGGGAGGAACACCACCGCCATGGCTGTCATCCACAAGACCACGCTGACGCCCACCAAGCTGGAGCTCCTCGCCACCTGGCTGCCCGCACAGCCCTGGTACCGCGGCACGTCGGGACAGCAGCCGGAGCTGGCCAGGACCGGCGGGTTCCGGCTGGACGACCCGAAGGGCGAGGTGGGGATCGAGTTCATGGCGGTCACCGACTCCTCGGGGGACCAGCCGGTCGTGTACTTCGTGCCGTTCAGCTACCGCGGCGCACCGATCGCCGGCGCCGACGAAGCGCTCATCGGCACGACGGAACACGGGGTGCTGGGGCAGCGGTGGGTGTACGACGGGACGCGTGACCCGGTGCTCGTCGCCCAGCTGTTCGCGCTGATCGTCGGCGAGGCCGAGCCGCAGATGCAGAGCGTGAGCAACACCCCCGATCCGTCCGTGACCGGTTGGTTCGCGGAGACCGGCACTCAGGCCGCGCTCTCCTCCACCACCGTGGCCGACGACCCGAGCGGTACGGACATCCTGGTGGAGACCGCAGCCGACGGACGCCGGCTGACGATCCACATCAACCGCGTTCTCCAGCCCGGCCGGCCCGCCGAGGGGCAGGCACTCGGTCACGTCACCGCGGACGCGCCGCTGACCGACGGCACCACGGCACGCACCGCGTTCGTCGTCGTCCACCCCGCACGTCCGTAGCCCGAACCGTCCTGCCGCCAGGTGCCCGCGCCGACGGGCCCGCTCCAACGAGCAGTCCCCGAGGGCCCGTTCCGAAGGGCCCGTTCCGACAGGCCCGCTCGGAGCGCGCTGCGGGCCACCGGAACCCGCCCGCAGCCCGGCCGCTGTCAGTGGCCGCGTCTAGAGTCGCGGTCATGGCGACGCTTCCGAACCCGCTTCCTTCACTGACCACCTCCGGGCTCCAACTGCCGCCCGGCACACTGGTCGACGCGACGATCGACGGGCCGTGGCACGAGCCGCTGCTCTGGTACGCCGACGAGCCCGCGTCCCCCGGGACATGGAACCGGCTGCGTGCGGCGGGGCGGACGGTCGGGCTGCTTCCCGTACTGATCGACGGCGGGAGACGCGACCAGTGGCCCGAGACCTGGGATCTCATGCCGGACAGCGCGTCGTACCCCGGTGATCACGACGCCGAGGAGGTCCTCGGGGAGTACTGGGAGGACTGCGCGCCCGACGAACTCGACGCCGCCGACGGCCAATGGCCGGGCCTGGCGCCCGTTCCCGCCGCCTCGGGTCAGAGCTCCCCCGACGACCTGGTGGCCGAGATCGCGGACGAGTGCGCCGGCCCGGACGGCTGGTTCCCCGGTACGCGTGCGGCGCTCGTCCCGGCCCGGCGCAGTGCGGACATCCCGGCGGCGATCGGCTGGTCGGGCCCGGTCAACTACGAGGAGGACGTGGCCCGGCTCTGCGCGGTCCTCCGCTCCTGGGAGGACCGCTTCGGCATACGGGTCGTGGTGATCGGCTTCGACACCCTGACCGTCTCGGTCGGACGGCCGCCCACCACCCTGGCGGAGGCACGGGCGCTCGCCGCCGAGCACTTCGCGTTCTGCCCGGACAACATCAACCAGAACCCGCCGTACGACCTGGACGTCTACGCCGAGAAGATGGTGCTGAACCAGGAGACCTGGTCGTTCTGGTGGGATTAGTGCTGTGACCGGGCAGTCCGGCAGATCGTGAAGCTCGCCCGGCCCGACGCAGTCCGGGCGAGCGGTGAGCAGCGAGCGGTGAGCGGCATGCGACTCGGCTCACCGGCGACCGTGCGCCGAGTCACGTTCACCGGCGAGCCGGATCGGGTCTCATATATTCGTTTTGTGATCACACGCACTGACCGGCCCGACTCCGCTTTCAACGACATCCCGGGCATCCGGAACTTCCGCGACGCGGGTGGTGTCGGGTCCCTCCGCCGCGGGGTCCTCTACCGTTCCGGTGCCCTGGACGCCATGCCACCGCAAGGCGCGCAGCACCTGAAGAAACTCGGGCTGCGCAGCGTGATCGACCTGCGCAGTACGCCGGAGGTGGCGGCCGGGCCCGACCTGCGACACGACCTCGGGTACGAGCACAGCCATTTTCCCGTCTTCGCCGAGCAGAGTTGGCCCGAGAATCAACGAGAGCTCTATCCCTCCATGGCCGAGCACGCCGGTCGTTCGACAGTGGCGACCATCCGCCGGCTCATCGTTCCCGGAGCCTTGCCCGCGCTGGTCCACTGCGCCTCCGGCAAAGACCGCACCGGTGTGACCGTCGCCATCCTTCAGACTCTGCTGAACGCCTCCGAAGCGGAGATCACGGAGGACTTCCTCCGCTCGAACACGTCCCTGGGGCTCACCAAGGCTTCAGCCGCGGCACCGACCGGTCACGGCACCCGTCCCGTCACCGCGACTCACCTGCTCCACGCCATGATCTGGATCCGCAGCCACTACGGGTCTGTACCCGGCTATCTCCTGGCGCACGGCGCCAAGGAGGCCGAGTTGCAGGCGTTGCGCATCGCCTTGACCTGACGCGGTCCAACGAGGCAGCCGTTGGTCGGGGGACTCACCGGCCCCGCCGGGCAGCCGGTGCGGGCGCTGTGGCCGCCGCCGACGTGATGCGTGCCGTCTCGCGGGGACACGCGCGTGCGGCAGATCGCCGTACGATGCGTCACGCTCCCGCACCCGGCAGATGAGTACCTCGACTCATGTGCCGTATCCAGCCGCCGGGTTGAATCGCACGCATGCCCGACAACGTCATGGACAGCGGCCCCCGGCACACCTGGGTCGCCTCGCTGATCTCCACGATCGTGACGCTTCCGCTCGCGTTCTTCGCCCTGGTCTTCGGCGGGCTCTCGCCGATGGCCTGCGACTCCTGCTCGGAGGCCGATTCCGATCGGTTCAGCAGGAGCTTCGACCCCGCATGGACGGTGTTCCGCTGCGGTCTGGTCCTGGCCCTGATCGCGCTGGTCGCGAGTTGGGTGCTCAACCGGCGCAGACCACCGGCCGGTGTCGCGCTCGCCGTGCTCGCCCCCGGGACGGTGGTTCTCGCGTGGGTGGTGTTCATGTCCCTGGTCGACTGGCCCTGAGCCTGCCAGGGGCTCCAGGGCCCGTCGTGCTCACGCTGTGAGGATGCTGATGCCGTCCCCGAGCAGCTTCAGTCCGAGGACGAAGAAGAGGACGGCCAACACCGCGACGTTGTGCATTGCGGCCCAGTTCCGCCAGGTGCTGAGCACGCCTTTTGCCCTCTCCCCCATGAACAGATAGACAGCCAGGGGTGCCAGCACCCCGAGGGACGCGATGATCACGAAGACTGCGAGCACTCCGATCTGCTGCGGTACGGGAATCCCTGCCGAGCTGATCGAGGCGCCTGCGGCGATCGTCAAGGGCGCGTTCTTGAGGTTGGCCGCCGACAGCAGGAGCCCGAGACCGAAGATCTTGGCGGGTGTGAAGCGGTCGATCGCAGCCATCCACTTCGGCAACTGCGCCTCGGAGGGATCCGCCGGCCGCCGCCGCCACTGACGGGCGCCGAACAGTGCCAGCAGTACGCCCAGCGCGAGCTTCAGGGCCCCCACCCAGGTGGCCGGTTCCTTGTGCGTGGAGGAGGCGCCTCCCGTGCCACCGATCACCAGCATGATCGCGCCCAGCAGGGCAAGACCCACGATCCAGGCGAGTGCGAACAGCGATCCGTTCAGCCGTCCGCGCGGGGTGGCCAGGGCGAGGATGATGGCGACGATGGGGAGGGGACTGACCGCTACACCGGCCGCCAGGCCCAGCACATCACCGATTGCTTTGCCCATGGGCCACCTCCTCAGGCGCTCAGGATGATCAGGACGTTCCGGCCCCATCTTCGGTCCGGGGTCCATCCGGCCGCGCGGCAGAAGCGGTGAACGGGTGGCGGTGAACGGGCGCTGGCGGCGAGCGGGTGGCGGCGGACGGCTCGCACCACGTGCGGCATTCAGCCCTTCGATGCGACCAACGGCGGCACGCAGCCCGACCGGGCCTGAGAAGTCGGGTGTCAGGGAACCTTGAGCAGGTCGCGGAGTCCGGCGACATGGGTGCGGATGTCGCGTTCGACGGTCGGCTCAGGTGCCGTCGGGGATTCCGGGGCGACGGAGCGGCGGCAGAGTCGGCAGACGCCGTCCGGAAGTGCTTCGGGGCGGCCTGGGGTGCCGCAGCCGGTGCATTCCATCATCACGCGACGCGAGGGAGCACCGGCCGCAGGCGGCACCGGGCTGACGGGCAGGGCCGGCGGGATCTTGTCAGTGAGCCGACGCCGGACGAAACCGACGGGCGAGCCGACCTGGGCAGGCAGCCCGGCGGTGAGGGCATGGGTGAGGTAGGCGGCGTCCACACCGCGTGCGAACCACTGGGCGGCCAGCGCCTCAAGCGCTGTGCAGTCGGCGGCGGAGAGGGCGAGCCGGGGATCTGTGCGTCCGAGCCCTGCCAGGGCGAGATACGCGGGCGAGGGGGTGTCCCCGTCCGAGGCCCGCTGCTGCGGCACGAGAGGGGCGGCGGGCACGACGGGCGCGGGCACGGATACGGGGAAGGGCGCGGGCACGGATACGGGGAAGGGCGCGGGCACGGACGTACGGCCTGCGTTCTCGGGATTCCCCGCATCCCCCACGTCCCCCGCGTTCTCCACGGTCTCGGCGTCCCCCACGCTCTCCGCGTTCTCGACGCGCTCCGCGTTCTCGACGGCGAGGTAGGCGCCCCACCACTCGTTGTCCCGTGCCGTGCGCGACCAGAAGGTTCGGAACACCCAGCGGACCTGGCCGCCCTCGCCGACCAGACACCGCACGCGACGCAGATGCCCGGCCACCGACAGCGCGGTCAGGGCCGAACCGACGGCCTGCTGGCCGTAGAGGGGCAGTTGCTTGGAGAGGCACTTGACGTTCATCGCCGCACCGTCGGGGAGGTGGTCGATGAATCCGGCGACATACCGTTCGCGCGCCGGGAGGAGGGCGAAGTCAGCGGCACTACGGGGACGTTGGTCCGGCGCCGATCGCTTGCCGTAGCCGGGACTGGCCATCGGGTACGCGGGCGAGGATGCGGGCGTGCGCAGGGCAGGGCTAAAGTTCTGGGTAGCCACGAGATCGCTCTTTTCGATCTTGGGGTGAGACCCCGGCCCGGTGCGACAACACCGCGTCGGGGTCGTTTCGTTGTGCGCACCGTAAGCAGCCAGGACGCCACGCCGCAAGCTGTCACGATTAGTCATACTTGCTGGCCGTGACGGGTCGGGGAGGCCAGGGAGGTTGCCCCAACCACCCTTCCCCACCTACCGGTTGAAGAAGGCGCTCGGACCCCGGGGTTCGAATCCCGGGGCCCGGATCCCGACGCCCGGGTCTCGGAGCTCAACGCCCAGCCGCTGCCCCGACTCGTCCCCCGCACGAGTGAATCGACAGGCCCGAAGCTCGACCCCCGAGCCGCAAGCCCCGAGCCCCGAGCCCCGAGGATCTCCGCTACTGGATCCTGAAACTGTCGACGATCATGTAGTCGCCCGTCTTCATCACGCCCTTGAGGGTGTGCGCACCGGGAGCAAGTCCGGCCGCGCTGAAGACGGTCTTCTGGTGCACGCGCGTGGCGTTGTGGTTGTCGATCGTGCCCACGGACCGGCCGTCGATGAAGAGCTCGACCTCGCCCTCGTCGGTGTTGACCTGGGTGAGGAGATCGATCGCGGTCCCGTTGAAGGCGAGCTCGAAGGAGTCCCCCTTGTTCTGGGTGGCGTGCACGTCGTCGGCCCAGCCGCCCGCACCGCCCCGGTACCTGTTCTTCCAGTCCCAGCCGGTGCCGGTGTAGACGACGCCGGAGGTGTTGTTGATCTGCTGAACTCCGGTGGGCTTGCGCAGGGGCACCTCGACGGACGCCTGGTTGCGCCAGACCTTCAGCGTGACATCGGCTCCGGGAGCGACCTGGTTGTACGCGAGCCAGAAGCTGTCGCGGTCGGTCACCGGCCGGCCGTCGATCTCCCGGATGACGTCATTGGCGCGCAGGCCCTGCCGGTACGCCTCCGAGGTGCTCGGCACGGAAGCGAGGTGGAGGCCGTTGGTGTCGGTCAGTCCTGTGGCGGACTTGATCGCGTCGGAGTAGATGCGGGTGACCGGCACTCCCAGCAGCGGTTCGGGAAGGGCGTCGAGGGTGTCGGTGTCAGGAGTCTGTGTGGGCCAGGTGAGCGGCGGCGGGGTGGGGGATCCGGCCTTGCCGAAGCCGCCCATCGCGATGTTGTGGAAGCCGAGGGCCAGGGCGGGCGAGTCGGGCTGGACGGTGTAGTCGAGCTTGACCGGGTCGGCGAACGGGGAAGCGCCCGTGAACTTCGGGTCGGCGATCACCGAGCGGGTGTCCAGCCCGTTCGCCCGCCAGGCGTCGTTGAGGCCCTGGACGGCTTTGCCGTTGTTCCAGAACAGGTTGTCGTTGATGACGGGCCTGCTCCTGGCCATGTCGACCTGGATCAGGCTGTAGGGGGTGTCGGTGACGAAGACGTTCTTCTCGACGGTGTCGCCGCTGTCCGCGAACCAGACGTGGAAGTGCGCGCCGCCGTTGACGAAGACGTTGTTGCGTACGGTCCGGTGGAAGCCTTCGCGAAGCTTGACCCCGCCGTTGAGCAGCAGGTTGTCCTCGATGAGGTAGTTCGAACTGCCGTCGTCGAGGTCGATGTCCCAGTGCGAGGAGTGCCGGATCCGGTTGTGGCGGATGACGGTGGTCTCCATCGCGTCCAGCTTCGCGTACGACTTCTTCGTGGCGTCGTCGGCGGACAGCGGCCAGAAGCGGTCCCGGCCCCAGGAGTTGAAGGGGCCGTGGTCGGACGTCTCCTTGACGCAGTTGAAGATGTCGTTGTTCTCGATGAGGTGTCCTCCCCAGGTGCCGTCGTTGATGTCGACGCAGGCGCGGGGACCGTCGTGGAGGGTGTTGCCGTCGACGGTGACGCGGCGGCTCATCGATATCTGCACACCGGAGGTCTGCTTCTCGAACTGCCCGTTGTCGTGCAGGTGGTTGTCGCGGATGGTGATGTCGCGAGGGTAGTTCTCGCTCTTCGGTCCGGGCCGGGTGTCGCTGATGGTCCTGCGCATGCTGTCCCAGGTGGACGGCTCGCGGACGGCGTCCGGGTTGCCGATGACCGCGATGTCCGAGGCCCCCGAGTGGCTGAACTCGCTGCCCGAGACGACGTCGTGGCTGTTGTACCCGTCGATCAGGAGGGCGTTGCCGCCGAGCTGGTCGAAGCGTGAGTCGTGTACGGAGACGTTCTCGGTGTTCTTCAGATGGACGGCGGCCACCCTCGCCAGGGCCCAGTCGCCGAGCTGGAGCTTCTCGTACGGCTGGTTGAACAGGGTGCGGTGGGTCCGGGTGAAGGTGAAGCCGGAGAAGGTCAGGTGGCGGACGGCGTCGCCCGGCCCGTTGCCCTCCACCCGGATCAGCTCGTTCTGCTCGGCCGTCTCGACATGGGCCCGTGCGGGGTCGACACCCGCCGGGGGATAGAAGTACAGCTTCCCGGCAGGCTTGTCATAGAACCACTCGCCGGGCGCGTCGAGCTCCTCGAAGACGTTCTCGACCATGCGGTACGTGGCGTGCAGCCCGCTGCCCCGGTTGTTGTCACCGACCCAGGCCAGCTCGGGCGTGCCGTCCGCCTTCACACCGGTGACCTTGAAGGAGTTCCCGCCCCACATCCCGTCGTGCAGACCGCGCACGAGCGCCGTCGTCGGGTTCTTCCAACGGGCCACGCGCTCGGGGGAGATGGCGTCCGGCGCGTACCCGCCGAGGATCGGCGTGTCCGGGTCGTAGTCGGGGTAGCGGGCGAGCGTCTGCCGCTGCCCGTCGACGAAGAGCCCGTCGAAGTCGAGGCCGGCCCCGATGTCCGCGACCTTGATCGAGCCGGAGAAGGACCGCCAGCGGGGCGCGAGCGAACGGCCGCCACTGATGACGACGCGCTCACCGGGCGCCGCGAGGTAGCGGACCGGAGCCTCGGCCGTACCGGAGTCGGCCGTGGTGAACTTCAGGGCGGACCGCAGCCGGTAGGTACCACCGTGCACCACGACGTCGACCGGCCTTCGCTGCGCGACCCCCTTGCGCATCGACGTACGAACAGCCTTCTGGGCCCGCTCCAGCGTCCGGAACGGCCTCGCGGCCGATCCCTCGGCCCGGTCGTTGCCGGTGGCCGACACATGGAAGACGACGGGCTTCGCGCCCTTGCCGTGGGCGGAGGTCGAGGCGGAGGCAGGGACGACGGGCAGGAGCGCCAGCCCGACCCCCGTGGCGGCTGCCACGAGCGCGGTCAGCACCGGGGGCGGAGCCGGGCGGCTGGAACACAAACCTGGGACGGTGCGCACGGGCACTCCTCATCGACGGTCACGTCGTGTCGGCTTCCATGAAAGCCAGGCATCCAATGTCTATGCCCAACTTCTGCGAGTTGTACGGGGATTACCGCGCCGCAAGCTATAAATACATCGGATGACCGTCAAGAGGTTGAACCAAAAAAAGAGCCCCCGCCCGTCCCGGTATCGGGACAGACGGGGACTCACCGGTCCGGCGGCGATCACTCAAGAGGTGGGCACCGAAGCCACGGACGACCGGCGGTGGAGGACCGAAGACCGGCAGTGAACCATGGGCGACCGGCGGTGGAGGACCGAAGCCCGGCAGTGAACCACGGACGCCCGGCGGTGGAGCACGCAGGACCGGCGCGGCAAGGACGGGGACGCCCCGCGCCCGACGCCCGCCGCGCCTCCGCCAGGCCCGCTACGCCCGCTGCGCCTGCGCTCAGCGCCGCCCCAGCCGCTGCGCGACCTCCGTCGCCCAGTACGTCAGGATCATCTGCGCGCCGGCCCGGCGGATCCCGGTCAGGCTCTCCATGATCGCCGCGTCCCGGTCGATCCAGCCCTTCTCGGCGGCGGCCTCGATCATCGCGTACTCACCACTGATCTGGTACGCGGCGACCGGCACGTCCACCGAGTCCGCGACCTTGGCGAGGATGTCGAGATACGGTCCGGCCGGCTTGACCATCACCATGTCGGCGCCCTCTTCGAGGTCGAGCGCCAGCTCGCGCAGGGACTCACGGGCGTTCGCCGGGTCCTGCTGATACGTCTTGCGGTCGCCCTTGAGCGACGAGCCGACGGCCTCGCGGAACGGCCCGTAGAACGCCGAGGAGTACTTGGCCGTGTAGGCGAGGATCGAGACGTCCTCGTGGCCCGTCCGGTCGAGCGCGTCACGGATGACACCGACCTGGCCGTCCATCATGCCGCTGGGGCCGACCACATGGGCGCCCGCGTCGGCCTGGACCTGGGCCATCTCGGCGTACCGCTCCAGCGTCGCGTCGTTGTCGACGCGGCCGTCCTCGGTCAGGACACCGCAGTGGCCGTGGTCGATGGTCTCGTCCAGGCACAGGTCCGACATGACGACGAGCTCGTCACCGACCTCCTCGCGCACCGCGCGCAGCCCGACCTGGAGGATGCCCTCCGGGTCCGTGCCCGCCGTGCCCCGGGCGTCTTTCTTCTCGTCCAGGGGAACGCCGAAGAGCATGATCCCGGAAACCCCGGCCGACACCGCGTCGACGGCGGCCTTCCGCAGGGTGTCCAGGGTGTGCTGCTGGACACCGGGCATGGCCGAGATGGCGACGGGCGCGTCGATGCCCTCGCGCACGAACGCGGGCAGGATCAGGTTCGCCGGGTCGAGCCGTGTCTCGGCGACCATGCGCCGCATCACCGGGGTCGTCCGCAGCCGCCGGGGGCGGGAGCCGGGGAAGTTTCCGTACACAGTCATGCTTCGAGACTAGACCCGTACACATCACCGATTTACCGACACCGGCGCCGGAAAAAACCTCACAAGGACGACGGGCGGCCCGGCCGCCGAAGCAGCCGGACCGCCCGGTCCACACGCGTCACAGGGGTCGCGGGTCAGGTCGTCGTACGGCGCCGCCGCGCCCCCGGACGCCGCTCGCTCGGCCGCGTCACCGGGTCACCGGCCTCCTTCGCCGCCTCCCGGCGCCGCTCGCCGAACTCGGCGAGGGCCTCGGCCAGCTTGTGCACCGAGGGCTCCGGGGAGAGGACGTCGACGCGCAGACCGTGCTCCTCGGCGGTCTTCGCCGTCGCCGGGCCGATACACGCGATGACCGTCACGTTGTGCGGCTTGCCCGCGATGCCGACGAGGTTCCGTACGGTCGACGACGAGGTGAAGAGCACCGCGTCGAAACCGCCGCCCTTGATGGCCTCACGCGTGTCGGCGGGCGGCGGCGAGGCGCGGACCGTGCGGTACGCGGTGACGTCGTCGACCTCCCAGCCCAGCTCGATGAGCCCGGCCACCAGCGTCTCGGTGGCGATGTCGGCGCGCGGCAGGAAGACCCGGTCGATCGGGTCGAAGACCGGGTCGTACGGCGGCCAGTCCTCCAGCAGACCGGCGGCGGACTGCTCACCGGACGGCACCAGATCCGGCTTCACACCGAAGTCGACGAGCGCGACGGCGGTCTGCTCACCGACGGCCGCGACCTTGATCCCGGCGAAGGCGCGGGCGTCGAGCCCGTACTCCTCGAACTTCTCCCGGACGGCCTTCACGGCATTGACGCTGGTGAAGGCGATCCACTCGTAGCGGCCCGTGACCAGGCCCTTGACCGCGCGCTCCATCTGCTGGGGCGTACGAGGCGGCTCGACGGCG
The DNA here is from genome assembly GCF_055584025.1 of Streptomyces sp. NPDC104309. Classification (NCBI taxonomy): domain Bacteria; kingdom Bacillati; phylum Actinomycetota; class Actinomycetes; order Kitasatosporales; family Streptomycetaceae; genus Streptomyces; species Streptomyces sp. NPDC104309. The sequence continues at coordinate 15,754 of NZ_JBVJMV010000002.1, read as the reverse complement.
ATCGTCGGGACCTCGTGCGGCACGGCACCGTACGAACGAAGCTGGTCGGAGAGCGACGCCGCCTGCTCCTTGGTGCGCGGGACGAGTACCTTCCAGCCGAACAGCGGCTTGGACTCGAACCACGCGAGCTGGTCGCGCTGGGCGGCGGAGCTTCGCTCACCGACCACGGCTATGACGGGCTGGTGCCCGTCCGGCGACGGAAGGACCTTCGCCTGCTTCAGCACCTGGGCGATCGTCCCGAGGGTCGCCGTCCAGGTGCGCTGGCGGGTGGTCGTACCGGCCACCGTCACGGTCAGCGGGGTGTCGGGCTTACGGCCCGCCGAAACCAGCTCGCCGGCGGCCGAGGCCACCGAGTCGAGTGTCGTCGAGACGACGGCCGTGGCATCGCTCGCGCCGACCTCGGTCCAGCAGCGGTCCGAGGCGGTACGGGCGTCGACGAACCGGACGTCGGCGCCCTGCGCGTCACGCAGCGGCACACCGGCGTACGCGGGCACACCCACGACATTGGCCACGCCCGGCACGACCTCGAAGGGGATGCCGGCGGTGGCGCAGGCGAGCATCTCGGCCCCGGCGTTCCCGTCCAGTCCGGGGTCGCCCGAGACGGCACGGACGACCCGCCTGCCGCCCTTCGCTGCCTCCATGACAAGATTGGCGGCGTCCCTGAGAACGGGAACACCGGCGGCTGTTGACTGCGCGTCAACAATCGCCAGCTCAGGGGTGCTTACCCCTGCCCGCGCATGGCAGCGAACAACGCCGAGAACCTCCGGCTCGGCGACAAGAACGTCCGCGCTCGCGAGCGCCTCGACAGCGCGCAGGGTCAGCAGTCCCGGGTCGCCGGGACCGGCGCCGAGGAAGGTGACGTGCCCTTGGGCGGACAGGGCCGGAAAGTCGGATACGGCGGGGCCGGTGGGGCTCAAAGTGCTCGCTCCCCCATAAGACCGGCCGCACCCTTGGCGAGCATCTCGGCCGCGAGTTCGCGACCGAGGGCCGCCGCGTCGTCGTGCGACGTGGGGACGGGACCGGTGGTGGACATCTGTACCAGCGAGGAACCGTCGGTGGAACCGACGACACCGCGCAGGCGCAGTTCATTGACAGCCTGTCCGTCGACCAGGAGGTCGGCCAGCGCACCCACAGGTGCGGAGCAACCGGCCTCCAGGGCGGCGAGCAGGGCACGCTCGGCGGTCACGGCGGCCCGGGTGTACGGGTCGTCGAGCTCGGCGAGCGCGGCGGCGAGGTCGGCGCTGGTCGCAGCGCATTCGATCGCCAGTGCTCCCTGGCCGGGAGCGGGCAGGACGGTGTCGACCGACAGGAAGTCGGTCACCTCACCGGTCCGGCCGAGGCGGCTGAGCCCGGCCGCGGCGAGTACCACCGCGTCCAGCTCCCCGCTTCGTACAAATCCGATACGCGTATCGACGTTCCCCCGGATCGGCACCGTCTCGATGTCGAGGCCGTGGCTACGGGCGTACGCGTTCAGCTGCGCCATGCGGCGCGGCGAGCCGGTGCCGACGCGGGCACCGGACGGCAGCTGCTCGAAGGTCAGCCCGTCCCGGGCCACCAGTACGTCGCGCGGGTCCTCGCGCACCGGTACGGCGGCCAGCACGAGGCCCTCGGGCTGGGCGGTCGGCAGGTCCTTGAGCGAGTGGACGGCGAAGTCCACCTCGCCGCGCAGCAGCGCGTCGCGCAGAGCCGCGACGAACACGCCGGTGCCGCCGATCTGCGCAAGGTGCTCCCGGGAGATGTCGCCGTACGTGGTGACCTCCACGAGCTCGACGGCCCGCCCGGTCACCTCGCTGACCGCGTCGGCGACGAGGCCGGACTGCGCCATGGCGAGCTTGCTGCGCCGGGTGCCCAGCCTCAGCGGCTCGGTGGTCCCCTCGCGCAGGGGTGAGTTGTCGGTCATGACCGCCCTCGATTCGGGTCGTTCAGGTCTGCCCGGGAGACGGCGGCGACCGTCTGCGGGTCGAGGTCGAAGAGTTCCCGCAGCGCATCGGCGTACCCGGCGCCGCCGGGCTCGCTGGCGAGCTGCTTGACCCGCACGGTGGGCGCGTGCAGGAGCTTGTCGACGACGCGGCGCACGGTCTGCGAGATCTCGGCGCGCTGCTTCTCGTCCAGGTCGGGGAGGCGTCCGTCGAGCCTCGCGATCTCGCCCGCGACCACTCCGGCGGCCATCGTGCGCAGGGCGACGACGGTCGGGGTGATGTGGGCGGCACGCTGCGCGGCGCCGAAGGCGGCGACCTCGTCGGCGACGATGGTGCGCACCTGGTCCACATCGGCGGCCATCGGGGCGTCCGCCGACGCCTCGGCGAGCGACTCGATGTCGACGAGACGCACACCGTCGAGACGGGCCGTGGCACCGTCGATGTCGCGCGGCATGGCGAGGTCGAGCAGGGCGAGGCGGACGGGACCGGCGCCCTGGGCGGGCACCGTGGCCCGGCGCACCGCCTGGCGCACCGTGCCGGCGGCGCCGTTCTCCACCCAGGCGGCGTGCCGGTCGGGGTCGGCGGGCGGCGCGGGGACGGACGCGGCGGGCGCCTCGTACGCGGGGTCGAAGGCCAGGCCGAGCGCCCCGGCGACGGCCTCGGCGGTGAGCACGAGCCCCGTCGCGCCGGTGCACGACACGACGACGTCGGCACGTGTCAGTTCGTCGGGGACCGCGGCCATCTCCACGGCCTGGGCCGCCACTCCCGTACCACCGGGCTGGCGCAGGATCTCGACCAGGCGGTCGGCGCGGGCCCGGGTCCGGTTGGCGACGACGATCTCGGCGACGCCCGCACGGGCCAGGGTGGCGGCGGCCAGCGAGGACATCGAGCCGGCCCCGATCACCAGGGCGCGCTTGCCCCTGGCCCAGCCGGCGACGTCCGCACCGGCAGCGAGCTGTTCGAGGCCGAAGGTGACGAGCGACTGCCCGGCCCGGTCGATCCCGGTCTCGCTGTGGGCGCGCTTGCCGACCCGCAGGGCCTGCTGGAACAGGTCGTTCAGCAGGCGGCCGGCGGTGTGGAGCTCCTGCCCCAGCGCCAGTGCGTCCTTGATCTGGCCGAGGATCTGGCCCTCGCCGACGACCATCGAGTCCAGTCCGCAGGCCACCGAGAAGAGGTGGTGGACGGCCCGGTCCTCGTAGTGCACATAGAGATACGGAGTGAGCTCGTCGAGCCCGACGCCGCTGTGCTGGGCGAGGAGCGTGGACAGCTCGGCGACGCCCGCGTGGAACTTGTCCACGTCGGCGTACAGCTCGATGCGGTTGCAGGTGGCCAGCACGGCGGCCTCGACCGCGGGCTCCGCGGCGAGGGAGTCCTGAAGCAGCTTGGCCTGCGTCTCGGCAGCCAGCGACGCCCGCTCCAGTACGGAGACGGGAGCGCTGCGGTGGCTCAGCCCTACGACAAGAAGACTCATGCCGGCATCACGGCGGGCATGTCCCCGTCAGGTCCTTTCCGGTTGCCGGTGGTCGCGCGCACGGGCGGCGCGGCCGGATCCGGGCTGCTCTCGACCCCGTCCTCACCGGCCTTGCGCTGCTCGTGGAAGGCGAGGATCTGAAGCTCGATGGAGAGGTCGACCTTGCGGACGTCCACGCCGTCGGGCACGGAGAGCACCGTCGGCGCGAAGTTCAGGATGGAGGTGACACCCGCGGCGACGAGCCGGTCGCAGACCTGCTGCGCGGCACCGGCCGGGGTCGAGATGACACCGATCGACACGCCGTTGTCGCCGACGATCTTCTCCAGATCATCGGCGTGCTGCACGGGGATCCCGGCGACGGGCGTTCCGGCCATCGCGGGATCGGCGTCGATCAGCGCGGCGACGCGGAAACCGCGGGAGGCGAAGCCGCCGTAGTTGGCGAGCGCGGCGCCGAGGTTACCGATGCCGACGATCACGACGGGCCAGTCCTGGGTGAGCCCGAGCTCACGGGAGATCTGGTAGACGAGATACTCGACGTCGTACCCGACCCCGCGCGTCCCGTAGGACCCCAGGTAGCTGAAGTCCTTGCGCAGCTTGGCAGAGTTGACCCCCGCCGCCGCGGCAAGCTCCTCGGACGAGACCGTGGGGACCGAGCGCTCGGAGAGCGCGGTCAGTGCGCGTAGATACAGCGGAAGCCGGGCGACGGTGGCCTCGGGAATTCCTCGGCTACGGGTCGCCGGTCGGTGAGTTCGGCCAGTTGCCACGGTGCTCCTGCGGGATGAGCGGGGCTGCAGGCGGCCGTGCGTCCCAAGGCCGCCCCGTCGAATGCAGGCTATGTCTTTGTGAACACGTGCACAAAGATAGTGTCCGTTTTGTCCGGTCAAAGTGACCGGGGTCACGCACATTCGTCGTGCGATCCCGGAACCAAGGATCGCATCAACCCGTTGCGGGCCCGAAGGGGGCAAGGCGGTACACACTCCTCATAGCCACTCCCCCGAGACCACTCAAAACGCCCACGATGGTAACCGGGTTCACTCAGGAAAGCAGTGCGCTGCGCAGCCTCGCCGGGTCCACCCGCCAGAACGTGTGCTGTTCGTTATCGATCAGGACGACCGGGATCTGTTCCCAGTACTCCCGGTGCAGCCCCTCGTCCTGGGTGATGTCCTTCTCCTCCCAGGACGCACCGGTCTCCTCGCAGACCTCCCGCACCACCGCCCTCGCGTCGTCACAGAGGTGGCATCCGGGCTTCCCCACCAGGGTGACCACCCGGTCCGCGGGCTTCTTCGTCCTACGTCGCAACAGTGCACTCATGCCTTCATTCTGCGCCGAGGCGGACCGGCACCCCGAGCCGGAAGAGGGCCGGTTCTCCCCTTGATCCGGTACGCCCCGAAACGCCCGTTCGACAAATCGGCAGCCAAGAGTTCACGGCACGGCATCCCAGCAGGTCGGGAACGGACGGACCGACTGGCTATGCTCACGACATGGCCGCACTTGGATGGCTCACAGCCCGTAGGCGCCCCGCGACAGCACGGAGCGTGCTGGCAGGCGAGGCCGCAGCTGAGGCAGCGCGGAAGACCTCCCTCCCCGCCGAACTCCCCGACGACCTGTTCTCCGCCGCCGACCAGGACACCTCTGTCCGCACGGAGGCCGAGGAGCCCGCCTTCCCCGTCGTCGGCGACGACCGGGCCGCCGCCTTCTTCGACCTGGACAACACCGTCATGCAGGGCGCGGCGATCTTCCACTTCGGCCGTGGTCTGTACAAGCGGAAGTTCTTCCAGCGCCGCGAGCTGACCCGGTTCGCCTGGCAGCAGGCCTGGTTCAGGCTGGCCGGCGTCGAGGATCCGGAACACATGCAGGACGCCCGCGACAGCGCCCTGTCCATCGTCAAGGGCCACCGGGTCTCCGAGCTGATGTCCATCGGCGAGGAGATCTACGACGAGTACATGGCCGACCGCATCTGGCCGGGCACCCGCGCCCTCGCCCAGGCCCACCTCGACGCCGGACAGCGGGTCTGGCTGGTCACGGCCGCCCCGGTGGAGACCGCCACGATCATCGCCCGCCGCCTCGGCCTGACCGGCGCGCTCGGCACGGTCGCCGAATCCGTCGACGGCGTCTACACCGGCCGCCTGGTCGGCGAGCCGCTGCACGGGCCCGCGAAGGCCGAGGCGGTCCGCGCCCTCGCGGCGGCCGAGGGCCTGGACCTCGACCGCTGCGCGGCCTACAGCGATTCGCACAACGACATCCCGATGCTGTCCCTGGTCGGACACCCCTACGCGATCAACCCGGACGCCAAGCTCCGCAAGCACGCCCGCGCGCTCGACTGGCGGCTGCGGGACTACCGGACGGGCCGCAAGGCGGCCAGGGTCGGTATCCCGGCCGCGGCCGGCGTCGGCGCTCTCGCGGGCGGCACCGCGGCCGCCGTCGCCCTGCACCGTCGCCGCCGCTGACGCTGACGCACACCCGTTCGTTCACCGCCGGGGGCCGCCGAGCCGCGCCCGGACGACGGCCGCCGATCGGAACCCTCCACCCAGCGACCGCTCCCGCCAGTCGGATTGCTCGCACCTGACCACAACCCGTCGCGCCCGCAGGCAGATCGCGAAGTAATCCGATCAATAACCGGTCACGATGTGCTACTTGATGCGTCGATTAGTCGCTACAGAAGCGACGTAATCGATGATTTGAGCAACTGGGTGTAGCACCGCCTGTACGAAGCGTTATTCTCCTCAGACGCATTCCGGAACCCACCACTCACTACGACGAGTGACGGTTTCGCACTGCACGTGATGGAAGCTCTGCCTCTGGGAGTCCCGTGTACCCACACGTCGGGGTTGACGCCTCGGGCCTGGCTACGCTGCGCGCAACGGTCCTCGACCGCTTGCGCGGCTTCGTCCCCACCGCGTACGCCGTACCCGCATGTGCCACCCCTGCACCTGTCGGCCCTTGCTACGCCATGGCCGAACGCGGTGCGGCGGTCGGAAGACGCAGCAACCGCGGCGCAACTACTACGTCCACCGTCCGCCGGCCCACCGCCGACAGCGACAGCGCGCGCATGATGGAACTCGTCGAGCGCGCACAGGCCGGCGAGGCCGACGCCTTCGGCCGCCTCTACGACCAGTACAGCGACACCGTCTACCGCTACATCTACTACCGCGTGGGCGGCAAGGCGACGGCGGAGGACCTCACCAGCGAGACCTTCCTCCGCGCCCTGCGCCGCATCTCCACCTTCACCTGGCAGGGGCGCGACTTCGGCGCCTGGCTGGTCACCATCGCCCGCAACCTGGTCGCCGACCACTTCAAGTCCAGCCGCTTCCGGCTGGAAGTGACCACCGGCGAGATGCTCGACGCCAACGAGGTCGAGCGCAGCCCGGAGGACTCCGTCCTGGAGTCCCTCTCCAACGCCGCACTGCTCCAGGCCGTGCGCCGCCTCAATCCCCAGCAGCAGGAGTGCGTGACCCTGCGCTTCCTGCAGGGCCTCTCGGTCGCCGAGACCGCCCGGGTCATGGGAAAGAACGAGGGCGCGATCAAGACCCTGCAGTACCGCGCCGTCCGCACCCTGGCCCGGCTCCTTCCGGACGATGCCCGCTGACCCGCCCCCGACCGAATCACTCTCGGCGACATGCTCATCACGCACTGGTCCGATCATCCTTCGTGCGTAACCCAAGTGCCGCGCCCCTCGTTATGCCGGTTACAGGCCCCCTGTCGTCACCCCATGTCCGCCGACACTCACTCATTCGTGTGGAAGCGCTCAAGGTGTGCAACCTTCCGGACCATCAGGGGAGTCGACCGTCATGACGAGAGGAGGTGCCGCCAGTGATCGCAAACGTTTCGGCGCACCGGCGGGCGAACGCCTTCGCCCAGGCCCTGGAGGAGCAGTCGCTCCGCGGTGCGGCGGCCGTACAGCCCGAGGAACCGGCCGAACCGGCCGACCGCGGACCGCTGTTGGCCCTGGCGAACGGCCTCGGTGAGCTACCGCGGCCGGAGATGGATCCCGAAGTCAAAGTGGTGCAGCGAGCCCAGCTCGTCGCCGCCATGGAGGCCATGTTCGCCGAGGGCGGCGCGGCCGCGGACCCTACGGTGCCCGAACAGCGGACCAAGGGGGCCCACCGGGCCTCCCCGCTCCGGAAATTGCGTCCGCGTTCACGCTGGGCGAAGGGGCTCGCGGCCGGCGGACTCACCGTCGGCGTGGCGGCGGGAGCCTTCGGCGGAGTGGCCGCTGCCAGTTCCGACGCCCTGCCGGGTGATTCGCTGTACGGGCTCAAGCGCGGCATGGAGGACATCCATCTCGGCATGGCCAGCGGCGACGCCGACCGCGGCGAGGTCTACCTCGACCAGGCCTCGACCCGCCTCGGCGAAGCCCGCCGCCTGATGGAGCGCGCCCGCTCCGGCGACCTGGACCACGAACAGCTCGGCGAAGTCAGGCGCACGCTCAACGGCATGACGCACGACGCCACCGAGGGCCACCGCCTGCTCCACGCCGCCTACCAGCGGGACGGCGCCATCGGCCCGATCCGGACCCTGGACTCCTTCTCCCGCGCGCACCGAGACAGCTGGAGCAGTCTGCGCGACCGGCTGCCCGTACAGCTGACCGATGTCCGCGACCAGGTCAGTTCGGTCTTCGACGCCATAGACGAAGAGGTCGAACCGCTGCAGTCGCTGCTGCCTCCCGCCCCGGGCAAGGAAAGCGGTTCCCCCCGCTCGGGCACCACGGAGCGGAACACTGGATCGTCGGGTACGCGCCACTCCACGCCCTCGTCCCCGCATGCCTCGCAGGAGCACACGGGCGACAGCGCCACGCCCCACCCGTCCAGCTCCGGCAGTGCCCCGTCCGACGGCCTGATCGCCGGCGGCACGGACGGCCTCTTCGGCCCCCCGCCCCAGGGCACCACACCGTCCGCCGACACCCGGATCAGCCCCCCGCCCGCCCCGGACGTCACCCTGCCCCCGCTCCTCCCCGGCCTGCTCCCGGGCCTGGGCATCAACAGCGAGGATCTGCGCGACTAAGGACTGTCCCGTAATCCCGGGTGGATCGGGTCGGCCAGGACCTCGCGCAACCCTCGATCGCCGGACGGGCTCCCCGAGCCCGTCCGGCGATCGGCGACAAGAAACCCACCGGTGCCCCGGCGGCCGTCGTCAGAAGAACACCGACCTCCGCTGCACCAGCAACTTGTACAGCGTGTGCTGGATCTGCTCCCGCACCTGATCCGTCAGATTGAACATCAGCATCGGATCCTCCGCCGCCTCCACCGGATACCCACTCGTGGAGATCGGCTCCCCGAACTGGATCGTCCACTTCGTCGGCAGCGGCACCACCCCCAGCGGCCCCAGCCAGGGAAACGTCGGCGTGATCGGGAAGTACGGAAACCCCAGCAACCGCGCCAGCGTCTTCGAGTTGCCGATCATCGGGTAGATCTCCTCCGCCCCCACGATCGAACACGGCACGATCGGCACCCCGGCCCGCAGCGCCGTGGACACGAAGCCGCCCCGCCCGAAGCGCTGCAACTTGTACCGCTCGCCGAACGGCTTGCCGATACCCTTGAAGCCCTCCGGCATCACCCCGACGACCTCGCCCCGCCGCAGCAGCCGCTCCGCGTCCTCCGCACAGGCCAGCGTGTGCCCGGCCTTGCGGGCCAGCTCGTTGACCACCGGCAGCATGAAGACGAGATCGGCGGCGAGCAGCCGCAGATGACGGCCCGCCGGATGATTGTCGTGCACGGCGACCTGGAGCATCAGCCCGTCGAGCGGCAGCGTCCCCGAGTGGTTGGACACGATGAGTGCCCCGCCGTCGGACGGGATGTTCTCGATGCCCTTCACCTCGACCCGGAAGTACTTCTCGTACAGCGGCCGCAGCGTCGACATCAGGACATGGTCGGTCAGCTCCTTGTCGTACCCGAACTCATCGACCTCGTACTCGCCGGTGACCCGCCGCCGCAGGAACGCGAGCCCGCCGGCGATCCGCCGGTCCCAGTCACCGCGCCCGGCCCCCTCCGAGTGCGGACCGGCCTGCTCGGGCTCCTCCGACGGCAACGAGGCGTCCTGCTGCCCCGGTAGGGCACTGACGGCCGCCGTCCCGACCACGGAGGCCGCCACGGGCCCCTGGACCCGGCTGCCGCTCCCCGCGGTCCGGCGTCGCGCGGAGCGCGGTGAGCCGCCCGACCGCGAACGGTCGTCGTCGAACGGAATGACCTTGGCATCCGCCATCGTCGGTGCGCTCCTCTACCTGGCGCTGGGGGTCGGGCGTGTGCCGCCCGCCCCGGTGAACCCCAAAACATCGCCGCCCGCCCCGGCGAACGGCAGGGCGGCCAGCCTGTCGACCGCCCTTCCCACCGCCTCCGGCGGCAGCAGTCCGGGCCCCTGACTGCGCGCGAACTCCGCGAACGTCTCCGCGGTACTGAACCGCGGGTGGAAACCCAGGGTCTCGCGCATCTGGACGGTGGAGACCACCCGGCCGTGGGTGAGCAGCCGGATCTGCTCCGGCGAGAAGTCCGTCATGCCGACCCTGCGCAGCGCCTGGCCGACCCAGGTGACGGCGGGCAGCAGCAACGGCATCGTCGGCCGCCCCAGCCGCCGCGAGCACTGCGAGAGCAGCAGCACGCCGTCCCCGGCGATATTGAAGGTGCCGCTGTTCAGCGTCCCGCGCCTCGGCTCGCGCGAGGCGATTCCCAGTACGTCGACGACATCGTCCTCATGCACGAACTGGAGCCTCGGGTCGTATCCGAACACCGTCGGCAGCACGGGCAGCGACAGATAGTCCGCCAGCGGCGAATCCGCCTCCGGCCCCAGGATGTTCGCGAACCTGAGCACGCACACGGCCACGTCCGGCCGACGGCGCGCGAAGCCGCGTACGTACCCCTCGACCTCCACCACGTCCTTGGCGAAGCCCCCGCTCGGCAGGGACTTGGGCGGGGTGGTCTCGGTGAAGACCGCCGGGTCGCGGGGCGCGGAGCCGTACACGTTCGTACTGGACTTGACCACCAGCCGCCGCACGCTCGGCGCCTTCTGGCAGGCCCCGAGCAGCTGCATGGTGCCGATGACGTTGGTCTCCTTGACCGTCGTCCGACCGCTCATACCGACCGATTTGGCGGAGACGTCCAGGTGGACGACCGTGTCGACGGAGTGCTCGGCGAGGACTCTGGCGATCGCGGGCTGCCGGATGTCCGCGCGGACGAAGTCGGCGTCGCCCAACGGGTGTCCGGGCGTGACCGCGTCGACGGCGACCACCCGGTCCACCTCCGGATCACGCTGGACGCGCCGCACGAAGCGGCCGCCCAACTGCCGGGCGGCTCCGGTGACCAGCACGACCTTCCCCAAGATCAGCGCCTCCCGTCGAAAGGTTTCCCCTGGTCGTCACCGTAGCGGGTGGATGTTGCCCTGTGATGACCGCGCGGCGGCCTTCTGCCGAGTCTTTGGCCCGAATGCGGGTACCGCGCAGCGCGCGGACGCCGCGGCGCAACGCACCGCAGCCCTCCCGCCGTATCGGCGGGAGGGCTGCGGATTCACGAACCGCGTTCGCTTACTTCTTGTTGCGACGCTGAACGCGCGTGCGCTTGAGCAGCTTGCGGTGCTTCTTCTTGGCCATCCGCTTACGCCGCTTCTTGATAACAGAGCCCACGACTACCCTCGCTCACTTCTTCTTCACTGGTGCGGGGCGTCTGGGCCCACACGACCTACGTCGGCCTAGCCTACCCGCCACCGCGTGAGGGGCGTAATCCGAGGTGAACCTCAGGCGGACTCCACCCCCACAAAGGACTCGCGGAGATACTCGTGAACCGCTTGCTCCGGAACCCGGAAGGACCTGCCCACCCGGATCGCCGGCAGATGACCGCTGTGCACCAAGCGGTACACGGTCATCTTCGACACCCTCATGACCGAGGCGACTTCCGCCACGGTCAGAAACTTGACCTCGTTGAGAGGCCTCTCGCTGCCAGCAGCCATGACCCACCTGTACCTTCCGCACGAGACGCCCACCGGCTTCCCCTCCGGTGACTCTTCGTCGTTGTGCGCTCACTCCCCAGATTAGGGGCGGGTGATGCGAGTGGGGAAGAGGAGAGGCGATCGGCCGCCTACTGTGACAGACACGCCCGATTGAGTACATAGCGCGTGAGCGGCCGGTAGTAGGCGGACCGCACGGCGTCGTCGAGCGGAACGGCGACCGCCACCCGCCCCTCGGCCTCCCCGACGAACAGCGCGGGATCGTCCGTATCCGCCAGCCCGATCGCCTCGATGCCCAGCTGACCAGCCCCGCAGACCCATCCGTGGTCCCCCACGACCAGCTCCGGCAGCCCCCCTCCCCCCTCCGCCGCCGCCTCCAGAGCGACCCGGACCGGCAGCGGTGAATGGGTATGTGCGCCGGTGTCACCACCGGCACCTCGCGCGCCGGGTTCGCGCACCATCGCGACTCCTCGTACGTAACCGAGGTTGTACGTGCGTACGCCGAACCGGGTCGTTATGTCGACACATCGCCCCTGCGCGGGAGTGAGTACGAGGCACCCGGCCGCCGACAAGGCGTCTGCCAGCTCTGCGTAGAAACCGAGCAGCCGATGCGGATGACCGGTCCCGAGCAGTACTGGCGCCCGGCGCGCCGCGGCATGCGACAACCGCTCGGCGAAAGCCTCCAGACCGGCCAGGGTGCGCTCCGGGTCGATCACATCAGGACCGGAAACATGAGCAGGATCGTCAGAGACCCCGCACTTGTCGGCCATGAGACGAAGGAGATCCTGCTCCTCCCAGCCCCCTTCGGGGGAGAGGCCGAGCGTCACCCTCGGGTCGCGGGCCACGAAGAGCCGATAGCTGCGCAGGCTCGCCTCCCTCGATGTGGCCACGGGCCCGGCCAGCCGGGCCGCCAGCAGATGCGCACGCAGCGCTCCGATGCTCAACACCCCACCGATGCTCCCCCAATCACCCGGACGGGGGGCCAGAAGTCCGGTCACGCCCCACAGTTGGCGTAACCATTCCTCGCCGGCACACAAAGCGGCCGCGCCGTGACCGTCCCCGCCCGGTTCAGGTCAGCAGCCCCCGCAACGGGAAGGCCGCCCGCCTGGTCGCCAACACCGCCTGGTCCAGCCGGTCCGCAGGATCGTACCCCTGCTCCCACGGCTTCCAGGCGGGAGTACGCCCGTCGGTCATCCGGGCCGGTCCCAGCTGCCGGGTCCGGGCAAAGACCTCGTCCCGCCACGAGGACGGAATCACCGATTCGGGGTCCACCGGCGCGTGCGCGGCGATCCCCACCAGATGCGTCCAGGACCGCGGCACCACATCGACCACCGCATAGCCGCCCCCGCCGAGCGCCACCCAGCGCCCGTCCTCGACGTACTCATGGGCGAGATCGTGGCAGGCCGCCATCACCACCCGCTGCGCGTCGAGCGACACCGCGAAATGGGCGAGGGGATCCTCGAAATGCGTATCGGCCCCGTGCTGACTCACCAGCACCTGCGGCCGGAAGTCCGCCAGCAGCTCCGGCACCACCGCGTGGAACGCCCGCAGCCACCCCGCGTCCCCCGTACCCGCCGGCAGCGCCACATTCACCGCACTGCCCTCGCCCGCCCCGGAGCCGGTCTCCTCCGGCCAGCCGGTCTGCGGGAAGAGCGTCCGCGGGTGCTCGTGCAGCGACACGGTCAGGACCCGCGGGTCCTCCCAGAACGCCGCCTGCACCCCGTCACCGTGGTGCACATCCACATCGATGTACGCGACCCGCTCGGCACCCAGCTCCAGCATCCGCGCGATGGCGAGCGCCGGATCGTTGTAGATGCAGAACCCCGCCGCACCACCCGGCATCGCGTGGTGCAGTCCGCCCGTGAAGTTCACGGCATGCGCGGTGTCCCCACGCCACACCGCCTCCGCCGCGGCCACCGACTGCCCGGCGATCAGCGCCGACACCTCGTGCATCCCCGCGAACGCGGGATCGTCCACCGTCCCGAGCCCGTACTGCTGATCGGCGTGCCGGGGATCCGCTGAGGCGGCACGCACGGCGGCCACGTAGTCCTCGCGGTGCACGAGCCGCAGTGTGGACTCCCCGGCGGGCCTGGCCGCCACCACATCCACCGCACCGTCGAGCCCGAAGGCCCGCACCAGTCCCATGGTCAGAGCGAGTCTGACGGGGTCCATCGGATGACTTTCCCCGAAGTCGTAACCCGTTACTGCGTCATCCCACATCAGCTGTGCGCGGCCGCTCATGCCCGCCACCGTATCGGGCAGGCTCCGCGCCGAACGACTTGGCGTACACGAGCGTCGCGAGCACCAGAACCATCGGCACGAGCATCGCACCCCGGTAGCTCCAGGCGTCCCCGAGCGCCCCCACCAACGGCGATCCCACCAGGAATCCCACATAGTTGAAGACGTTCAGCCGCGCGATGGCCGAATCACTCGCCCCGGGGAACATCCGCCCGGCGGCAGCGAACGTCTGCGGCACGATCACGCACAGCCCGAGCCCCAGCAGCGTGAACCCGAGCATCCCGACCCACGCCCCACCGGCCACCGCCACCACGGCGAACCCGACAGCGGCCAGCACACTCCCGGACCGCACCACGGCCACAGCCCCGAACCGCCGCACCCCGAAGTCCCCCACGGCCCGCCCCAGCAGCGTGGTCACCATGTAGACGTTGTACGGAACCGTCGACAGCTGCTCCGAGCTCCCCAGCACATCCTGCAGATACTTGGCGCTCCAGTTGGAGACCGTCGAGTCCCCGATGTACGCGAAGCTCATCACCAGACAGAGCGGCATCAACAACTTGAAGGAGACCGGCGCGGCCCCCTTCCCCTGCGCCGTGCCCGTCTCCGCCGACACGCCCTCGGCGTACCACCGGCTGCCGATGAACGCGACGGGCAGCAGCACGACCACCGCCGGCAGGTAGGAGACCAGCAGCGAGAGGTCCCAGTGCGCCCCGGCCCACGCCATGGACGCCCCGGCGATCCCGCCCAGGCTGTACGCGGCATGGAACCCGAGCATGATGGAACGCCCGTACGCCCGCTGGAGACTGACTCCCATCATGTTCATGGAGGCGTCGAGCGACCCGACGGCAAGCCCGAACACCCCGAGCGCCAGCGCCGCCTCCCACAACGTGCTCCCGGCCCCGACACCGAGCAGCGCAAGCAGCACAACGGGCTGCGCCCACCTCAGTACGATTCCGGGCCGCACCCGCGCGACCACCTTCTCGGTGACCACACTGCCCACCCCGGCCAGGATCGGCACCGCGGCCAGGAACACCGGCAACAGCCCGTCGGATATCCCGTACCGGTCCTGGATGGCGGGAATCCGTGTCACGAGCAGAGCGAAGGTGACTCCCTGCACGAAGAAGCTCAACGAGAGGGAGGCTCTGCCGTGACGCAAACGAGCATCTGTCATGGCCGCGAGCGTAAGGCCAGTTTCTACCCATGGGTAGATGGATCAGGCGAGCAATTCCCGCAGTTGGCTCATGTCGGAGAAGTGCCCGGTCACGCCGGCGAGCCGGTCCGCCGGCATCATCGACGTAAACCCGTACACATCCATCCCCGCGGCCCGAGCCGCCTCCACTCCGAGCGGGCTGTCCTCGACGACGACGCACCGCTCGGGGGGAACACCCATCCGCTCAGCGGCATGCAGAAAAAGATCGGGCGCCGGCTTCCCGTGCCCGACATCCTCCGCGCTGAAGATCCACTCGTCCTCGAACCACTGGTCGAGTCCGGTCTTACGATGTCCGACCCTGATCCGCTCGTGGTTGCCGGAGGACGCGACGCAGTAGGCAACCCCGTCGGCGACAAGCTTCCCCAGCACGTCATCGACGCCTGGCACCGGCACCAGCTCCTGCTGGAACGCCGCGTAGATCCGCGAGTGGAGCGTCTCGTCGAAGTCTGCGGGCAGCTTCTCCCCGGTCCTCTCCTCGACGAGGTCGTGCACCCGGTGCACGGCAGCCCCCATGTAGTCGCGAAGGCATTCCTGGTACGAGGTCGGGTGACCGAGCTCCGTGAGGTACTCGGACAGGATGGTGTTCGAGATCGGCTCGCTGTCCACGAGCACACCGTCGTTGTCGAAGATGACCAGTTCGTAGCGCATGGTTCGAGACTAGACGCTGTGAACGCGGAAAAGCCCCGTGCCACAAGGGCACGGGGCTTTTCCGTAAAAGGAGTTCGGCGGCGTCCTACTCTCCCACAGGGTCCCCCCTGCAGTACCATCGGCGCTGAAAGGCTTAGCTTCCGGGTTCGGAATGTAACCGGGCGTTTCCCTAACGCAATGACCACCGAAACACTATGAAATTAACCAACACCGGAACAACACGGCCGTTCGTTATTTCAGAACAAACACAGTGGACGCGAGCAACTGAGGACAAGCCCTCGGCCTATTAGTACCAGTCAGCTCCACCCGTTACCGGGCTTCCACATCTGGCCTATCAAC